>DALYUO010000325.1:0-4180 GCA_031981225.1 Pararcticibacter sp.
CCAGCTCCAGGGAATAGACATAATCACAAAAAAAATAAAAGCCACCCTGAAAAGGAATCTCTGATGGCCTTTCCAGCCATTCTCCAGAGGTGCCACCGGAGTATTTACTGTCCTTGTTAACGTTTCCATTGTAATTTCATTTATCCCTTTACTGCCTATAGTTTTATTGCCTTACTCCGCCCGGTGCCGACTGCCTCTTCCAGCAGATACTTCTTTTCTATCTTATCTAGTACGACGTAAATGGAATCATTCTTTTCATTCCGCCCCGAAAGAATGACCCGGTTCCGGGTCGGCCTGGAAAAGTGCAGCCGAAATTTCTCATTGGGGTAATATTTGTTCCGGTTCTCCAGAGAAAGGAGGTTTCGGGCACGATTAGCGCTGTACGAGAAATAGTGCCGTCCGCCAGAACCAGCGAATTCATATTGGCGGTCTTTGTCGTTTTTAGCGATGATTTCGGTATTGGTGGAGTCGAGTATCACCGGCCGGTTCGATCTAATACTTAGAGTGGCCCATCTTTCAAAAACGACATCTTTCCACCTCACACTATCGACAGCGGAATAGGGGATAATTTTATCATTCAGACGAAACTCCGTGACATTATAAAGACCGCTAATCCTGTCAATCCCCTCCGATGCGGGATATTGATAAGGATCTGTATGAAATCCGCGCCATGTTTTATATCCGTAGAAAAGAATGAAAAAGCCAAAAAAGCCCCATTTCAGAACCGGTCGAAACTTTATGAACCATCCATTTGAAAACGACGGTCGAAACAGATTCGGTATCGTTTGTTTCCCCTCACCAAATAAGGTATATAATCTTGGTACATCATAAGCAAGCAGGAAGATAGCAATAGTGATCAGATACAAGCTGTACACATGCTCTCCACCCTCATAGGCGAGATTCGACAAAAACACATTTCCGGTATATACCACTACCAGAAAAGCGCCGATGGTAGTCGTTTTCCTGTAAAACAACAGGAGGCCGGCAAGTATCTCCACTAAGCCAAGAAAAGACTCATAGCCCGGCACAATGCCCAGCGTCATTGAAAAGATCTTCCATGCTGTAAAATCGCCATAATTAGTATTCAAATTGCTCAATGAAGGGTAAGGGGCCTGCATAGGAAATAGTTTTATGAAACCGTAACCGATCACACCGGCAGCCAGTCTGTATCTGAGGATTACCCTTAACCAATAATACAGTTTATTATATTCTCTGCGCCCCCTGTCAAGCCAGGCCCACACCACTGTACCCGCTAACGCTATTAGAAAAATGATCCCCCAATCGCCGAAGTTATCCGCTCCGTCAGAAAAATGAGGAGTATACTTCGTTAGCAGGAAAATATCGCCATAATGCAACTGCCCCCAGCCAATACGGATGATCTGCTTGTAGAACTTCCAGTCCAGCGGCAATACCTGAAGAAGAAAATACAGGAAGAAAAAACGAAAAGCATGTTTTTCAGGCGACTTCCATGGAGGCAGAGCTGTTGTCGTTTTAAAATTGCTCATGTTTGCTGCTCTTAACGATTATCATTACTCAAACTGGCACGATCTGAAACATCCTTGATTTCCTTCCTGAGCCGCAGGTCGTATCGCTGTCCCTGTCCGAAAAAAGTAAAAGGGATTTTACTGTCAATCTGCGCTGCATCGTAAACAGCAACGTAAGAGTCACCTAGTACTTCAAAAACGTCTTTCTGCACTAATATGGCGGTGCTCTCGTCAATACCTATCCCCAACAATTCAGGTCGGGATTTCACTACCCCGATAAGGTCGAACTGCCTGTTACGTTTAAGAATATGCTGATCTATGGCGACGTTGTGAATGAAATCGAGGCCCTGAAGATGATCCCCAACTAAAACGTTATTGCCTTTGGTATCGCCGCGAAGCAGAAAAGAGCCCTGTATTGTTGCACCAGCTGATGTTCCGGCAATAACGCCTCCTCGTTTTAGCAGATTATTAAACTCGCGATGCGCCAGGGTGTTCAGAAAAGCGTCAGCTATTCTCCATTGACGGCCACCTACGAACCATATTCCTGTGGCCTTTTTCAGGGGGACCACAAATTTTTCGGTATTTGCTTCTTTCGGATCACGTGTATGTAAAATCGTCACTGTATTTACTCCCAGAGATTCCAGGATCTGTTTTTCACGCAAGCCGCCTTTGCTGATTGAAGAATCTTCACCAGCGGTGGGAATGACAACAATATTAGCAGATTCACCACCAGCAAGCTCAATAAAGCGGCCCCAGATCTGTGGTCCTACTTTGCCCCCTCCTACAATTATCAATGAACCTTTTTCAGGTCCTACAGCCTTATTCAGGCCAGCCTGCTGCGCGTATCCTGCCGACGCGAACAACAACAGGAATGATGCAAGCATGAAATCGTGTATCCTTTTCATATTTATTGATTTGTTTTTAATACCCTTCATTTTGAACTATTGCATTGTTGGCGACAATCTCACTGGTCGGAATTGGGAATACATATTTACGGGGATCAGTAATAGACAGGACCTGTCCGGCCTTGCCTGTTCTCACGAGGTCAAACCATCTGTCCGCTTCGAATGCAAATTCCAGTCTTCTTTCCTGACCAATAGCATTCAGAACATCATCTTTGTCTGCCGATGCAAAAGGAAGCAATCCTGCCCGGTCCCTTACAGCGTTTAGGTCGGCGAGTGCACCGAACAGATTCTCCTGCTGCGCCCTTGCCTCTGAACGGATCAAATATAATTCGGCAGTACGGATGAGATAGGCAGGATCAGTTCCCGTTGGCGTGCGGTAATACAATTTACCGTACCACAGATTTCCCGGGGCAGCAGTTTGTCCCAGAAGATCTTTTCGTCCGCCGCCGGTAACCGCACTGTTTAGCAAGGCTACCAGGGTATTGTTGGGCGACCATTCTCTTCTGCCGCCAAGTGCCGGAGGCGCCCACCAGTTACTATGATTGTTCGTTGACGAGATAGTATACGACAGCTCAAAAACAGATTCAGCAGTACCAACGGCGTTGCTGGCGAAGAATGCACTGTAAGGCTTCAGCAAAGAATAATTACCGGTGTCGTTAATGATCTTTGAGGCATATGTTTCTGCCAGCCCCCACTCCTTCCTGTACAAATGATAGCGCGCCCTTAATGCCCATGTCGTTTTTTTGGTTGCTTTCTGCCTGACGGTTGTTTCCGGCAGCAATCCTTCCGCTAATTCCAGATCCTTTAAAACCTGCGCGTAGGTTTCACTCGCGCTGCTTTTAGGAACATTCAGATTTTCACTCGCCTCTCGCGTAGGCGACAATATGATCGGAACTCCACCCCATCCGCGCGCTAAATCAAAATATGATAAAGCCCGGATGAAATACGCTTCTCCTAATATCTGATTCCTTTGAGTCCCGGTAAAAAGCGGATCATTTACAGCTGGAACCGTTTGTATAATGTAGTTTGCAGAAAGAATGGTTTGATAGATAGCAGCCCAGGCGGAACTAACGTAACCGTTGTCGGCTGTTAGTTTATGAAGCACGACTTCCTGAGGCGCCGACTGGGAACCTGTCCACTGAACATCTCCTCCTGATAGATAAGATAATGCAGGAAAATTGGATCCATAGTACCCATTACTCCCCAGCCTGTTATATAGTCCATTCAAAGCGGTTGCTGCAGAAGCGGCATTAGTAATTGCTTTAGATTCATCAACCTGTAACTGAGGATCAACCTCAAGAAATTCGGAGCATGAAGAGAAAAGCACAAGGGTCAAAAACATATAGGTTAATCTTTTCATCACTTTGCGCAAAATTTAAAGTGTAACATTAAAACCAAACTGAACGGTGCGTGGAACCGGCGGTGTCCCAAGGTCGTATCCCTGCACCAAAGGGCTCGAGGTGACATTTACTTCCGGATCCGGACCACTATATTTCGACCATAACGCCAGATTCGTTCCGCTGAAGTAAAGTCTGACATTTGAAGTACCGATCTTTCTGGCTAAGGACTTGGGAAGCGTATAGCCGAAATTAACAGTACTTAACCTCAGGAAAGATCCATTTTCTATAAAACGGCTGGTAGGACTTAACGTGTAATTGTTACCCTGCGTTGTCACACGCGGCACATCGGTTTTGTCGCCCTCTTTCTGCCACCTGTTTAACTGATCTTTATTGATAGCACGCCGGTCGTCGCGGGTACCGCCCGATTCCAGAAAGAAGCGGTTATTATTGT
>DALYUO010000325.1:4190-4959 GCA_031981225.1 Pararcticibacter sp.
GCATTTCCCACAACCTGTTTATCAGCCACTGTAATAGATCCGTCGCCGTTTACATCTTCATACACCGCATCTCCTGTTTTCTCATCCACATAAAGCTGTTTATACACGAAGAAAGAAAACAACGGATAACCTTCCATCATTCGTATCGTGCTGTATGAGGCATCTACAGGGGTAGGAAGTTTTTCAACTTTATTGACATTTCTCGCGAGGGTCAGGTTAGTCTGCCATTTGAATTCTTTGCTGTCAACGTTATAGCTGTTGATACTGAATTCAAATCCTTTATTGCTGATCTCCCCGGTATTTTTCGTTATAGACGAGAACCCGGAACTAGGCGCCAGCGGATCGTTCAACAACAGATCATCGGTGTATTTCGAATATACATTGAATTCGATACCGATACGATCTTTGAAAAGTCCCAGATCAAGACCGGCATTGATCTGCCGCGTCGACTCCCAGCCAAGATTAGTATTGGCTAACTGAATAGGAACAGTTCCGGGATTGTCCTGATAGTTAAACCCGCCCTGCCAGAGACCGAGAGCGGCGTAATTATCTATCCCATTCTGGTTGCCCGTTAATCCGATGCTTCCACGGATCTTCAGATCGCTTATGAACTCTGAGTTTTTCAGAAAAGCCTCTTCCTTCAGCCGCCAGGAAAGCCCTGCCGATGGGAAATACCCCCACTGCTTATCTCTCCCGAATCGCGAGGAACCATCGGCCCTGATACTCACTTCCAGAAAATACCTACTCGCATAGTTATAATCAACACGGG
>DALYUO010000326.1:0-3426 GCA_031981225.1 Pararcticibacter sp.
GTTATCAGCGATCCGGATATGATTGATCGTTACCAGGTATTGCAGCTCCTTGCTCAACTGGTACTTGTCTCGTATGCTGTTAAAGATCGAATCCATGGGATTGCGCTGCACAAATTCGCTGAATAGTTTTTTCAGGGTCGTATCCGCGTAAGCGTTGTGCGTAACGCCCTGCTTTCTGTAATAATATTTCAGGCTGTCCTCGTGTTTGAACAGTATTTTGTTAAGGATGTCATAACCACCCGGGTATACGTTGTCCTTTTTTATCAGCGACTTATACGTGGTGCTGAGCAGGTTCTTTTCGGCAAGCTGGTACTGCCTGTCATTCAGCTCAAATGTATTGTAGGTGAGGTAAAACAGTACGCTGATCAGCAGGATGAAAGTAAAGAAAGCAACGGACTGAATGTATCTCATCAAAACTTGAATTACCGACCTAAAATAGGACCATTTTTTCTAATAAAAGCTATTGTTAACATATAATTAAGAACTCATTAACAAATTTCGCCGTACGTTAACAAACATTATCCAACCGTTAACAAAAAGCGTTTCATCTGCCCTCTAAGTTTGTGTTGATCAGTAAAACCAAACATTAGATTATGCATTTAAAAACCTTTACTCAATGCTTTTACCTGCTCATGATGACTATGCTTTGCCTGGGCGAAGTATCCGCACAAACGCAGGAGTCGGAAATTACGGTTAAGGGAACAGTGAGAGATGAGCTGAACGCACCTTTAATTGGTGTGAGCGTGCTCAACCTCAACACCCGCAAGGCCGTGTCTACGGATATCGACGGTCGTTTCTCGATCCTGGCCAGCCGGGGCGACTCGCTGATGGCCCGCTACATCGGTTACAAAGACTACCGCACCCAGATCAGCACGGTGATCGAACTGAACATTGTGCTGCAGGCAAGCAATAACAGCCTGAACGAGGTGGTAGTTGTTGGTTACGGGCAGCAGAAGAAGATCAGCCTGGTAGGCGCCCAGTCATCCGTGAATGTGGAAGCGCTGCAGGTGCCTGTGGCAAACTTAAGTACTGCGCTGGCAGGAAGGATTGCCGGACTGGTGGGCGTGCAGCGAACGGGCCTGCCGGGAAGCAATACGGCCGACGTATGGATCCGCGGCATCTCCACCTTTAACTCGCTGAACAGCGCTTCGCCGCTGGTGATCGTCGATGGCGTGCAGGGAAGAAATATCAATGCGTTCGACCCTGAGGATATCGCTTCTTTTACCGTCCTTAAGGATGCTTCAGCAACGGCGGTATATGGCGCCCAGGGTGCCAACGGCGTGATCCTGATCACTACAAAAAAGGGGCGCGTGGGAAAACCATCCCTCATGTTTAACTATAACCAGGGGATTACGGCCTTTACGCGCACGCCCGAGCTGGCCAATGGCGAGCAGTACATGCGCCTGCGCAACGAGGCCCGTGTGGCCAGTGGCTCGCAGCCCGATTACTCCCGGGAATATATCGATAATACGCTTTCGGCTTCCGATCCGGTACTGTATCCTAATGTCGACTGGATGAATACCCTGTTCAGCGAAAGCGCCGCTAACCGCCGCATAAATTTTGCCGCCAGCGGTGGCTCCGAAACTACGCAGTACTATTCATCACTCGCGTACTACGATGAGACAAGCTTGCTGAAAACGGATAAGCTTCAGAGCTATAATGCCGATACCAGGTTCAGACGGTATAATTTTACGTCTAATGTGGATATGAACTGGACAAAGACCACCCGGTTCTCCCTGGGAGTGCAGGGCTACATCACCAACACCAATTATCCGGGTACGAATCCCCAGGAGGCTTTCGGGCGGGTGATGCAAACAAACCCGGTGCTGTACCCGGTCATGCTTCCGGGTAACCTTGTACCGGGCATTAACACCTCCCGCGACTATCAGCCGAATCCCTATGCGCTGGTCACTCAAACGGGATACCAGAACATCTTCCAAAGTCAGCTCTATTCGAACGCTGCCATCAACCAGGACCTGAGCTATCTGGTAAAGGGACTTTCGGCAAGGGCTATGTTCTCTTTTGATACCTGGAACTCGCATACCATCAACCGGACCAGGCTGAGAACGCTTTATGCGATTGACCGCTCAGACCCCTATGATGACGAAGGAAACCTGAACCTGGCGATTCTTGCAAATGGTTCGGATGCGCTTGGCTATAACCGCAACAACAGCGGCGACCGTAAATTTTATGCCGAAGCTGCGGTGAATTATGAAAGGATGTTCGGCGATCATAGCGTGTCGGCAATGATCCTCTATAACCAGAACAGCAACACGGCGGCTTTTGCCGATAATCTAACGTCTTCTCTTCCTACACGTACACAGGGACTGGCCGGAAGGGCTACTTACTCCTGGAAGGATAAGTATTTCGGTGAGTTTAACTTTGGATACAACGGCTCGGAGAATTTTGCTCCCGGGCAGCGCTATGGCTTTTTCCCTTCTTTTGGAGCGGGATGGGTGTTATCGAACGAAGAGTTTTTCAGTCCCCTCAAAGAGGTGCTGCCATTCTTTAAGCTGCGTTACTCAAACGGATGGGTTGGCTCGGGCAGCGGAGGCCGGAGGTTCGGCTACCTGACGATCGTGTCGACCGGCGCCAGCGGATATACTTTTGGCAACGGCACGAATAATACCGGGTTTTCCGGACTGGCGATATCCGACTATGGCGCCAACGTAGTATGGGCAAAATCGCATAAGCAGGATCTGGGCCTTGAGTTTAAAACGCTGAAGTCGCTGCTGTCTGTTACTGTTGATTACTTTAAGGAACACCGTTCGGGCGTATTTCTGCAGCGCGGCAGCCTGGCGAATTATCTCGGTTTGCAAACCTTTCCTTTCGGGAACCTCGGGGTGATCGATAATGAAGGTTTTGACGGCACGATAGACCTGGCGCCTTTTAAAGTGGGCCAAACGGCTTGGAGCTTCCATGGTACCTTCTCATACAACAAGGATAAGGTGATTGAGAACGACGATCCGGTACAGCCATTCCCTTATATGGAACGCAGGGGAAATAATTACCTCTCGCGCTATGGCTACATTGCCGACGGACTGTTTCAGAGCCAGGCAGAGATCGATGCTCATGCTGATCAGTCGGCTCTGGGAGGTCAGCGTGTGGGCGACATCCGCTACCGCGATCTCAATGGCGATAATATCATCGATCCCTACGACCAGGCCAGGATTGGCAACGGCGACGTTCCTAACCTCGTGTATGGCGCTGGCTTTAATGTAACCTTTAAGGGCTTCTATGCGGGTGCATTTTTCCAGGGAGTTAATGGCGCCGACCGCCTGCTGGGGGGCGATGGCATCATTCCGTTCAACAACAGCAACGGCGGAGAGCGCAGCAACCTCTACTCAATTGCAGAAGACCGCTGGACGGAAGATAATCCGGTATCCGATCCCTTCTATCCAAGGCTGGCTTTTGGTAATTCGGCAA
>DALYUO010000326.1:3436-4958 GCA_031981225.1 Pararcticibacter sp.
GGGTGAAGGATATCGACTTCATACGGCTGAAGACGGTCGATATCGGCTATAATCTTCCGGCCGGTTCGCTCAAAAATCTGTCGGTAAAGTCGGCACGGATCTATTTCCAGGGAGTGAATGTGCTGTACTGGAGCAAATTTAAGCTCTGGGATCCCGAACTGAATACTTCAAACGGCGCCTCCTATCCCAATACACGAACGTTTTCCCTGGGTGCGCAGGTCAATTTTTAAACGAAGAAGTATATGAACAGTAAGTTTAAACGGCCTGAACACAGTTTTAAAAGAGACTTTAACAATCAAAGAATGATCAGCATGAAGAAATATATCATTGCATTCCTGATGGCAGGAGTGATGTTTTTAAACAACTCCTGTAAGGACTTTCTCGATCAGGTGCCCGACGATATCTTAACTACCGACCGGATCTTTGATTCAAAAGATTATGTCAATCAATACCTGGCCAATATATACGCCAACATTCCAAACGAGCTGATGCAGCGTTATACCAATTCTGATCACTCAGGTCCGTGGATCGCTGCATCCGACGAAGCGATGTATAACTGGGATTTCAATTATGCCAATAATCTGAATCAGAGTACATGGTCGGCTACCGACTGGGATGTATCGGCATACTGGTCCGAGTGGTATAAGTCGATCCGCAATGCTACCGACTTTATCAGCAAGATCGATAAAGCGAACCCGGCAGAGGTGAATGCGATAGAAAGAGCGCGCTTCAAGGCAGAAGCAAGGGCCTTAAGGGCTTTGTATTATTACTGGCTGGTGAGAATGTATGGCCCTGTTCCGATCGTAAATAAAGTTCTCGCGCCCGATGCTCCTCTCAGCGAACTGAATATTCCGAGGAATACCTTCGATGAGTGTATCAGCTTTATAGTGGAGCAGCTTGACTCGGCTTATACCGATCTGCCGCTTGTTCCCGCGAACGAAGAGTACGGACGGATTACCAAAGGCATCGTTAAGGCGTATAAAACGCAGGCTCTTATGCTGAGCGCAAGTCCGCTCTTTAACGGAAATACGGATATGGCCTCCCTGGTAAATAAGGATGGCACAGCCCTGATCAGTCAGACATATAATGCCGGAAAGTGGAAGCTGGCCGCAGATGCAGCAAAAGCCTTTATTGATGAGTTCGTGCCGGGAGTTTACGACCTGTACACCGAGAACAACGCCGACCCTTTTGTTGCAGCATACCTTTCCTGCCGCAATGTGGTGCTGGTGAACTGGAATAAGGAATGGATTTTTGCGCGCTCGAATTCGGGAGTGTATAACTGGCACGACGGAACTCCTCTGCACGTGGGTTACACCACTAATGTGCAGGGCTATGGCGCCCTGGGTGTTACTCAGAAGATGGTCGACGCTTACTTTATGAGCAATGGGCTGCCGATAGACAAAACCAGCGAATACAGGGCAACGGGCTTTTCGGACTATAAAGCGCCTTTCGACGTGAAGGCACGGCGTACGTATAACCCCTGGACTAACAGGGAGCCCCGTTTTTATGTAGGGGTAACCTA
>DALYUO010000327.1:0-207 GCA_031981225.1 Pararcticibacter sp.
GGCTGTCAATGATCAGAAAGCGGGTATGCCGTCCAAAATTGTATTCGATATCCAATTGGATCAAGCTTAAATAAAACGCTATTTTTGCCCGGAGCTGTTCGCCCTCGGCGATGTCATCGAAAGCGATCAGCTCACCATCCTGGTTGTACTTGACATCAAAAGCTTGCGTGGTGACCACCTCCGTGATCGAAGTGAGGCCCAATTGCC
>DALYUO010000327.1:217-4931 GCA_031981225.1 Pararcticibacter sp.
AAGCATCAGCTCTGCCAAACGCCCTAATACCTTGTCGCTCAACTGGAACCGCTGTGTATTGAGTGTCTCTATCGCGGCAGTCAGAAAGTTGACCTTAATGTCGATGTCTGCTGTATCTTCCTTCTGTTCAGGTTCAGCTTGTTGTAAACGGTAGGTAACAACCGCTTTTTCGGCAATCAGCGCATTGTTTTTCGATTGGTCGGGCTTAAGGCGTGACCGCTCCGCTTCCAATTGGTCGTTCAGCTCACGCAGGCGCTCATTTAAAGGCTCAACAGGTTTCAGACCGAATTTTTCCTGTTCAATCTTTACAACATCATTATAAGAAGTCTCGTATAACTCCTGGACGTTATCCTGGTTTAAGGCAGAAAGGTCTTTGACCAGGTTGGCTTTGTAGAGCTTTAAATTATTGATCTTCTGATCATATTCTTCTTTGTCAATACCCTCCTCATCGTTAATCGGGTCATTACAAAGCGAGCAGGTTTTACTGTGCGCAGCTGCAACCTTTTTTTGCTCGGTTATGGTATGGTCGCAGCTTGGACACTGCTTAATATCGAGATTCGAAAAGAAAATACCGATCTGCATGAATTCTTCCAAATCTGCGATACGCTTGTCGGCTTTCTGAATCTCCCTATTGATCCGGTGAATCTCGCTCAGGCGTTTATCTCGTTTGGATTCAACTTCTGCTAGTTTAGATTTGGCTGCCTTGACCCGGTCTTCAACAGCTAGTAAATCGTTATTGTGCTTTTGGATTTGGGCGATCAGGGATTCATATTCGCGGATTAACTGGTTGGTGTCCACAAGGGGGTCATCTACTGCTAAACCAGCAAGCTCTTCGTTGATCTCCTGCAAACGGTTCTGTAGTTGCGCCGCGTCTTTTTTTCGTTTATTGATTTGCGCTTCAGTAAAAGATGCCTGTCTTGCCTTTTCATAGATCAGTTTCTCTTTTTCAACGGATAAGCGGTTGATCGGGTAAGTAAATTCCAATCCGAGTAACATCTGAAATATCTTTTTACTTTGAGCGCCGAACATTAAGCTGGCGCTATCGCGTGATTCCAGGAAAATGGATTCAAAGTAGGTTACCCAACTGGCCCCGGCCTCCACCAGCTCATCTTTATCTTTCTGAGAAGCTTTTTGGGTCCATTTTAAAGAGTAGTAGGAAAACTGGTTAAAAAAGAAATCTTCTATCAGCTTTTCATACTTTGATTCACTGGTAGCGGTAAATACCGCGTCGTCAGAATGAAGGCCAACCAGGCTGATATCGTCCAGCGTGCCATTAAAAAGTGTCGCCTTTAAGGATTTTTCGGTATCAAGGTAGATGGTATAGCTTCTGTCATTAATGGAGAAACTCAACAAAATATGATGGATCCATTTTTTGATATTGGGCTTTATTCTGTTTCTACCGGTGAGGGCGTATTTAATTATCTTGAAGATACTTGACTTGCCCTTAAAGTTATCGGCAATCCATATATTGACGCCAGTTTCTATTTTCTGCGTATAAGCAATTGCCTCGTCGTTATATGGCTGTCCTTCACCACCTGATTTCTTTCCCCAGAAAGAGATGCGGTCCAAGATCAGGCGTTTGCCGGTCGATATCGGTGTATCTCGGGTATAATCGTCGCCCAGGTTTAACAGTTGCTTTAACTGATCAACCGACATTTTATCCGGAGCGGTTGCATGTAATTTTGCTACGAAATCGTCGAAGTCAAATATCATAATTGCTCTGCGTAAAGGGTCAGAAACTCTGTTTTGGTCAGGTGCTCAATATCCCCGATGAAATTATTATAGGAAGTGTTCCGGTATTCATCAATCTGATATTGAGCTACCTTCAATTGTGTACCGGAAAGGTCGCCAAAATAGCGGTGGATCAATTGGCATCTGTCGAAATACCATTGTAATTTAGGGAGTTGTTGCAGATTGTTCAATATCTTTTGTTCAGCGGTAGCGGTCACGAAATATTGCTTGTCTATTGTTTTAAAACTACTGCTCTTTTTACTGGAGAACTCAATAAATCCTATGCTTTTTAAAAAACTGATAACGTCATCAATATCCTCGTAAGCACCGAAAAAGAACCGTTCCATCTCCATTCTGCGCAGTACGGGCTCGTGATTATTGAAAATATCCTTAACAATACTTTTTATTTCGGATTTTAGGATCTGGTTGGCTTTTGCGATGGCCAACAGTTCGTAGGCAAGATAGTCAGGGTTGCGGATCAAAAAATCGATTTTCTGGATTCGCGTTTCAGTTTTAAATACTCGCACAGCATTAGGTCTTTCGGCGTCCTGGAAAGGTTCGCCGAAAAAATACAGTATAAACAAAATTCTTAATCTGTCTTTATAGCTTCTAACACTCGCTTCTAAATCCATTGTGATATCAGGTCGGGCTAAGAAATTAATTTATAAATATTGTTACTTATTTACAACATCACAAGAAATAGACAAGATATTTCTTGTATAGTTAAATCCAAGTACTGATCTTCAGTCTTCGGCCAACTAAAAAAATGTGTCGCCAGTGCGGCGGCATTGTTCTGTTTGATATAAAAGGCTTGTGCGTCTGAGGCAATTACTAATTCTCTGATCTTTCAAATGCATTCATAAAATAAAATTTAAAGGGTTAAAATAGGATTATAAAGCCAGTTCCTGGTTTTCTGTTTTGGTTTTCGCCCTGGTCCTCGACTTGTCTTTGCTTGCATCAGGTTTGTAACAGGCTACGAATCTTCTCGCTTAACTGGCTTGGATGCCCAGGGGCAGGTCGTGGTAGCTCAAATCATCCATACATCGTTTCCATACATCTTTATCTCTTTCATACTCTTTATCTCTAATTGGGCATTGAGCAGAAACAGCCAGGCAAAGACATATCCTCCCGATCAATATCTCTGACATATCGTCTCTGCTTACGAGATCAACAGCGGATCGTGCTTGTTATTTCCGCGAAATGCGGTAACAGAGCGAAAGACAGTTTTTCAGGCTAGTTCCAGTAATTTCTCTATCTTTTTTTTTATTCTCGACGTTTTTTACTATCGTATTTTTTGCTTTTCTAACAACAATCCCACGTATAAAAAAGCTTTTGAGAAATCTTTTCTGGCGAGATCTTCCGGGTCAATAAAAAAGTTGGCGACACCTACATCACCCCACATGATGTGGTCATCTGAATCCAATTGAAAAAGCAGAGCATGATTTTTTATATTATTATCATTGTCCCGTGGATCATCTTGCGTAAAGTATGCATAACCACCTAGCTTATGACCATTAGAAGAAAACACGGTATAAATAGTGTTTTCGAGTTCCTTTTTTATTGCTGGATATTGTTCAATGACTTGATACGGATCGAAATACGAATTTTTTGCTGCTTGTAAGTCTTCAAGACCAACGTATTCGGTCTTATGTTGAAACGTCAGGGCATGTGGTCTGTACACGGGTGAATGCTCGGTTTTCAGTACTGCATCCAGGAAAGACAAATTATTTTCAGGATTTTCGACCTCTGAGTTCTCAAAGAATAATACTTTGAAATTGTCAGGGTGCTTTCCATCAAAGTTCAGCCCATACAAGTCGTCGTTCCCGATGTAGAATTGTAAATAGCCAGATGTCGGGAAGTTTTCCAAGGGGGGGACTTCATTAAGATTTATCTGAGCCAATGGGTAAAAGTAATTTCCACTAGTGTCTGTTGGATAAGGGAACCCTTTGTGTATGCAGGGGTAATGTCCGAACTTACTTTGGCGAATAGAAAGGTGTTCGGAAGGTTGTGCCCTTATAGTTACAGTCTGTTATGCTGTCTTTTCAATTTGCGGGAAATGGTATGCAAGCACTTGTGGTAATACAAGATCCGGAGCCACAGTTACCTCTTTCAATAACTCTTCTTTCGTGAAGCCACCACCTTTGCTACCTGCATTATTGTTTCGATTAAATAAGTTACCTAGAAAAGATATTTTTTTGATCCACTTTGAATGGCTAATATATCAAATAAACGCCTTGCTTTCCTGAACTGAGCGTAAGTTTTCTTTCCGCTTTACAAGCACTTTTAAAAACCTTTCAGGCACTTTCGGCATTGCAAAAAACCGATTCAATTTGAATCGGCCTTTTATCAGTTTCTTGAAATAATGCTAAACGGGCTTCTGAAAATTCTCAATCCTTCCAATAATGGTTCTGTTCTTCCCATCTATAACTCTGCCGCAGCGTTCACAGCGGCCGTACCAGTTCCGCTCAACATGAACTGATATTGGAATAAGATTGCCGGTCTTATCACAGCGGTTAAACCCATCGTTCTTCTCGAAATTTCCGCAGACGCAGTAAGGATAATCCGAATATTCATGATACACCATAGGCTCCGGCGGATCGATTTTGATGAATTCTACCGCATTTGCGTTTTCTGCTTCCGGTAACTTGTTATTGGCTTTCATGATCAAGTTGGTTTTCGGGTTTGAATAATAGGTCTATTGCCAGTTTGAATTTTACATTTTTGCTCTCCCAATCCGCGTATTTTATGATGCAGTCGGTAACGTACAAAGCCGTATAGGAGAAAAACAACTGGTCGGAAAATACACGCCTGCTGCGTATCATATTTGAGCGGTGGCGTTTTAGCAAGTCGGCCGTTTCACGAGACAAGCGGAACCACTGATCAAACGACATTAACCCAAAATTCCATTCCTTACGGATAGCCTCCTGATCAATTTCGAGCTTGTGATTCCAGGCATCTATAAAGTCTAATAGGGGAGGTACTT
>DALYUO010000328.1:0-2186 GCA_031981225.1 Pararcticibacter sp.
CTGATCGACACTGCTCATGATCAGGTCGGGCTTAAAAGCGTAATGCCCCAGGTGTTCTTTTCTTGCTATCCCCGACAATACTAATATGGTTTTATAGCCCATTTGAACGCCACCCTGGATGTCGGTTTCCATTGTATCGCCTATAACCGTGGTTTCGGCTGTCTCCAGGCCCAGATACTTTCTCGCCGACCGCATCATAACGGGACTTGGCTTGCCGGTAACAAAGGCCTTGCGACCTGAAGCTTCCTCAATCATAGCTGTTGTTGCAGCTATGCCCAGATTATTCCAGCCTGGTTTCTTGGGCGAAGGATCACGGTTGGTTGTGATGAATTTTGCTCCCGCTAAAATCATATCAACAGCCCGCTGTACCATTTCCAGTGTAAAGTTCCGGCCCTCACCCAGCACCACAAACTCGGGATCAGAGTCGACCAGCGTGATCCCATTTTCATTTAAGCTTGTTAACAGTCCCCCCTCGCCCAACACGTAAGCCGTGCCGTTAGGCCCCTGATCGGCAAGGAATTTCCCTGTAGCCATTGCGCTAGTATAAACATGGTCTTCCGATACCTTTATTCCCAATCTGGCTAATTTTCGTACCGTTTCCAAACGTGTACGCTGGCTGTTATTAGTCATAAAGGTAAACGGTATATCGTTTTTAAGCAGGTTGGCAATAAAGCGGTCGGCACCCTCTATTAAAGTTTCTCCGCTGTAAATAACGCCATCCATGTCAATTAATAAACCATGTTTCATAATGAACTTCTTTTTAAACTACGTACAAATGTATCGAAATTGATTCGGCCTTGAATTTAAACAGAATCGGGGTAATGTACAATCACGGTGCGATAATAACCTCACTATGACCTGACACTAAGGATAAAAATCCAATAACCGAACACTGACACCTGGTTTCTGTTGTGTAACTAGCTGCTTGAACTTTTCGGTATCGGAAAGGCCGGAGCCTCCTCTGTAGTGATACGGTATGACTTCTTTGGGGGAGAATGCAATAACGCCATCCGCTGCCTGTTCTACCGTCATGGTATAAGGCAAATTCATACAAACAAAAGCGAGATCAATCTTTCTTAATAACCGCATTTCAGGAATATCTTCTGTATCGCCGCTAACATAGACCCGTTTATTGCCTAAAGTTAGTACATATCCATTCCCCCTTCCCTTCGTGTGATAAGCCTGCCTTTCCCCTGGTAGATTATACATAGGGACCGCCTCAAACTTAATCCCCTGCCACTGTTTGCTTTCCCCATTAGCAATTATAATCAGATCCTTTTTCAGGTCTTCGGGCAGTTTATCCGCTACAGCCTGAGGGGCGACAATCGGAGTGCCGTTTAACTTTAGCTTATTCAGGTTATCAACGTTAAGATGATCCTGATGAATGTCCGTTATGAAAACAATATCGGGCTTTTTGATGTCTGTTAACTGTTTCTCATTAACACTGGGATCAAACAAGATCACTTTCCCGTTCCATTTAAGCTCGAGGGTTGCATGGGAGATGGGCAGCACTTCTATTCCCTGAACATCAATAAACTTATTCTGCCGGGCAATAGCCAGTTGACAACAAACGACAAGTAGAAAGACAGCAATATTCTTTTTCATGATATTGAATTTTTAGATGTTTCCTCGTAAACGAATTCTTTTAAAGCACAGCAACGAAAATACCAAATAGTTTCGATAGCCCATTGTCTAATTGATAAAGGCATGCCGTCCGGAAAGGTGCATCAGCAGGGAGAATATAGAGCAGATAGCTGATTATATTCCTACACATCAGAAAAGCCACGGTAGTGCGAAATAAGTAATAAGGCGTATTTTGATGTTACGACAAAACCAATATTCATTTTTAATGTATTTATATTAAGTTACATACGTATTAGTACTTGTCGTCTACCAAAGTTATCTAGTATGAAAAAACATGTATACGCTATTTCAATAGCGCTCACATCCGTTTTATCAACAACCGGGCAAGTTGTTTCGTCAGACAATCTGCGTAATCAAAAATCTGTCCAGCTCAATATAGGTACACAAGGCGCTGGGCTTGAATTGAATTATAAGATAATGCCAAAAACCTCTCTCAGGCTTGGCGCCAATTTCATACCATTAGCGGCTAACAATGTCTTTGAAATTTCAGGATTTAACTCCACTTCAAAAGTTGGAGTCAACTTTTATAACGCCCATTTATT
>DALYUO010000328.1:2207-4688 GCA_031981225.1 Pararcticibacter sp.
AGGAACTTCCGTATTGTAGGTGGTTTCGGCTACTTTTTTAGAGCCAACGGAAACGCAAGGATAAACCCTACAGATAACTACACCTATGGCGATATTGTGCTCACCAGTGAGCAGGTTGGTCATATCGACTTGGATATTGAATGGAAGGGCTTAGCTCCTTACCTTGGATTCGCCTTCGGTGATCTCTATCCAGGAAAAAGGATCAATGTCGGCTTTGATTTAGGCACCTACTATCTGAGCAAGCCCGACGCCAGAATAATCGGAACCGGCATTTTAGAAGGTAATTCCAGGCAAGAAAGCCAGCTGGAATCTAATATAAAAAACTATCGCTGGCTGCCCGTACTACAGTTAAATTTCAATTTTAAAATATAATAAAGCAAATATGTCTGCTGTAAAAAAAGGAATAACGGTTTTTTGCATCCTCATTATTGCTGCCTGCAAGAATCCAACCGAAGATTTAAAAGTGGTAATCGATACCGATATCATTAAATATACCGCACTGATACATGTTACCGATGCCAGTAACGGCGGGCCCGCGCCTGCCAATGCCTCTATTTCTATCTCTGGGCCGGCCGCTTCAGATATTTACGAGGTGTCGGGAAAAAAAGAAATTCGTCTCAGCGCCGGAATAGTAACTATTGGATTAGGACCCGGACGCGTGCCGGATCGTGATAATCCTGCGAATATTACAGTTGAAATTACTGCCCCGGGTTACAATAAAGTTGTTAAACCGGTATCCTTTACTGCCACGAACGAACAGCAGATCGTAAATATCGGATTGATTAAAACTGGTTCTACAACACCTCCGGTAGTGGTACCACCTCCCCCTGTTTACAATTCTGTTACCTTGAACTTCAAAGGAAAATGCTCTAACCGATCCGATATAGAGATAAGGCCGAGCATTTATGTCTTCTTTAGAAAGGCAGGAACGAATAGTGCTTTCCAGTACCTTGGTTATATGAATAAAGGAAATATAACTACAAAATATCTGGCACTCGGCGAAACCTATGAATTCCAAATCGCCTTTGGTGGCGAAAACTATGAAGTAACTCAGAAAATTGAAATGCCGAATTACTCCCTAACCATTGACATGGGTTCTGCCTGCGACAATTATTAGGTTGAATCAGAATTTTAAATTCGCCTTTACCCAGTCCCTGACATCTTCCTGAGTCCTGACCTCCGGGGGTAACTTATCATGAATAAGTTTCTCCATCTTATTCCCAGTGTTTGAAAAGCGATAATCCCACAAGACCATTAGCTTGTTAATAAGGTATATAACCTCGTTGCCTTCATGATGATCAAAAAGAGTACCGTCAAGCTTTCCGTGAATCCTTGAATCATTATTTAAATACGATGACCATTTATAGTCGTCGTAGAACAAATTCCGTTTTGAGAATAATATCATATTTCAATATATCCTGCTAAAGGTACGTTTATAAAGAATATCAGCAGCAAAATACTGCCTTATTTTTTATTACTTACAGGCCGTATTTTTTTGAAAAAACAGAACACTTTCTTTTCAAAACAACACATTTTTAGAAAAAAACCACAAAAACACTAGACACTTTCCATAAAAAAGTATTTTTTGTCCGGTAAACACCAAAAAAAACACATTACTATATTAAAATCATATTTATTATGATAAATATCATATAAAATTATACAAACAATATCATTTGTGTTATATTTGGATTATAAAAATCATAAAAATGTAGAAAAATTGATTTATTTATAGAATTAATGTAGAAATAATAACATAAATCCCAACATCATCATATAATCAGATCACTTTTCGCCATAAACATAACACAAATGAAAAAGACCACAATAGTTGTAATAGGAAATGGGATGGTTGGTTATAAGTTTTGCGAGAAACTAACAGCAAAGTCGGATGCCTTCCGTATTGTGATTTTTGGAGAAGAACCCAGAAGAGCATACGACAGGGTTCATCTCAGTGAATATTTCAATGGAAAGACGGCGGACGACCTTTCCCTATCATCGGAAGACTGGTACACGGGACAGGGAATCACCCTGCATCTGAATGATCCGGTAAAAGAAATAGACAGAGAAATAAAAACGGTTTACTCCCGCACCGGTATTTCCGTCAATTACGATTATCTGGTAATAGCTACAGGTTCATCCGCGTTCGTCCCTGACATCCCAGGCATAGACAAGGATGGAGTATTCGTTTACAGAACCATCGATGACCTTGAACTTATTAAAGGATATGCTACGCTTGTAAAAAACGGCGTCGTAATGGGCGGCGGACTACTGGGTCTTGAAGCAGCGAAAGCATTGATGGATTTAGGCATTGAAAGAACACACGTCATAGAATTCGCTCCCCGTTTAATGCCCAGGCAAATTGACAGCGCTGGCAGCTCCATATTACAATCAAAACTTAAAGCCCTGGGACTTGAAGTTCATCTAAACAAAAACACGAGCAGCATCGAGGGGGATGATTGCATCCGCTCTATAAAATTC
>DALYUO010000328.1:4698-4919 GCA_031981225.1 Pararcticibacter sp.
GAAACCGACTTGCCTGCCGACATCCTTGTTATCTCGGCAGGAATCAGACCCAGGGATGAACTGGCAAAACTTTCTGGTTTGGAAGTTAGCCCACGCGGAGGCATTATTGTAAACGAAAAAATGCAAACCAGCGATCCTTCCATCTTTGCCATCGGCGAATGTGCGGTCTTTGATCATACGGTTTATGGATTAATCGCACCCGGATATGAAATGGCAGAGGT
>DALYUO010000329.1:0-302 GCA_031981225.1 Pararcticibacter sp.
GCAGTATGTTTACTCGAATGCCGTAGTTTCAGCAGCGAGGACTTTGCTAAGTTTCATCCCGGAGGATCCCTTGGAAAACGTTTGTACCTGAAAGTAAGCGACCTGTATGTCAATAACGAAAAACCTGAAATGCCTCCCCATGCATCGGTCAAAGAAGTCATCATCGGCATTACAAGGGACCGGCTGGGCGCAACAGTTGTTGTCAATAAGGGAACGATAGAAGGGATTATTACAGACGGGGATATCAGAAGGATGATGGAGAAATACGACAGTGTTCATGGTCTCGAAGCCAAAGACATAAT
>DALYUO010000329.1:312-4572 GCA_031981225.1 Pararcticibacter sp.
AAAAATTGAGAGCAGCGAGCTTGCAGTAAACGCACTTGAATTGATGCGCTCAAATAATATCACTCAGCTTATTGTTGCGGATAATGGCGAATATAAAGGAGTAGTGCATTTGCACGATTTGCTAAAGGAAGGTATTATTTAGGTACGGGTTTAAGATGCTGTTGAGGGATAAGGAATACACTTCAAACAAAAACGGTACTAATCTTATTACAAGTTAAATGAAGAACTTTTATGCTGTTATTATGGCAGGGGGCATAGGAAGCCGTTTCTGGCCTATTAGCCGTACTGCTCATCCTAAACAATTTATTGATATCCTTGGTACCGGAAAAACCCTGATTCAACAAACGTACGAACGCTTCTTAAAAATCGTTCCTGCTGAGAATATATATATTGTCACGAACGACAATTATAAGTCGCTGGTAATGGAGCAATTGCCGCAATTGCCTGCGGACCAGATTCTCGGTGAACCGGTGATGCGTAATACAGCGCCCTGTATCGCATATGCATGTCATAAAATTGCGATGCTGAACCCTGACGCTTCTATTGTTGTGTCACCTGCGGATCATCTTATAATCGATACCGAAGAATTTGTCAAGGATATTAATTTCTCACTTGATGCTGCATCGCGAAACAATTGCCTCATAACCCTTGGAATTAAACCGTCGAGACCTGATACAGGTTATGGTTATATTCAATTTACCCAGCACACCCTGGAGGGGAATCTTCACAAAGTAAAAACGTTTACCGAAAAGCCTAACTCTGAGCTGGCCAGTACTTTTGTGCATAGCGGAGAGTTCTTATGGAATGCTGGCATCTTTGTATGGTCGGTTTCTTCCATACTAAATGCTTTTGATCAGCACCTTCATGAAATGAATGAGATATTCAAAGAAGGCGACAAAAAATTTAATACTCCTGACGAGCAGCCTTTTATTCAAAATGCATATTATCAATGTACCAATATCTCTATTGACTACGGCATTATGGAGAAAGCGTCAAACGTTTACGTTTTACCAACAGACTTCGGCTGGTCCGATCTCGGTACCTGGGCTTCTGTTTATGAACTTTCAGAAAAAGATTACCTCGGAAACTCTGTCCAGCATTCGAAAAAGGTGATGATGTACGATTCGTCAAATTGTATTGTTAATGTGCCGCCTGACAAGCTGGTAGTATTACAAGGTCTGGATGATTACATCGTTGTAGAAGCAAATAACACTTTAATGATCTGCCACAAAAGTCAGGAACAAAGAGTGAAAGAGATCGTCTCAGACGTAAAATCGAAATTTGGCACGGAATACATTTAGGAGTTATGAATTATAGGTTATGAGTTCATTACGGCTGTAAAGTTTTCTGTAATCGATTTACTGAAAAATTCATAACTCATAATCCATAACCCATAATTCACTACATCCTCTGCCTCACTACCTCATACAAAATGATTCCAGCAGATACTGAAACATTGAGGGACGCTATTTCGCCTTGCATCGGAATTTTTGCCAGATGATCAGCTGTGCGGATAATTTCTGATGAAATACCACTTTCCTCCGACCCCATAACAACAACTGTAGGAACCGTGTAATTAACACTATAAAGATAGTCGTTCGTCTTTTCAGTGCATGCTACTATTTGCAAGCCGGACTCACGAAGGTAACGGCACACTTTCAACAGACTATCATGACGGCATACCGGGATTTTAAAGAGGGCTCCTGCTGATGTTTTAATAGCATCTGAATTGATCTGGGCCGAACCCTTTGCCGGAACAACAAGAGCATGAACCCCTGCACATTCTGCCGTCCTGGCAATAGCTCCAAGATTCCGAACGTCGGTAATACCATCAAGTAGCAGTATCAGAGGAACTTCTCCTCGCTCATACACTTCTGGAATTATATTTTCAATATTCTGATAGGTTATCGGTGATATTATCCCTATTACCCCCTGATGGTTCTTGCGGGTAATGCGGTTTAGTTTTTCTATTGGAACCGACTGAAAAGCAAGCTGATATTCTTTCAGAACAGCCTTTAGTTCAAGATACAGGCCTCCGGTAAGGCCTCTCTGCACATAGACTGATTCAATGTCTTTTCCGCTTTTTACGGCCTCTATCACTGCACGGATTCCAAACACCATTTGGCTGTTTTCCTGTGATGACTTATCAGGGTTAGTGTTCATTAATAAAAATTTTAGCAGGCAAAGTACTCATATTTTAATCAGAAATAAGCTTTTCCGTGTCGCTTTTATTTCGTTTTTAACAAAACTAAAAGTTATTAACATGATTTGAATACAGATGAAAGCCTCATCTTCTGGAATATTAACATATTTTCCACATTCAATTGTGAATAGAACGGGTAGTTTCTTAACAAAAATAAGTAAGTGTAAAACTGACCTTGTGTACAAACAAAACAAGCTTATTGTGTACTTTTGCAACGATGAGTTTAGAAAAGGAAAATCAAGGCAATTATTCAGGAAAAGCTATGCCCTTTTCAGAGCGGCGTACCAAATTAAACAATTTGGTCAGTGGCCTCGGAAAGCTTCCTCCGCAGGCTGTTGACCTCGAAGAAGCTGTGCTTGGTGCATTAATGCTTGAAAAAGATGCCCTTTCTGCTGTAATAGATATTCTTAAGCCGGAAGTTTTTTATAAAGAAAGCCATCAGAAAATATTTGAGGCTATACATTCTTTATTTCAGAAGTCCTCACCAGTCGACATTCTTACAGTTACAGCGCAGCTGCGGCAGCAGGGCGATCTGGAAATGATCGGCGGCGCCTATTACATTACCGAGCTTACCAACCGTGTAGTGTCTGCTGCCAATATAGAATTTCACGCCCGCATTGTTTCTCAGAAATATATCCAGCGCGAGCTGATACGTATCTCTACCGAAATCATCAGCAACGCTTATGAGGATACGACCGATATTTTCGACCTTCTTGATCTCGCCGAAAAGAACCTGTTCGATATAGCTCAGAACAACCTCAGACGTGATACGAGGAAAATGGACGACATAGTACGTGAATCACTCGAATCACTTGAAAAGCTTCGCGATAAAGTTGACGGGTTAACCGGTGTTCCTTCAGGCTTTACGGCCCTTGACAGGATGACTTCGGGATGGCAGCCTTCCGACCTTGTTATTATAGCGGCACGTCCGGCAATGGGTAAGACAGCCTTCGTTTTAAGCTGTGCCCGTAACGCCGCTGTGCAATTTGGCAAGCCGGTAGTTGTTTTCTCTCTTGAAATGTCATCCGTTCAGCTCGTTAATCGTCTGATATCCGGCGAAGCAGAAATTGAACAGGAAAAACTGCGTAAAGGCAGTCTTGCTGAGTGGGAGTGGCAGCAGCTTCATTCGAAGATCGGCACACTTACAGAAGCCCCTCTCTTCATCGACGATACACCCGCGCTTAATATTTTCGAGTTTAGAGCTAAGTGCCGCCGGTTGAAAGCTCAGTACGACATTCAAATGATCATTGTCGATTATTTGCAGCTGATGCATGGTAAGGGCGAAGGAAAAGGCGGCGGGAACCGCGAACAGGAGATCGGTAGTATATCAAGGGCCTTAAAGTCAGTGGCGAAGGAACTGAATGTTCCTGTTATAGCGCTGTCTCAGCTAAGTCGTGCAGTTGAAAGCCGCCCTGGCGCAAGCAAAAAGCCAATGCTGTCAGATTTGCGTGAATCAGGATCTATTGAGCAGGACGCCGACATGGTATTGTTCCTTTATCGCCCTGAATATTACGGATTAACAGAGGATGAAGAAGGCCGCTCGACTATTGGTGTGGGAGAAGTAATTATTGCTAAGCACCGTAATGGTGAAACAGGAACAGTTCCTTTACGCTTCATTGGTAAATACGTTAAGTTCGCCGACCTGGAAGAAGACTTCTCAGCCTCAGCTGCTTTATCAGGAGGTTCCGATCCTTTCGCAGGCATGGCGCCTTCATCCGATTTTGATAAACAAAGTAACTTTATTATCCGCCCTTCAAGGATGGACGACATAGATGAAGAACCACCATTCTAGCTAAATCAGAAAACCCATCAGAACGCCCGCTATAATCAGAAAGGGTGTTCTGATGCTGGTTAAATATAGAATAAGAAAGGTTGAGATCACCAGCCCCATGGATAGGAAGCTCAGTCCTATTGGTTTCATTAAAAATATAAAAGCTGCTATAATAAAACCTACTGCAACGGCATTAATTCCCGACAAAGAATTTTTTATTCTGGTGATTTTTTTCAGATCACTCCAAAAAGGAACAAAAAACAATACGAGTATCGCTCCAGGCAAA
>DALYUO010000329.1:4582-4902 GCA_031981225.1 Pararcticibacter sp.
AATTCCAAGGGTTGCTACAATGCTGCCCACAACTTGCCCCCCTATCCCACTCCCCGAATTTTTCATCGCCATTGCCCCCAGGAAGGAAGAAAACGAAAAGGTAGGCCCCGGCACGATTTGCTGAAAGGCATACCCCGTGATAAACTGTTCCGATGAAAGGTAATGTTTCATCTCCACAAATTCAGTGAACATTAGTGGCACCAGCACCTGCCCCCCACCGAAAATAATGATTCCGTTGCGGTAAAAGTTTTCGAAAAGGCGAATGGGTAAACTGAATGGCGATGTTTGATTTATAATCGCACCGAGAACCGCACATACCA
>DALYUO010000330.1:0-2520 GCA_031981225.1 Pararcticibacter sp.
GAAGATATTAACTCCTCGGAAACCTCCGTATTCGTGTTCGGTGAAGCTGTCAACTCCGCGGAAACGAAGGGTGAAAATAGCTCATATATCGACCAGATCATTCCTATCAAAGCAACGACAATTACCACCAATATAACTTTGCGACGTTTAAGCTGTTTTCTTCTTTTCCTTTTCATGCTGTCTCCTTACTCCGATTGATCATCGAATGCTGATATCTTCAATTACTCAACAAGTGTAGCAAGTGAATATATGATAAGTTAGATAAACTTATATAGAAGTTGTAAAGTTTGAATTCAACAAATCGGATT
Organism: Pararcticibacter sp.; assembly: GCA_031981225.1. GTDB lineage: Bacteria > Bacteroidota > Bacteroidia > Sphingobacteriales > Sphingobacteriaceae > Arcticibacter. Next base: position 309 of record DALYUO010000330.1, read on the forward strand.
TTTAATTCCCATCAAAAATAGCATCTCTAAGGAAACGGCTACCGCCGAATCCTATGGATGCTATACGATCGATATATTTTCCGATTGTACGTCGTAACAATATTCTAAATCGTTTATAAATCGCTCGCCCTGTCAGTTCTTTCGCTTGGGCCCTCTTCATAAATTACTGGATACGATTGGCTTTCGAGCAGCATTCTCCGCCCCTGGAACTCATCATACAGATTAATGCGCCCCCCCTCCCGCACTGAAATCAATGAGTTTCTCTTCCAGCGGCTTCAGCGTAACATTGTCGAGCGCCTTCGCATTCACCGGTATACTGTAGCCTTCAGCCGTTTGGATGGAAAGTTCATAAGTCGGCAGCTTCACTGATTTTTCACAGAGATTTTCAACGCGGAACTGAAGGTTCCATTTAGCGGTGTCGTTCTCGGCATAAACAGAAGCACTTTTCAACTGCGTTTCAATCGTTTGATGGTTAACGGATATTTTTTTGACAGCATAATCCGCCGCAGGCACATCAGCGGTAACAGCGGGTAGCTTGAAGGTTTTTACCGGTAACGTCATTTTCAAAGCTTCATCCTCCTGCGTGAATTGCATCGTCATATTGTCTGTTTTCAGATTGGACGGAACCTCTGTCTGATAATAAATCGTTCGTTTCTGTCCTGGCTGGATCTTGAAGCTGTTCCCTGTATCGTCCTCAGGAACAAGATCGAGCCGCCGGACGACTCCAGTTGTACTTTATATCCAGGATCACTCAGCACCTTCTTACCTCCGTTTGCAAAATTGACCCCGACTCTCAAATACACTTTCCCATTATGTTTCATACGCTGCATTTTTTCTGCCTTGACCGTAACAGGCAGCTGTTTCATCATCAAATTTGCGCTTTTACCTGCAGCCACGGCGGTATCCGAAACTGCCGCTGGAAGCTTGAACGATTGCACCGGAAGATTTATTTTCAGAGCTTCGTCTTCTTGCGCGAGCTGCAATATCATACCAGTAGTCTTCATCGTGGAAGGAACCTCTGTCCAATAGTAGACAATTCTGCTCTCCTGAGGCTGCAGCTTAAAGCTCGTGCTGGCAGAATCGGGCAGAAGCTCAAATACCGAGCCGCCAGCCGACTTCAGATATGCTTTATATCCAGGATCGCTAAGTACCTTAGTTCCCCCATTCGCGAGCCTGAGCTCCAATTTTATATATACTTTTCCGTTGATTTTATACCTCTGCACAGTATCTGCCTTGGCCGTAACTGAAAGATTATTCATCTTAATCTTCTTACTCTTGCCTACAGGAACTACGGATGAGTACTGGGCCGGAATCGTGAAACCACCCAGCTTTTTCTCATAAGTGCCGCTGCTAAAATCCCATCCGAACATGGAAACCTTAATTCCGTTTACCTGTGCCGATTTTCCAATATTCACATAGTACGTCACGGATTGACTGCTATTCACAGGCACCGTTCTTTTACCAGCATCACTCGTAACTTCTTTTCCTTTTACGATTGCGCCACTCGGCGTGGAGACCTTGGAAAAATAATCGATAAGATCTATTCTACTGCCACTGTTATTACTGTAACGAAGCGTGTATGTGAGAATATTCCCGTCAGACTGAGCAAAAATATCCATATCCGTCAGCTTCACACTGACGCTCTGCTTCAATGTGACCGAGCTGAGTTTATCCAATGTCAGGCTAGACGTGGCTGCAGCAGTTTGGGAAACGGAAAAATCCGCTGCGAGTGCCCCGTACACGTCAAAGGAAACGAGTGGACTCAACATCGCGGCGCTTAGCACCATTACCATGCACGTCTTTTTTGGCCTATGCATAAATGTACCTCCCGATAAAAAAATAAAATCTATATTGGACTTTCCCTCTTCTGTGAAATAGGAATCAGCGTACGAATGTGGGCTGATTCCTGGTATCTTCCTATTCGTTTAAATAGGTTGTTACCCGATTCTGGATCAGCTTGGCTACTTCTTCTGCTGTTTTCCGTCCGCTTAAATACGCCAAAGACTCTTCACCGGCAATGTTTAACACTTTAACATCCAGTTCACGTATTGAACCGCGGATTGAACAAATTGTTTAAACACGTTTATTAGCTAGTGTAATCGAATCTTATCGCCTTCTTGTAGCGGATCACCGCTCTCCAAGATGATCTGTTGCTCCTCCATTAAACCCTCTATTGCCGATTGAGCTTCATTCGAATCAATGATCGTAATGT
>DALYUO010000330.1:2530-3440 GCA_031981225.1 Pararcticibacter sp.
GGTTTTGCTAACAAAAAAGCTGTTGCCTAGCGGTCCCATTCTTTCCTCCACGCCAAATACGTACGATTTGTCTCCTTCTTTGTGGATGGCTTTATTCGGCACTATGAGCATATCATTCACCGTTTTGATCAACTGGGTCTCTGCCAACTCCCCGCCCTTTAGCTCCTTATCCTCAATAGTAATAACCAGTTGATTCATAGCTTTGTAAGCAGGTGTGTTTCCATCGTTTCCTGATTCACTAAGTGGTTCGGTATCTTTAATAGCCTCAATTCTCCCCTCGACTTGTCTGGCATTACTGCCTCCTAATCGAACAATCAATCTTGCTCCTTTTTCTAGATCATCAATTAATGCCGTAGGAGCCGCAAACTCAAACTCAAAACCGAGGTTCACATTCGCGATAATAACATCAGATTCTCCTTCGTTAGAACCAAGCCCTTCTACTGCATTAACCTTCGTAACTACCCCGTCAAAAGGTGCAATCAATTCGCTATTTTCTTGCAAATCCTCCTGCAGTCTCTGAATTTTCCGTCCTTCAACATCGATGTCGATTTCGGTCTTCTTCATAGCACGCATAGTGCTTTCGATCGTCTGCTCATCCCCGCTTCTCGCAGCTTCCTTAAAACTATTTTGCTGTTCCTCTACCGTAAGATTTAACTGGCTAGAATATGCCTGCTCATCCTCTATCTGACGATGGGTAGTCTGTTGGTTGTAAACAACAAGTACCCCTCCTTTCTTAAAAGACTTGCCTTCCTTGGCATGAACCTTCTCAACTTTACCTCCCGCAGCGCCCGTTAAAGCCGCCTCCTCTCTCCACTTCACAATTCCCATACCTTGAAAAGTATGATTTAGCTCCCCTCTTCCCGCTGTTGTCATTACAACCTTAGGCAACGTTAACGCCATTAGAGTGTTG
>DALYUO010000330.1:3450-4900 GCA_031981225.1 Pararcticibacter sp.
CAGATACCGGTTCACTGGCAGATTGCATTTCCATTCATATCCCCCCGTAAATAGACTAGCCTTTAACTCCTGATAGCTGAATGCCCTGTACAAAATAAGATTCAGAATACAGATACAACACCACCATCGGAGTCATATATAAAACAGATGCAGCAAAGGCAATTCCCCTTGCCTCCTCATTAACGTGTGACAAATACAGCGACAACGGTTGTTTAAATGCATCTTCAAGAAAGATAAGCGGCTGCTCAACCATATTCCAATTATCAACGAATAATAGAACGACGAGCGCAGCAATACCGGGTTGAACAAGCGGGATAATAATTTGATAAAAAATTCTCAAATGGCTCGCCCCATCTATTTTGGCCGCTTCGATATAAGAATTAGGAATATGCATCAAGAACTGTCTGAGCATAAATACACCGAAAGCACTGAATATACCCGGCAATATAATTGCTGAGGTTGTATTCAAAAGCCCCAGCTTATCGGCAATGATTACAGGAACCGACATAAAGGATTCAAACCTGGAGGCCGCTTCCCGACCCTTTCCATCCAGGGGACCCGGCCCTTTTAAGCGGTTCATAATGAAAGGCTTGCGCTGTATGGTCATCTCCCCCCAGACTCCCGTTTCCTCAAGCTTGTACGTCTCCGGCAGATCCCGGCCCCCCTCTTCTCCCGGACCTATCTGTCTCCAGCAGTTAAAGTGGAACTCCTTTTTCTCTTCATCATAGGAGTAGATGTAGCCGTACTTACTTCCTGACATCTCCAGAAGCTCCTTGAGCGCATAGTCCAGCTGCTCCTTAGTGTTACGGAATTTGCGGCTTAATACCGCCAGCAGCAGCCGGTTCCGTTTTATCATCCGCTCCTGGATCCGCTGGAGCACATATTCCTCCGTGATATCCCAGATATATGCGCCTACGCCCATGGAACCGTCAGGCAGGGGGACCGGAAATTTTGTGGTTCTGAAATGCCGGCCATTCCAGGAGTCTACGGTAATCAGCAGCCGGTTCTGTTTTAAAGCCTCCTGATCCGACTTTGTGCTTATCTGCGCAAAGCCCTTCTCCAGCAGAGAAAAATCGCTGCGCCCGATGATCTCGCTGTAAGGACGGCGGAAAAAGTTTGCCAGGGCACGGTTGATAAACATATATTTTAAATCCTTGTCCTTTAAATACACATAGCCTGTATCCGCATCATAAAAGGTTCTCCAGAGCTCTTTTACATTATCCAGCTCCCTGTTTGCCGACGCAAGCTGCTTGATTTTCCTGTTTAAAAGTGTCAGAAAGAAGAACAGGAGAAGCAGGCCTCCAATAATTATCCATGGAACAATGTCCGATGCAAAATTTTTCATGACAGCCTCCCCGCTTCCCGGACATTTTCATGGGTTTGGGTGAGCATGCCGGACGCATCGTCCATATATTTGACCGATATGCCTTTAAATTTCTCTTCCAGCGCA
>DALYUO010000331.1:0-962 GCA_031981225.1 Pararcticibacter sp.
ATTACTTCTCTTGCTTTCTCTTTGCTCCACAACTTTTTACGATAGTTAAGGTCGATACTGGTTGTAATGCCTTTTGCTTTAGCCGCTTTTAAAGCCGCCTCTGTAAGGGCAGCAGCTTTATCACTTAGTGCAGGTGTGATCCCGGTAGTGTGGAACCAGTCAGCACCTTCGAAGATTTTATCAAAGTCAAACTCAGAAACGTCTACATCAGCGATAGAAGCATCAGCACGGTCGTAAATTACCTGAGACGCGCGCATTGAAGCGCCGGTTTCCAGGAAATAAATACCGAGTCTTTTTCCACCTCTTGCGATATGTTGAGTATCTACGCCATATCTTCTGATATGGTTTATGGCGGCCTGGCCTAAGGCATTATCAGGCACCTTAGTGACGAATACTCCATCTAAGCCATAATTAGTTACCGCTACAGCAACGTTTGCTTCACCTCCACCATAAGTTACGTCAAAGCTGTCGCTCTGTACAAACCGCTCAAATCCGGGAGTTGATAAACGCATCATAATTTCTCCCAGTGTTACAACTTTTTTAGACATCTTAAAATGATAATTTTTATATTTAAAAAGGTTTATTAATTATACTTTCAAAAGAGTTTTCCAAAAGTACGTTATAGTTACACGAAATGCAGGGACCGGTAATGGATTTCGTAAAAAATTTGTGCAATCGTTTCCGGCTGGAACATTAGTTTATAATTAAAAAGAAAAATTAAGATTCTCTTAATAAAAACGCTGGTTGGGTGATAAAATGATAAAAATTAGCCGGGTTTTAATAAGTGATTCTCGTCATGAGCCGGTTGAAGTTATCATAAATTTTATACATTAGCCTCATTATATTTCCGAAATTTTCACGAATCATAATATGGATAAGAAATCAGAACTTTTAAAAGTAATACCTGAACAAGGTATATTGCCATTGTATTTCAATAAGGATACGCAGGTAAGTGTAGATTT
>DALYUO010000331.1:972-4880 GCA_031981225.1 Pararcticibacter sp.
AGCACTGTATAGTGCCGGTATCAGATCGGTAGAATATACAAACAGGGGAGAGGCAGCGCTGACCAATTTTGCTGCTATGAAGAAGGTTTGTGATACTGAATTAAAAGGAATGTATCTTGGTGTCGGCACTATTAAAGATGCGGCAGCAGCACAGGCTTTCATCGACGCCGGTGCCGATTATATCATAAGCCCCGGACTTGTTGAAGATGCTGCTGAAGTAGCTGATAAGAATAATATGCTTTGGGTACCAGGTTGTATGACGCCTACTGAGATCATCAGGGCTGAGAAGCTGGGCGCTAAGTTTGTAAAATTATTCCCTGGGAACATCCTTGGACCATCTTTCCTTTCTGGCATTAAAGAGCTTTTCCCGAATTTATTGTTTATGCCTACTGGAGGAGTAGATCTTGACAGGGACAATATTGCAGGATGGTTTAAGGCTGGCGTTTGTGCAGTTGGAATGGGAAGTAAGCTGGTAAGTAAGGATATCATGGAAAATAAGAAGTATGATGAATTGATTTCCCTTACTAAGCAGGCTATGGAAATCGTGCAGTCGTGCAAAAAATAAACTAACAGAACCTAATTATTACGAAATGGGACAAACTAAAATAGGAAATTACAGGTGGACGATATGTGCCATGTTGTTTTTTGCTACGACAATCAACTATTTAGACCGGCAGGTCCTTTCACTAACGTGGAAGGATTTTATTGTTCCTGAATTTCACTGGACTAACAATGACTACGGGAATATTACCGCCCTTTTTTCTATTTTCTACGCAGTAAGTATGTTGTTTGCCGGTCGTTTTGTGGACCGGTTAGATACAAAAAAGGGGTTTCTATGGGCTATTGGAGTTTGGTCCGTTGGCGCATGCCTTCACGCCTTTTGCGGAATTGCCACTTCCGGAGTTCTGACAGGAAGATGGCTGGTGGGGTTTGAAGAAGCTAAAGAGGCTATTGCAACGGTGAATAACACCGGAATGGTGATATCAGTTAGTGTGACATTATTTATCTTCGCCCGGCTTGTACTTGCCTTCGGTGAGGCTGGAAACTTCCCGGCTGCCATAAAAGCTACAGCAGAGTATTTCCCGAAAAAGGACAGGGCTTTATCAACCAGTATATTTAATGCCGGTGCTACTGTAGGCGCCCTGGCGGCTCCTGTTACAATTCCTTTTATTGCAGCTGCGTGGGGTTGGGAAATGTCGTTCATAATCATTGGTGCTTTAGGGTTCATCTGGATGGGCTTCTGGGTATTCGTGTATAAGAAACCTGAAGTTCATCCTAAAGTGAGTGCTTCCGAACTTGCCTATATTCAACAGGATATAGTGTATGATAAAAAGATCGTTGATAATGTAGAGGGGATTCCTGAGAAGAAGGTGACGTTTAAAGAAGCTTTCAGATACCGTCAGACCTGGGCGTTTGCTTTTGGTAAGTTTATGACCGATGGGGTATGGTGGTTCTTTCTGTTCTGGACACCGGCCTATTTAAGCGCCGTATACGGTATGGATACTACAGAAAGTGCACTTCCGCTTTTTGTGCTTTACATGATTACTCTTCTTTCCATTATCGGTGGATGGCTGCCATCGTATTTCGTTGATAAAAAGGGTATGAATCCTTATGCCGGTCGCATGAGAGCAATGCTGATATTTGCCTTTTTCCCGCTCCTCGCCTTATTGGCACAGCCATTAGGACAGATTACTTACTGGATCCCGGTGATCATCATAGGGATTGCCGGTGCAGCTCACCAGGCATGGTCGGCAAATATTTTTTCGACTGTCGGCGATATGTTCCCTAAAAAAGCTATTGCAACCATTACTGGTATTGGCGGCATGGCCGGAGGCGTAGGTGCTTTCATTATCAATAAAAGTTCTGGCGTGTTGTTTGACTATGCCGGGCAAACTAATATGGTATTTATGGGCTTTAAAGGCGAAGAGGCAGGATATTTTATCATCTTCTCGATTTGTGCGGTTGCATATCTTATAGGCTGGACTGTGATGAATATAATGGTACCTAAATATAAACCTATTACCGATTTGTAACAGGAACCAAAGAATATAGAAGATCTCTGGCTTTGGTGTCAGGGATCTTTTTTTATGTCTTTTTCTCAGCAGATGTTTTTATACTGTAAAATTTGCCTTGACGATATTAGAGAAATGGTCATTTCTTTGCAGATGACAACAATTCGCCTAAGTTTGCAATATTACAGCTACCTTTCAGCGTTTGGCTGCTATTAAATAAGTGGGTTCTCTGTCTGGAATCCTTAATTATCGAATTAACACACGATTATGAGTGAGAAGTTAAATCTAGAATCAATTTTTGTTTCGGAGGATCAGATTCCGCCGGAATTCCTGATCGGGGAGATACATCAAAGGGAGTATCTCTGCGATGGAGAAATGCGTCCATGGGATGGTGCGGTGAGCGAAGTGTATTCACCTGTATGTGTTCCCACTCCCGAAGGACTGAAGCGAAAGCTGATTGGTACATACCCGGTATGTACCGAGAAGGAAGCGACACAAGCGCTTGACGCTGCTATAGCCGCATACGACAACGGCCGTGGCGAGTGGCCCACCATGAGTATCGATGGACGAATCAAGTGTATGGAACGTTTCATCTTTAAAATGAGTGAGCAGCGCGATCTGATTGTGAAGCTTATCATGTGGGAGATCGGAAAATCGTACGCTGATTCAACAAAGGAGTTTGATCGTACTGTCGAATATATTAATGCAACTATCGATGCCCTTAAGGATATTGACCGTCAATCGTCAAGGTTTGAAATCGAGGAAGGGGTAGTTGCTCAGATACGACGCTCGCCAATTGGTGTAGTGCTCTGCATGGGGCCTTTTAATTATCCTCTCAATGAAACATTTACTACTCTGATCCCTGCGATATTGATGGGGAATACATTGTTATTTAAACCGCCTAAACACGGTACGTTACTTCACTACCCATTGCTGAAAGCTTTTCAGGAATCATTTCCAAAGGGAGTGGTAAATACGATATACGGACGTGGGGCGGTAGTAACACCCGGACTGATGGCGACGGGCAAAATTAACGTCCTGGCCTTTATCGGATCGAGCAAAGTAGCAAATGACTTGAAAAAGCGACATCCGAAGATTAACAGGCTTAGGGCTGTGTTAAGTCTGGATGCCAAAAATGCTGCCATTGTTACAAAGAACGCCGACCTTAAGTTATCCGTAAGCGAATGTATCCTGGGTGCGTTATCTTTCAATGGACAGCGTTGTACGGCGATCAAAATGATCTTTGTTCATAAGGATGTTGCCGACGAGTTCCTGAAACTTTTGGGAGAGGAGATCGCGAAGCTAAAATGCGGCCTGCCATGGGATAAAGATGTGAAACTTACTCCGGTGACGGAACCAGGTAAGCCGGCATATCTGCAGGAATGTATAGACGATGCAATCGCCAACGGTGCAAGTGTTGTTAATGAGCACGGGGGTGAAACACATGAGTCCTTCTTCTATCCGGCGGTTGTATATCCTGTGAACGAAAAGATGAAACTGTACAGGGAAGAGCAGTTCGGACCGGTAATTCCAGTAGTTCCGTTTGAATCAATTGAAGAACCGATCGAGTATCAGATCGATTCACCTCACGGGATGCAGGTAAGTATTTTCAGTAATGATGCCGAGGTAGCCACCAAGCTGAACGAGAACAATAAAAAGCTGTTCAATGAAATTGTAAGCGGACATACTTCCAACTTTTTGAGTACGAAGTATATATTCTAGTGCTAAGTTACACGTCATAAGTTGTACGTAGTAAGTTATACGTAGTAAGTTGTAGGTTTTAAGTGAACGCACTGACCTCCTTCGTTTTATGAAGGAAAAACACGTTTTTTTGCTTTTAACGTAACACTGGCTGAGTATCTTAAATGCCCCGGGAATTCGATTGCCGGGGCATTT
>DALYUO010000332.1:0-922 GCA_031981225.1 Pararcticibacter sp.
ATAGGGGAATTGGAATGCTGTAAGGAGAAAGATGTGGCACAAATTCTCGATTTCTATGTATTGTCTCCCGAAGAATATTCCTGGATGCCGATCAATGTGATGATTGACCGCATGAAGCGGGAACAGGAAGCGAAGATCCCACCGCCACCACTTGAATTTTCTCAATATACCAGTAAAACAGATAACACCATGAACAGAAACAATCTTGAAAACCTTCGGGGCGAGCTCAGGGAGCTTCGTTTCGACAAAAAGCTGGCAGATGAAATGGAAAAGAACATGGACAAGAACCTACCTGAATTCCAGTTACGTACCCAGCTACCGGGAAACAAAGGCCAGGTGGATTTTACTCTCCATTTTAAACAGTCCTCTCAGTCTGACTACTATTTTTTTAATAAATATGATGTGATGCTGAATAAGGCAAAACCACTTGAAGAGGGACAAAAGTATCTGGTGATCTCTCCCCGAGAACAGGGTAAACCGATATTCCGTAAGTTCGAGAATCCTAACGAAGCCATCAATTACTTTAAAGAGCAAAAGGGAAACTCCGAACTAGCAGCTGGAAAAGATCCGGGTCACAAGACCACACTGGCTACAATGGAAAATGACAAGGTGAATTATGTAGAGAAAGACTTTCAAAAGGTTTTTTATACCCCGGCTGTTAAGCAAACCATGTTCGTGGAAAACGGAAAAGGATTCACCGCCGATCAGGCCGCGAACATGATTCAGGGCCGTTCCGTTTATCGCGATGATCTGCTGAATTTAGGAGGTATTCCGTATAAAGCATGGGTTGCCCTTGATTTCGATAAACCCAAAGATCGTTATCAGAATTACGTAACCAGGCAGTTCCACGACCCTTCTTACGGGTTTGACCTTAAAAAGACCCTGGATAGATTCAACATTAAAGAACTGGAAGACCCTGAAA
>DALYUO010000332.1:932-4864 GCA_031981225.1 Pararcticibacter sp.
GAGTCAATTAAGAATGGCAACCGGCCTTTGATCACTGCAATAAAAGACGGGCAGGAAACGAAACTTTATGTCGAAGCAGTTCCCAGATACAGTCAAATCAATCTCTACCGGGAAGACGGCAAACCAGAAAAAAGGGAGCAGTTTTTAAAGGAACCGGCATTGGAAAAGGGCAATGTATTTGACAGAAAGCTCGAAAAGGATAAAAGCAAAGAAGTTGCCGAAGGTCAGGGGATGAAAATCTAATGACAGTCTATCGGCTGCCCTTGTAGCTAACAGATCAATCGGCCTAACGGCCTGAAAGCAGTTTAAATTTAATAATTAAGGATCATGGAAAAATTTCAAAAAGTAAAAGAACTGATCAGTTCAATCGAGAAAGATGCACAGGCATTCTACCACAAGGGCAACAATAATGTAAACAATATGATTATGTAAAGAATCTGTTTTTTCAAGGTTCTATAAATATAAACAAGGGGTGCCTGGCTATGCTTGGCACCCTTTTTCTATATGGGGCTTTACATAATTATTTGATTTAGCTTTAGGGTTTACCATTATAAATCAAGTTATTATGAACAAAAAGATTAAAGAAATCTCAGAAGTCATAGAGGCATATCTTGCTGAATTGATTGACAGAGATTATTACAGGGGAACCATTAAAGACTATACAAGGGGTTGTCGAGCGATCCAGAAATGGTGGGATAAAAACGACCTCAAAGAGTTTAATGAGGAAAATGCAGCAAGGTTTTGTGATGAAGTTATAGGTACAAGGTATCTGACTCCCACCTTAACATCGGAGCAAAAAAAGAGGCTCCGGGTTGTCAGAATGCTTCTATCAGTATACCACAATGAAGATTTTGAGAATTATACTCCTCCGGTTGAAAAAAACCTTAAAACGGAACTCGGGGAAGTTTTCAGCAAATACATTGAATGGTGCACATTAAGTTTAAAATTAGCTCCAAACACATTGGATACCCATAAGCGGGTAGCTTTTAAGTACGATACATTTTTAAATGAAAAAGGTCTTCATTTCGAGAAAGTGTCTACCTCAAATTTTGAAGATTTTATTGCGTGCCAATCAAAATCCAATCGAATGAGGTTTAAGGCAGTTCTGCGCAATATTTATAGGTTCCTGCACAATTCCGAAATCACAAAAGGTGATCTGTCAACACTAATCCTCAAAGAGCCACACATACACCAAGGTTCTAAACTACCAACAACTTATACCGAAGAGGAGATTAAAAAGCTGCTTCTATCAGTAGACAGAAGCACAGCTGGCGGGAAAAGAGATTATCTCATCCTACTCTTGGCCGCAGAATACGGAATGAGGGCTTCTGATATCAGGAGTCTGAGCCTTAAGCATATTGATTGGGAAACAAATACAATATCATTTAACCAGCAGAAAACTGATATACCAATATCATACCCCCTTATACCATCTGTTGGCAATGCAATTATTGATTATCTAAAACACGGCAGGCCTCCAGAGGGTGATGCCGTGATCATCGTACGGCACGACAGCAAAAGAAAAGGTGCTCAGCTTACATCCAGTGGTATCTATTCAATTGTAGAGTCCGCTTTTAGAGCGACCAACATTGTTAATTGGAAAGAAAAAAAGCATGGCCCACATTCCTTGCGGCACAGCTTTGCTTCGAATCTTCTGAAACGTGGCACCGGTTACTACGTTATAAGTATGGCTATGGGCCATTCTTGTTCAGAAACGACCAAAGCTTACCTGCAAATTGATTTTGAACGCTTGCGAAAATGTAGCTTACCAATCCCGGATCTACATAGTTTATATTACAACAATATCGGAAAGGAGGTCAGAAATGAGCAGGCCTATCTTTAATTCAGTTTTTGCCAACCACATTTCTACCTTTTTGGATTTCAGAGAGAAGGGTGGTGTAAAATATATGTACCCGGACTTTTTTCATCTCAAACAACTTGATGCTTTTTTTCTCCAAGAAGAAATTACTGATATATCATTCTCTAAAGACCAGGCAATCAAATGGAAACAGCGATCAGAAGACGAATCCGTGAATGCACAGTATGATAGAATCAATTCTACAAAGAGATTCTTTGAATACCTTTTTATACAGGGGTTTCCGGTGGTTCAGCTAAAAGACATCAAGCACCCTAAGTCCAAATTCGCACCCCATATTTATACCGATGAAGAAATTGATAAATACTTCAGGGCATTGGATACTTACGAGTCGGGTAAAGATCGTAAGCATAAAATTCAGTTACCCGTCCTGTTCAGGATCATGTTATGCTGCGGCACCAGAATAACGGAAACTATCAAGATTATTAAGAAAGATGTCGACCTGGAACTGGGTATTTTAAGGCTATCGGAAACGAAAAATGCCAAACAGCGGTACGTAGTCATGTCCGACAGCTTGTTGAGCCTTATGCAATCTTTTGCTGATAAAACATTCTACGCCTTATCAGATAATGACTACATCTTTACATCTGTTCGGCAGAGATATCTATCAGCATCAGCAGTTAGCGGAATACACCATAAAATCTTACAGCATGCAGGTATACCGAACAGAGGAAGTGGGCGGTACGGTAAACGTGTACACGACTGGCGCCATACCTTTGCAGTGAGAGCCTTTAAGCAAATGATCGATTCAGGAGCAGATATGTATGTTGCTCTTCCGATTTTGTCGGTCTATTTGGGACACAATAACATCTATTCTACCGAACGCTATTTACGTTTGACGACTAGTATGTATCCCTATCTTAAAGAGAAGTTTGAAAAGAATCTTGACGAAATATTTGAAAGATAACCGCTATGAAAAAAACCGATTTTGCCAGTGCTGTCCACCGTTATTTCCGCGATTATCTGATTAATGATCGTGGTTGTTCAGAACGAACGATAGAAACCTACAGATATGCATTTATCCAATTTATTGATTTTATGGAAAATACCTTTCGGATAAGTCCCGAAAGAATTGAACTTAGACATATTGACCATAAACATATTCAAGCCTTTCTTACCTGGCTGGAATGCGAGAGAAAAGTCTCAATTGCAACACGGAATCAACGGCTTGCTGCGTTTAAAGGCTTCGCTGCCTTTTTGAAATACGATTATCCCGAATGTATTGAGACGGCCATACAAATCCACAACATTAAATTGAAAAAATCTCAGCCAAAAGAGATATCCTACCTTAAGCCCGAAGGCATAAAGCTGCTATTGTCGCAAATCAAAACAACTTCGCAAGCTGGCAGACGAGACTTTACAATGTTTACATTACTTTATGCTACCGGGGTAAGAGTCAGTGAATTAATTGAAATAAAAGGACGGGATGTTTCAATAAGCGCACCAAAACACATAGCTATATATGGAAAAGGCGGCAAGATAAGGCATGTACCGATAATAAAGCACCTATCATCTGTTCTTGAAAAGCATTTAGACGAAAATCATTCTATGCTACCTCAAAACCTTGACAGATATGTTTTTGTGAACCATTCAAGCGAAAAGTTTACCAGACAAGGCATAAATCACCTCTTGTCCAAGTATGCAAATATGGCGCGGAAAATCGACCCCACACTTGTGCCAAAAGATTGTAGCCCGCATAAAATACGGCATTCCATGGCAATGGCCATGGTCGAAAACGAAACCGATCTAATTATAATTAGGGACTTTTTGGGCCATTCCAGCGTACAAACAACTGAAATATACGCCAAGCTATCTGCTTCACGCCGAATGAAAGTGATTGAGGCGGCGAGTAAAGAAATAGTGCCGACAGAGGACGCACTTTGGGTGAGAAATACTTCGCTTAAAGACTGGTTAAAATATATGACGAACCCAAAAGTTATGTAAAGAACTCGTTTTAGTAGAGGGTGTCCGAAATAGCCAGACACCCTCTTATTATGTTTATGGTACCGCGAAAGAGCAGTTACTTTACATAATCATATTGTTTACATTATTATTC
>DALYUO010000333.1:0-3298 GCA_031981225.1 Pararcticibacter sp.
AAAATAAAAAAGAGGCTGCACCATGATTTATGATACAGCCTCTTTTTTTTGAGAGCGTATTTAGTCAAACTTCTTCTATTGCTATTTTAAAATACCGTCATTGGTCATCTTCGCTACAATAACCTTTGCATAATCTTCAATAAAGCTATTCAGGCTTGATGGATTATATGTTCTGGACTGGGCAGACCATACGAGCTGATCAGTTTTCGCATCAAATACATTGGTCTCTAAATAGTATACCTTATCTAAAGTATAATATCCGGGGTCATAAAAGCGGCCATAATATCCCCGGTAATACCCGCCGAAATTACCAGCCCAACCCCAGGGGGCATAACCGCCACCCATATAACGTTCCTGAGTCTTTTTATCAATAACTGCATTAGTCACAATCAGATCAGTATCATAATCCTTAATCTTCTTCAGAAAAGCATCTTTGTCTTTATTATTCCGGCTTTCAATGTCCGGAGGGAAAACATCCAGACTTTTCGTAACTGCAGCTCCCCTGCCCGAAAAAGCAGTGGCAAGCACACTTTCAACCTTTTGTTTAGCCTGCAAATTATTGGTCAATGCCGCAACGAGCACCTTCTTGTAAATTAAGGTATCTGCCCCGCCCTTTTTCCATGCTCCCACTATTTGCGTCGACGTTCCGCATGCACTTAATAATATCCCGGTGAGAATTGAGAAAAATAAGTTTTTTGATGCTTTCATAATCTGCCTGTTAAGTTGTTAAACAAGTTTTAGCATATAATTGTTTATTGTTATCACACTCTTGTCTCGTATTTTTTCTCACTTCCTAAAACTATTTGTTGCCACATCTGTTTAACGGTCGGGTAACGATAGGTGAAAAAGATGTTGACTTACTTTACTTTTTATCTATTTATGAATAAAATTTATAAGATAAATGTACATGGCAAAAAAGTTATTTGCTCTGTATTAATCCTTTGTGCAGGTTGTTTTACAAGCGTAAAGGCGCAATTCTCTTCTCCATTTAGTGTCGGACTTGGTTTCGGGGGAACCAATCTTCACGGAGACTTTAAAAACGAACCGGTAGGGTATGCCGGAAGCGGAAATTTTGATTTCCATCTCAGTCCCTTCTTTTCTGCTGGAATAAATCTACAGGCAGGAAATCTAAAAGGTGAAGCTAATTTCGGAAGCTTTAAGAATGATTTTATGGCCGGCAATTTCAACATCAAGGTTCGTGCAGGTCAGTTTTACGCTGCAAAGAAAAATTACGGACTTTATTCTCTTAAAAAGCAAGGCCTGGCGGGTTATCTTGCCTATGCTTATGCAGGCGTCGGTATAGGCATTATCAGAAGCGATGTTAGCGCAAAAATAAACGAAGGTAATACACGCCAGCTTTTTGATGACGCTTATGGCACGTATGATAAAACAGCAACAGTCATTCCGCTAAATCTGGGAATCGACATTCCGTTCAAACAGTCAATGACCGGACCGACGTGGTCCGTTAATATTAATTATCAGTTAAATGTATCGACTGCAGACCGTCTGGATGGCTTTGCTCCAATGTACAGTGAGCATAAGGATTTCTATTCATACTGGTCTTTGGGCATTCAAAAAGCCCTTTTTGTTAAAAAGTAGTCTATTTTCATTCTTATAATATGTTGAAACTATCTGTCTCATGTACGATTTTTCTGGCCTTCGTCGCCGTATTGTTTATGTCGGCTTTCAAACCGAAAAATTCGCGTACCTCCTTCCCTCAAAATGGCGGGAAGAATCTGCCAGCTCCTCCCGGAATGGCATATATACCTTCAGGAACTATTTTGTACAAAACGGGGACCGATACGCTTTCGGATGGAAAAAATGTCAGCTTAAGCGCATTTTTTATAGACAAAACTGAAGTATCCAATAAACAATACCGTCAGTTTGTAAACTGGGTAGCTGATTCAATTGCCGTAACGGACTACCTGAAAGATGATTCTTATTTTAAAACAGTCAAGGAGGGGTCCGGCGCTACTGCTGTAACACGCAAGTTAATAGACTGGGATAAGGTTAAAAAGAGCTCACCTTTCGAAATCGCTTCAGTGCAGGATAAACTCGCTCCTATGTTTGTGATGAGGGGTGACCGTAAAATGCTAAATCCCGAAGTATTGAAGTACCGTTTTACCTATTTAAAAGCCGGCGGATCCAGTAACAATGAATATGTTACTGACACCATTTCTGTAATGCCTGCTGAAGGCATCTGGTCGAAAGATTTCCCTAACGCGCAAATGGCTATGATGGATGAGAACTATTTTTATCATAGTTCTTTCGATAATCATCCTGTAATCGGCGTTACATGGAAGCAGGCACGGGCTTACACCGACTGGCGTGGTAAAGAATTTTCTGCAGGCTTAAAGAAAAATTCATATCTCAAGGATTTCATATTCACGTTTAGTCTGCCTACTGAAGCGCAATGGCAATATGCCGCCGAGGGAAAAACAGACCCAAAAGACGCAAACTCCAATAAGGTGGCTGCAAACTTCAAGCAGGGCGAAGGTCTCTACTCAAAGGATGGAGCAACATTTACATTGCCTGTAAAATCGTATTCCGCTAACGCTTTCGGAATTTACAATATGGCGGGAAACGTTTCAGAATGGACACTCGACGCATACAGTCCTTCTGCTATAGAGTTTGTTAACGACCTCAATCCCGTATTGCTCTATGACGCAAATGAAAACGATGGAGAAGTTCGCAGGCGCAAAGTGGTCCGGGGAGGATCATGGAAAGACCCCGGACTCCTATTGAACAGTTCTACCCGCAACTACGAAAATCAGGATATGCCGCATTCCTATATCGGTTTCAGATGCGTAATGTCTGCTATTGAAATACCTTCATCAAAGATTAAAGCAAAATAATTGTTCAATGAAAATCTATTAAAACTGAAACTATGAAAACTGTTGTTGTATTATCAATATTTCTTGCCGGGGCTACTTCATTGAAAGCGCAGGAAATATTCCCTTCAGAAAGCACTTCGCCGGCCGTAGGTTCAGCAGAATCGAAAGATGCTGTCCTGGCTGATACCATCCCGCAAACAGACGGCTTCTACAATGCCAATAAAGTACTCGAGAGTGCCATTCCCTTTAAATATCCTGACGTAAACAAAAGCAATATCCGTTTTTATAAGCGCGTATGGAGAGATATCGACATTAACGACAAAGCTAATTTTGCCCTTGCTATTCCGGGAAAAACCCTGATCGAAGCGATCATGAAAGATATAGCGGCGGGCAAGTTAACACCTTACTAGCCGACCGACGAGAGCTTCACGCAAAAGCTTACCGCTCTTCAGGGGCAGGCAAGA
>DALYUO010000333.1:3308-4864 GCA_031981225.1 Pararcticibacter sp.
TTCAATCCGGAGAAGATCACCAAGTTCAGAATTAAAGAAGACATTTTTTTGGATAAACAACGCGGAAAGGTAGAAACCCGTATCGTCGGTGTAGCTCCTTTGATGGATATCACAACATCCGATTCAACGGCACTGTCGGTGGGCTCGACTCCCGCATTCTGGTTGTATTTTCCTCAACTGCGGTATACGCTTGTAAAAATGGATGTGTCCGACCCTGATCGCGACCTGTTTGAAATGACGATGGATGATATTTTTGTTCAGCGTAAGTTTACAAGTAAGATCATACGTGAGTCGTCTGCCCTTGGCTCCGGATCTCAGGAGGAGCTTAACGCTGCAGAAGCAGAAGAGAAAATCCGCCAGTATAAGAAGAACCTTTGGAAGGTGCCTGAAGGGGTAAAAGTTGCTTCAGGAAAGTAATCTTCCTATTTAGCTATATGTAAAAGGACTGAAAACAGTTCCTTTTACATATAGCATTATTTATAACTCATTCGGAAGTTTTGATCCTTTGCTTCGACATGAGACAGCAGGGTATCTATGTATTATTGATGCAAAGCTCCCCTATTAAACAAGTCGTATGCGGTTTGATAGTAAGAGACGGCCTTATCCCTGAGTGCATTGCTAAACTTTGCAGGCACTTGCTCATTCTTCATTTTGTTATACAATAAGGTTTCCAGCTTTTGCTCGGGTCCGAGAACTACCAGGCTATCTTCTTTCAAATAGGCCAATTTCTGATAGGTGCCTAGTAGTGCGCGAGGCTGATACGAACCGTCAAAAACATTTTTACCATACAGGTTATTTTCATATTTCCAGCCAAGCAAAGTAAACAAAGTGGGATAAACATCTATTTGAGAGCAAATACCATCAAAAACATTTGTATGTTTTACCGGGAGGTTTAAGAACATGCAAGGAATATGGTATTTACTCACGTCAATCTCGTTTTTTCCTGCACTTTTCGCACAATGATCAGCAACTATAATTATCACTGTATTCTTATACCATGTTTTCGTCTTCAGCTTTTTAAGGAATTCCGCTATGGCATAATCTGTATAACGCACCGCTCCTTCCCTATTACCCTGCTTCAAAGCTATCTTACCGGCAGGAAAAGTATACGGACGATGGTTGGAGGTGGTCATCACAAAATTATAGAATGGCCTGCCAACTTTAAAATCAGCGTCAGATCCGCGTATCACCGCATCAAACAGATCTTCATCGCACACCCCCCAGGCATTCTCAAAATGAACCTGATCGTCTTGTATTATAGTACGCCTGGTATTATAAGTATCTCCGAGCGTAACCTTCCTCCCCCTATCTGTTATATTAAAACCGTTGCAGCCAAAATACTGATTCATGTTATCGAAGTAACCATCCCCTCCATAGTAAAAGGTACGGGTGTATCCTTCTTTTTCAAAGATATGCCCTACGGTGCTTAGGTTATTATTCCCCGGCCGTCTTACAATACTGTTACCTGGGGTTGGTGGAATAGATAAGGAAAGAGCTTCCATCCCTCTTACCGTTCGGGTACCGGTAGCATACATGTTAGTAAATAATAGATTATG
>DALYUO010000334.1:0-1646 GCA_031981225.1 Pararcticibacter sp.
AGGAGAGTACTTTACAGCGTTACGAAGTAAGTTATCAAGTACCTGGAAGATTTTGTAACGATCGGCAACCACTTCTGTCAGATCGTTTTGCTCAATCACAATTTCATACCCGGGCGAAACCGCCGTAACCTCATAAACAACTTCATTTATAAGTTCATGAAATGAAAAGAATTCCTTTTGCAGATTTAACTTGCCCGACTCTATCCGGGCCACGTCGAGGAACCCCTTGATCAGGGACTGCATCTTATTGATCTGCTGATCCACTTTGCTCAGAGCGTTCAGAGTAAATTCATCGCCGGACTTCTTTGATCTTGATTGCAGCAGCTGAACGTAAGCCTTGGTTGACGTGAGTGGTGTTTTCAGTTCGTGACTCGCTATGGCAATAAAATCGTTTTTTCGAGCTTCTTCCAGCTTGCGGTTATAAATACGTTCCGTGACCTCATCAAGAATGACCAGAACTCCATATACGGCTCCACGCGAGTCTCTTAAGGGTTGATACACGGAGTTTACATAGGCCTCCCTCTTTGTTCCTTCGCCTGCGTAAAGGAAAACCTGTAATTCCGAATTTACCTTCGTTTCTCCCGTCCTGAAAACCTCATCAATCCAGCCGAAAACCGGCTGGCCATTAAGTTCCGGCCGGGCAATCCGGTGAGGGAGATTGATAACCTCTTCCAGTTCCCTTCCCCAGATCTCCAGCATATTGTCATTTATCTCTGATATCACATGATCGGGCCCTTTCAGCAGGCACATACCTACAGGCGCTTGTTCGAATATCCCCCTGAAAAGGTCTTCACTTTCAGAGACCTTGTTGTAAAGCTGCTGCAGTTCCTGCTGGGTTTGCTGCAATTCTTCATTTGACGCTGTCAGCTCTTCATTAATGGAGGCCATTTCCTCATTGCCTGCGGTTACTTCTTCGTTGAGGGCCTCGAGCTCCTCTTGTCGCTCCTGCAATTGCTTTTTGGCTTGAATTATCCCAGTGATATCGTTGACACTAACGAGTATTCCTTCCACCTCTCCCTGGCTGTCGTATAAGGGGTCGCAGCTGATATTCAAATAATGTTCATGTATAGTCCCGTCAGGTTTGGTGATTTTAGAGAGCACCTCTGGTACGGCAATACGGGTGCCTGTATTAAGGACATCTACAAGCAAAAGCGGAAAAGACTGGCCGCTGAGTTCTGGTAAAACATCCAGAAGCTTCTTTCCCAGAGCATCTTCAGTTGTTTTGCTCCAGATTTTAAGCATTGGCTTATTAGCAGCTTCGATCACTAAATCTTTCGTTTTCAGGATGGCAAGAGCGAAGGGTGTAGTCATTACCATCCTTTTTAATCTCAGCTCGCTTTCCTCAATCTGCTTCTTGGCATTTACCTGCACCGACACGTCCGACGCAACGATCATCACACTTATTGTATTTCCGGACTCATCTTTTACAGGCTGGAATACGAAGTTATAGTAGCGTGAAAAAGGTTCACCGGTCGATCGCAGTACAGCCGGAGATTCAAATGCCTGGTAGGGTAAGCCTGTATGGAGGACATCTCTTAAAAGGTCGGCGAAGGGGTAGCCTGCCAGTTCGGGCAGGGCTCTCAGAAATGGCATTCCAATAATCGCTTCGGTTTTTTTCCAGAAGTCAAGAATCAGGGTATTGGCCG
>DALYUO010000334.1:1656-4828 GCA_031981225.1 Pararcticibacter sp.
TCAATCACCAGTTGTTCCCCTGTTAACACCGCTATGGCTATGGGTGCATCTTTTATAAGCCATTGCGCTTTTTGTTCACTTAAAAACAAGTCATACGTCCGCTTCCTTACCCGTTCTTCGAGCTCCTGATTGAGCACCAGCAGCTTTTCCCGCGATTCGTTCAAATCATCGTTGGTGGCCATTAACTCCTCGTTAGTGGCTGCGAGTTCTTCATTCAGTAACTGTTGTTCGTGCAGAAGTTCGGTCTCGCTTTTGCGCAGCTGATTGATTTCTAATTCATCGACGACCATTTTTGTACAGTCGTGAACAGTAAGAATAAGGTATACTACTTCATTTTCATTTTCTATTATCGGATTGATCTCAATCTGTAACCAGGCCATTTCCTGAGCTGATGAACCGGACTGGATTTGATGATAACGAAACGGGGGTAAAAGGACATTCGTCCTTTCTGCTGATGCCGCATCCATGCCAGCTTTCATGATATCTAGATATCCACCAAATGGCTGGGGATAACTAACTTCCCACATGTTTTTTCCCGAGAGCTCTTCTTCTGCGTTTACTAAACGGTTATAAGCCTGGTTACCTGCTATAATAGTAAACCGGTCATCATCCGCGCGAACGATTAGTCTGGCTCCTGGTAATTGATTAAAAACGGCATAGAAGAGCGGATCTTTTAAATGATGCATTTCCCCGTAACATTTAGCATAGTGTGAACACAAAAGTAACCGAAATTAGATGTGTTTACAATTTGAAATTTGCTTTTGGGCATCCCATTACTTTTTATCTGATCTGTTTTACGCGCCAAGCCATCTGAGGAAATCAGATGCTTTTGCTTTACTAATGATGATACTTTCCCGGGTTTCAACTTTTAACTTTGCTTTCAGTTTCCTCGAAAAATAACGCTCAATATTGGCTATAGCAAAACGATTAATGATAACCTGCCTGTTCGCCCTGTAAAACAATTCAGGATCCAGTACCCGTTCCAATTCATCGAGGTTGATGCTGCTGTAATATCTATTATTTTGTAAAGTCACTATTGTGATTACCATATTTTCAAGGGCTATATAAGCGATATCTTTTACCTGTATCGGTATGATTTTTTCACGCTGTTCAACGAGCAGAGAAGTTTTGTAGCTGTATTTTAAATGTCGTGCCAGTTGTTCAATAGAGACAGATGCAACCTCAGGTCTGAAGACAGATTTTAGTATTTTGAATTTTTCCAGTGCTTTTGCTACACTTCCCTCGGTAATCGGTTTTAATAAATAGCTTACCGCATTGGTATCGAATGCCTCAAGCATGTAATCATCATAAGCGGTGCAAAAAATAATGGGACTTTTAACGCTAACGGTATTGTAAATCTCAAAGCACATTCCGTCCGCAAGTTGTATATCAGAGAAAATAAGGTCCGGTGTATGCCGGGATAAAAAATGGATGCTCTCTTCTATTGAATCCAGTATAGCCATGATTGATATTGCCGGATCAACGTGCAGTAATATTCGTTCAAGTTCTTTAGCTGAATTAAGTTCATCTTCAATTATTAATATATTCATGGCCTTATAATGGGTAATTTAACAGCAAACTGCATGTCGCGAGTTTCAATTAAAATAGTTTGCGAAAATAACAGACTATATCTGTTCATCAGGTTACTTAATCCCACTCCTGTTGAGTGTTGAATAGAATTTTTTGGTCTCAGGCTATTACGTACTACAATATAAGAGTTGTCACTGAAAATCTCTATTTTTAGTGGGTGACTGGTAGAGGTCACATTATGTTTAATAGCATTTTCAACCAGTAATTGCAGTGTCAGCGGAGGCATTTGGGTAACCAGTAACAGGTCATTAACAGCAATCTCAATTGTTATCGCAGATACCATCCTCGTTTTGATAATATAGAGGTATGATTTGATAAACTCCAGCTCTTCCCGTAGGGTCACAACATTCATTTTATTGTGGACCAGCATATAACGGTAAACGTTTGCCAGTTCAGAAATAAAATCTTTTGTTTTTTTCTCCGAGGTGATAGAATTAAGGGTATTCAATGTGTTAAATAGAAAATGGGGGCTCATCTGCTCTTTTAAATTCGAGAGGTTGGCTTCCAGCTGGGCCTGTTTCAGGTGTTCAATCTCCAGGTTCCTCTGCTGCCTTTCTTCTAATAGTTTAAGGTAGAAAATCACAAAAAAATAAATACTACTGATCAGTAAGGAGCGAAGACCTAATAAAACCCAATCGCTTTCTTTTGAATCGAACCATGACTCTTTGTGCATTAGTGCTCCAAATACATAGTCAAAAAGGGCATCTAAGGGGAGTATTGCAACTGCAATTAACAATATATATAATATTGAATAGATGTAATTATTTTTCCTGGATACGAAACTTGTTTTCCTGTTGAAGAAATAAAGGTGAAGGATGTAAGAAAAGAGACTGACAGTAAAGGTATAGGAAACGATCTTTAAAATACCCAGCGGCTGGATGTCATCGTCGCCACTCAGACGTATGGGCAAAGCGCCCAACGCTACCCCTAAGCAAATAATGATTCCAAAAAAGTAGTACTGTTTGGTCATGAACCCAAATCTAATCAAAATCAAATGCTGATTTTCTAAAGAAATCACTGAAGAGGGCAAAATGTGGCTTAAAGCGGGAAAGATAATGCTCAAGTATCTGATTCAGACGGTTAATGGCAGAAATTGAAGCTTTAGGTATCTTTCATTGGCAATAAAGCGGGCATTGCCCACTTTAAGTGTTATTATGCCCGTTCCGGTAAAATTTCCCCCTTTATAAAAGTTCATTTATGGTTCATTTGCTGGAAATCAGCGAATATAAATGAAGTATCTTTTAATAATCCTGCTCAGTTATGCTGTAAACGGCTTTACACAGACCGCTTTTACATTAACAGACTGTATTGAATATACACTTAAGAACCATCCCTCGGTCGTTATCTATAGAAATAATGTAGGCATCGCCCGGGAAAGGAGTGCTCAAAATATCGCCGGGTATCTGCCGCAAATTTCAGGTGTTGCTACCACTATCGATAATTTAAGCCTGCAGTCAACCATCCTAACGGCAGATTTTATTGGCCCGGATCCTATAATGATTACAATGGGTTCTAAATTCACCACAAATGCTTATATGGATATCAGCCAAAGCCTGATTGACCCTGTTAAAATCGCCAAAAT
>DALYUO010000335.1:0-4504 GCA_031981225.1 Pararcticibacter sp.
TAAAGACGTATTTACTATTCCGGCTTATGGTTTGGACATATAACGTCCGAAAACGAGCCGGAATGTAGTGCCCTCATTAATAACTGAATCGGTGGTGATATCTATTTTAAGATAAGCAGCAATACTCTTGACGATAGCCAGTCCCAAACCATAGCCAACCTGCGAATGCAGGTTGGCTTTCCTGAATCGGTCGAAAATAAAGGGGAGATCCTCTTTTGGAATTCCAATACCTGTATCGCTAATGCTAATTACGTAATTTCCGTTCTTCTGTCTCTGTCCCGCAATTGAAATCGTTCCGTTCTGGCGATTGAATTTTATAGCGTTGTGAATCAGATTAAAAAATAACTGGAATATCAAGTCTTTGTTTACATCCGGAAGATTAACGTCCGGTGTAATATCCAAAGAAATATGAATGTTTTTTTCTTCAAGTCTATGTTTAATCTCTTCAATCAGATCTTCAAAAAGAGGTAATAGTTGAACAGGTTCCTTCGTTGCATACTGTTGATTTTCAATCCGGGAAATCAGTAATAAAGAGCTGGTGATCTTCTTTAGCCGGTCCACTGTTTTCATCATTTCTACAACTGCTATTGCAGATGCCTCGTCGATATTTTCGTCAGCAAGGAAATTCTCCATTTTGTTCTGAAGGATACTGATGGGGGTCATCAGCTCATGCGAAGCATTTGATGTAAATTCGCGCTCCTTGTAAAAGGCTTCGTTGATCTGTTTCATTAAGAGGATGAGTGACTCGTCCAGGTATTTGAAATCCGTAGTACTGGTCTTTATTCTCTGTTGCTGGGATTCAAATGGAAACGCACTGTTGACCAGCTTCGTTTTAATGATTGCTGAAAGCGGTTTAATGAGAACCCGTATAAAGGTAAGATCGATCAGGATCGTCATCACGATTAGAGTGATCAGTACGTACAGAGCGAAGCGCTGGAGCGGCTTATTGTACTGATCGATGCTCGCCGTGGTTTTGCCTATCTCAAGCAGGTAGTTTTTATTCTTACTTTTAAATGTATAGCTTAAAACGCGGTAATTGAGCGTATCGCCTTCTATCAGTCTTCTCGAATCCTTGATTGCATCAATCTTAAGGTCGGTATCCACCGGCAGAAAAGCGATAAATTCTTCCTTCAGCAGCGTATAACTGCCATAATTTTCCTCGCCCTGCAAGTAATGGTCGAGTCCGTTTTTCTTTACAATCTTCAGTACCTTTTTTTGTTGCTGGCGCAGGGTTAGGTTGGTATAATCAGAGGCAATCTCCCTCACCAGGAATGGTAAAGCCAGGACAAAAAGCAGTACAATAGCCATTTTTGATCCTGTAATAAACAGTGTAAGTTTTGTAGAGAGCGTCATCTTACTTTTTAATCCTGTAACCTACTCCTCTTACTGTTTCCAGCCATTCTGAAGATGCCCGGGCATTAAGCTTTTTACGTATGTTTTTTATATGGGCGTCAATGTAGTTTGAATCGTAGTCGTCATTAACAAATGTTCCCCAGATGTGTTCACTGAGCTGAACGCGAGTAAGTACGCGACCCCTGTGTACCAGGAGGTAGCTTAGCAGGTCAAATTCTTTGCGTGAGAACTCTATTTCATTTTCCTCAAACAACACCTGCCGCTTTTGAATATCTACATTAAACTGTCCCACCGGAATTAGCTTTTCGGCAATGTTAAACTTCCGCCTCGCTATCGCCAGCATCCTCGATTTTAATTCGAGCAGGTAAAAAGGTTTTGCCAGATAGTCGTCGGCACCAAGGTCGAGTCCGTTCACCCGGTCTTTCAGGTTTGTTCTCGCGGTGATGATGATATACGCAGCGTCGGGATTACTCTTTTTCGCTGATTTCAGGACTTCCAGACCATCACCGTCTGGTAAACTCAAGTCGATCAAAATAAAGTCGTACTGGTTTAGCTCTGCCTTTTCGAGTCCGCTCTTTAAAGAGTGGGCAAGATCGCACACGTAAAAATTCTTTTTGAGGAAGGCCTCCATTTCGTAGGCCAGCGTTTTCTCATCTTCAACAATTAATACTTTCATAGCCTAAAACTGGTAATAACAGGATAAGCCAAAAATGGATAGCCTGGGCTTAAGTTCCGCATTTTCTTTTGAATTGAGCACAGAAAACTGGTAGCTGAATTCAGCGATATAATTACCTCTGCTAAGACCGACCGGAATCTTGAAATTATAAGATAACATATTAAAACGGCTATATTCTACTGTTTCTGTACTAACAGCAGCTGAACCGGAGTTTCCTGGCGAAGAGGGGGCCTTGCCTTTAGCTTTGTCGCGTTTGCCTTTTGCTACCGTATAGGTTTCATAAAAACGCCGCGTTCCTGCTACTACTTCAACTGCAGGTTCCATATATATCGCGTTTTTTTCGTTAAACAAACTGCCGAGGCTGATTTCCCTGGAATTGGACAGACTGACAAATACATCGCTTTGCTTCCCGAAGGCGTAATCTGTACTGAGTGTGCTTTTAATCCACGGCCATGAATATGCGACAGACAAGTTTATATTGTTTTGGTTGGATGCCTGCAGCAAGGGGGAGTTGGCTGGAAAGAGAGAATAAGAGTATGAAAGGTCTATATTCAACTCATCATTAACATCGTAGTCAAAGCCAGCGCCGAGGTCCGTTGCCGATAATCCAGAACCATAATTTAAAAGCTTATAGGATCCGGCTGAAAAATAAAATCCCGAGGGTAATCTTGCCGTCGCATTGACCAGTATGTAGGGGAATTTTTCGCTGGCAGCCTGACCGTAATAACTGATGTCGCTGCTATATAAGGCTGCCAGGGTTATAGTGGTCTTTTCATCCGGCTCCTGTTGGGCCTTAAGCTGGCCAGTGTACAGCAATAGCAGGATGGGTAATAGTAATGATCTCATTAAACCACCTTTCTTAACGTTTCTTAATTTTAGGGCGGTTCACTTTAACAGGCTTCACTTTGGCATTTGGCTTAGGTACCACAGTGGGGCGTTCCTGTTTTCTTGATTTCGGCACTTCTTTGACCTCGGGCTGGTCAGGCTTCTGATCACCGTTATCCTTCTTAGTATCATTCTTTTTGTCTTGCTTCTTTTTATCCTGAAGGGAGGAAACTATCGAGCTTTCCTCTACTGGCTTTCCCGCCCGCAACAGCACAGGGAATACCAACACCAGCATGGATGTAACAAGTAGCACGAATATGAATGATCTCTTCATGAAATAAAGATAATGAAGTTATTGTTATAGGGCGACTATGAACACTACAAATGTAGATGCCGAACATGAAAATACGATGAAAATCACACGCAACTTAATCCGGGAACATCATCTTTATTTCATGTTTGTCGTCCAATTTTGAGGTATTAAAATATAACCACAAACAAAATATATTAAGATGAAAAAGAAACTAGTATACTTCGCATTCGCCTCTTTCTTCGGAATTACAACATTTACAGCGTGTAAAGAAGACAATACTGCTGGCACAGAGGGGACAACCAAGGTGCAGATCAAGATGACTGATGCCCCCGGGAATTTTGATGAGATCAACCTAAGTGTAAAAGAGATAGTATTGGTTTCGGAAGGGAAACCTTATGTATTCGATGCAGATGCAGACGTTTTTAATGTTCTTGATTTCCGGATCGGAACCAGTAATCCGGATATCCTGGTTGCATCAGGGGAGATGCCGGCCGGGGATATCACTGAAATAAGGCTGGTACTTAACGAGTCTGGAAATACAATAGTTGTTGATGGTGTGGAATCCGCTCTTGTTACTCCAAGCGGCCAATCATCAGGCTGGAAAGTTAAACTGAACGAAAACCCTTCACTCGTCGCTGGTGTAACTTACTCCTTGCTGCTTGATTTTGATGCGGCCAAATCCATTGTGAACACAGGAAACGGGAAATATCTGCTTAAGCCGGTTGTGCGGGGCATTGCGAACGCAACATCAGGACTGATATCAGGAACGGTATTGCCTCTGGAAAGTCATCCTGAAGTGCTGGTAATCGCAGGAACAGATACTGTTGGAACCGTTGCAGATCCATTGACTGGTAAAATCACAGTGGGCGGCCTCGCTACCGGAACATACTCCGTTAAATTTAACCCTGTTGCAGGCTATGAAGATAGTACTGTTACCAATATATCAGTAGTACGGGGACAAAATACGGTTATTGAAGCCGTTATCCTTAACCATCAATAATTTAAATGTATTTTTAAATAAAAAATCATGAAAAAACTATTTGTCTTTTTAATGCTTGCAATTTGCGGCTCTATGGGCTCGCGTGCTTTAGCACAGGCAAGCATTAGTGTAAATATTGGCTCTCAGCCACTCTGGGGTCCTGTAGGGTATGATCACGTTGATTATTATTATTTACCTGATATAGAAAGTTACTATTATGTGCCTACCGGGAAATTCATTCATCAGAACAATGGAAAGTGGATGTACAGTTCTGGTTTGCCATCAGCATACAGGAACTACGATCTTTACAATGGCTACAAGGTTGTTATCAATTCGCCTAAACCATTTTTGAAATTTA
>DALYUO010000335.1:4514-4814 GCA_031981225.1 Pararcticibacter sp.
AAAGAGCACAAGATCAAGTATTCAAAATATAAATCCAGCCGCTCGCAAAAAGTTATCTTAAAGAGCGACAATCCCAAATATTATGTCGTTAAAGGGCATCCCAAAAGCAAAGCCAAAGTGAGTGTTAAAGGCGGGCCTTCTGGAAAGGTTAAAGTTAATCCAGGCAACAAAGGCAGCGGGAGGGGACATGCCGGTGGTAATGACAAAGGCAAGGGAAAACATTGATTGTTGTTGTTGAATGTTGTGCAAAGGATCTCCATAGGGGGATCCTTTGTTATTGTATAGCAGATTTTGCTTTTT
>DALYUO010000336.1:0-861 GCA_031981225.1 Pararcticibacter sp.
TAATCTTTAAGAATCGCGTAAAAATACATATTGAATATAAGACAGCAGTCGGAAATTTCATTGTTACATCAAAATGATAATGGAAGTACGGTCTTTATTGTATTTTTGCAGAGATGAATTCCGCAAATGATTTAACGATACTGATATCTGATAAAAATCTGGATCCACAGCTGAAAACTATTGCTTTGAAAGTACAGGCTGGCGAGCGTATTTCTTTCGATGAAGGTGTGACGCTTTACGAAAAAGGGGAACTTGCATACCTCGGCGTGCTGGCTAATTTTATCAGGGAAAAGCGGCATGGCAACAAAACGTATTTTAACCGTAATTTCCATATTGAACCTACCAACCTATGTGTTTACGACTGTAAGTTCTGCTCTTATTCGCGACTTATTAAGCAAAGAAGCGAAGGCTGGGAGCTGACTATGGAGGAAATGCTGGACATGGTGAAAAAATACGATGACCAGCCGGTCACCGAAGTTCATATTGTAGGAGGAGTGCTTCCTCAGTATGATATGGCCTTTTATACGGAGCTTTTTAGGAAGATCCACGAACACAGGCCTGAACTGCATGTTAAAGCACTTACCCCTGTTGAATATCACTATATTTTCAAGAAGGCGAAGGTTGATTATGCTACCGGCATGCGACTGATGAAGGAGGCCGGACTGGAATCAATGCCCGGAGGTGGTGCCGAAATCTTCGATCCCGAAATACGTGAGCAGATAGCGAAGGATAAATGTACAGGTGAGCAATGGCTTCAGATCCATGAGGAATGGCATAAACTGGGTCAGCGTTCGAATGCGACAATACTATACGGGCATATAGAGCAATTCTGGCATCGTGTGGATCACATGGAACAATTAA
>DALYUO010000336.1:871-4360 GCA_031981225.1 Pararcticibacter sp.
AGACAGCTGCAGGACAAAACCGGAGGTTTCCAAACTTTTATTCCGCTGAAGTTCCGTAACCAGGATAACCAGATGTCGCATATTAAAGAAGTGTCGGTAATTGAAGATCTGCGTAATTACGCCATCTCACGTATTTATCTGGACAACTTTGATCACATCAAAGCTTATTGGGCAATGATTAGCCGGAGTACAGCGCAACTTGCGTTAAACTTTGGTGTAGATGATATTGACGGGACACTTGACGATACCACAAAAATATATTCTATGGCGGGAGCAGAGGAGCAGAACCCGGCGATGAGTACCACCGAACTCGTGGAGCTTATTAAGCAGGTGGGAAGACATCCTGTAGAGAGAGATACTCTTTATAACGTCGTTACCGACTATAGTAATTATCAGCCGGAGGAAAAGCCAGGGGCGAGATTTTATAAATTACCGGTAGTTAACTAAAAATGCAGATTCCCGCTATTGAGGGTATGGAGAAAACTATATATATCATCCGTCATGCTGAAACCGATCTGAACAAAAGAGGAGTAGTGCAGGGCAGGGGGATGAATACTGATATTAATGCACACGGAATAAAGCAGGCGGAGGCCTTCTATGAAAGGTATAAAGACGTTCCTTTTGATAGAATTTATACGTCGACTCTAAAAAGGACTCACCAAACTGTTCAGAGATTTATAGACAGGGGTATTCCGTGGACGCAATATCCGGGGCTTGATGAGATGGCCTGGGGTATTTACGAAGGCATGGAGAACACTGAAGATGTGAAACTGGCGTACGAGGATATGATGACCAACTGGTCATCAGGCGAACTGCATCTAAAGTTTGACAAGGGGGAGAGTCCGCTCGAAGTAAAAGAACGGCAATTGGAAGTTCTGGAAAAACTTATTGAAAAAAATGATGCCCAAACCATCCTTTTGTGTATGCACGGAAGGGCTATGCGGCTGTTTCTGTGTCTTCTTACCGACAAGCCGCTTTCTGAAATGGAAAACTTTCCGCATACTAATACCACACTTTATAAAGTGAAATACGATGGTAGTCACTTCCATATCGTCGAATTCAATAACACAGATCATTTAATACAGCTTTGTGAACAAGATTAGAGTTTCAGCCGTATCTTATACCAACACCAAGCCTTTTGCTTACGGACTAAAAAATGCAGGGGCTTTTCTGGATAAAATAGAATTAAGCTACGATATACCTTCAGATTGTGCAACTAAACTAATTAGCAATCAGGTAGATATAGGTCTCGTTCCTGTTGCTGCTTTGCTGCATATACCTGGTTATGAGATAGTTTCCGACTATTGTATTGGCTCCGTAGGCGCGGTAAACTCGGTGTTTATTTTCAGTAATAAGCCTGCGGAGGAAATCAGATCAGTCAGACTCGATAAACAGTCGAGAACGTCTAATAACCTGGCAAAGGTGCTTCTGAAAAACTACTGGAAGATGCAGGTTGAATTTGTTGAGGAAGGCGCAGCTGACGCGTTTGTTGAAATCGGTGACCGTACATTCGGTAAAACAGATAAATATCCGTTTGTATACGACCTGGGCGAGGAATGGATGAAATTTATTGGTTTGCCGTTTGCTTATGCGGTATGGGCATCAAATAAACCATTGGATAAAGATTTCATTAAAGAGTTCAACGAAGTTCTTGAATTTGGGGTTAATCACCGTGCCGAAGCCTTGAAAGAACTAGAACCGCGGTCTGACTTCGATTTGGAAGATTATCTTCTCCATAAACTGGACTATCCATTAACAGCGGAAAAGCGTCAGGCTATTACAACATTCCATCATTTGATTGAATGCCTATAAGGAATCATAATTAACATTATGTTAAGTTGAATTATTCTGGTCTCTTCTACAGGCCTCTCTGCTTCTATCATCCCCCCCTTACCAAACCATTTCTGATTACAAGCGTTAAAGACAAATCAACCTTTAACAAGAACAGAAATGAATTATACCGGGAATTATAACAAGCAGTTACAGAGTTTGCTGCGACTTTTAAACGACAGCAAACAAGGATATACTGAAGCTACAGAGCTTGTGCAGTCAGCTGAACTTAAAGATCTGTTCTTTCAGATTATTAAGCAACGTGAAACCCTCGCGACGGAAATCAGAGACCGGATACATAGTTATGGTGGTACGCCTGATGAAGAAAGATCTGATCTGATGGCATCGCTGCACCGCGGCTGGATGGAAATAAAAACCAGCATGACTAAAAAGGATGATCAGACTGTTCTTGAAAGCTGTCGCAATGGCGATCAGACTGTGCTTGATGCCTATGACGACGTCCTTCAGGGCGATTTGCTAAACGATATGGATATAAAAACGTTCCTCATGAGCCAGCGGTTCATTATCAATGAAACCTTCACCGAGCTGGACCGCAGGTATTTTAGTTTATTTAAGAAAGATCCATCCATCTAATTCGTATGTTATGAGGTCTATCTGGAAAGGTTCTATCGGCTTTGGTTTGGTCAATATTCCAATCAAACTGTATTCCGCGGTGCAGAATAGCTCCCTGGGTCTTGATATGCTCGACAGCAGGGATCATTCGCGTATCCGTTATCAGCGAATAAATGACAAAACAAGGAAGGAAGTGCCTTACGATAAGATCGTTAAGGGTTATCCGATGAATGATAATTATGTTATTCTTGAAGATAAGGACTTTGAAGACGCCAGTCCGGAAAAGAGTAAGATCATTGAAATAGAGAACTTTGTGGATATTGAGGAGGTCAATCCGATGTATTATGAAACCTCCTACTATTCCGAGCCTGAGAAACAAGGCCGGAAAGCCTATGCCCTGCTCATGAAGGCTTTACAAAAGTCAAAGAAGGCCGGTCTCGGCCGTTTCGTACTGCGAAGTACAGAGAATCTTTGTATTATCCACCCTGTTAAAAATGTAATTGTGATTACAAAGATCCGCTTTGCAGAAGAGATCAGACCATCTGAAGAAATCCTAACTCCGGATGATGTGTCTGTAAGTAAGAAAGAACTCGACATGGGTCTTGCCCTGATCAATCAGTATACAGGAAAGTTTGAGATCGAGAAGTTTAAAGACGAATATCATCACGAGTTAATGAAGATCATTCAAGCCAAAGCCAAAGGAAAACGTCCAACGATTAAAAAGCTCAAACCTCAAAAGGCTGCTGGTGACGATCTTTATGACCAGCTAATGCAAAGTCTTAATACAAGAAAGGGAGCATAAATGGCACTGGAAGAGTATGTTAAGAAGCGAAACTTCAAGGAAACGTCGGAGCCCGGTACCGGGAAGAGGAAAACCACCGGGAGCTTGAAATTTGTCGTTCAGCGGCATCATGCTTCCCGTTTGCATTACGATTTCCGGCTCGAACTGGAGGGGGTGCTAAAAAGCTGGGCTGTACCAAAGGGCCCTTCTCTCAACCCTAAGGACAAGCGGCTTGCCATGATGGTTGAGGACCACCCCTATGACTACCGGACATTTGAAGGGGTAATCCCTGAAGGCAACTACGG
>DALYUO010000336.1:4484-4736 GCA_031981225.1 Pararcticibacter sp.
CGCCGGCGTGGTTACTATTTTTGATGAAGGCACTTACGAACCTCTCTCTGGTGAAAGCGATGAAAAAGAGTTAAAACAGGGATTATACAGTGGAAATTTAAAGTTTCGCCTCCACGGAAAGACACTAAAGGGTGAATTCGCCCTTGTGAAGATTAAAGGGAATGAAGACAATGCCTGGCTGTTGATCAAACACCGCGATGAGTATGCTGTCGACACAAAATTCAATGCCGAAGACATGGTGCCCGAAGCAGT
>DALYUO010000337.1:0-4551 GCA_031981225.1 Pararcticibacter sp.
TCAGAAATCTCCGCCTTCGGGCCCTCCGGCGTTGCCTGAAGGGAAGATCCGGTTTGAGGAGATCCAAATGAGGGACTTTTTCGACAAGAGATAGCAGGTAAAAATGACGTCATCTGAGGAAAGGCTATCAACTGAGACCCCTGGAAGCCAAAAAGGAAATTGAAAAGCTGCTGTGATTTGTTATTGAGGTAATTATGAGATAATACAATCATGTAAACTCGTCCGGTATTACCAGGAGATGCTCACTAAATCATCAACTAATGCAAAATGAGCATCTTTGCTTACCAGGCTAAGTCCGTATTGTTTAGCAGTGGCGGCAATCCAAACATCATTAGTAGGAATAGGCTTACCTTTTTTAAAAAGTGAGGCCATGATTTGACCGAAGTATTTAGCCGTGGTATCATCAACAGGTAGAATGATACATAGGTCTAAAAATGATTGGAGTGTTTTTAAATGCTTTGCTTTATTGCTAACCCGGTTGACCCCGACATATAATTCACCCAATACAATTGATGAGATATATAGACGATTAAGAGCCGCGATTTTATCAGCAAACACGGTATTGCCACTGAAAATATCAACGATGATACTAGTGTCAATCAGGACATCATTTCCAGTCATTTTCGTCAATAGTTTCACAAGATTTAGCTATGGCTGCCTGCATATCGGTAGCTTCCTTCTTTGAGAGGATGCCTACAAAGTCGTGTATCGACTTTTGTGTTTCAACCTGTTTTGATGATTTAAGTACATTTTCCAAAGCAACCAACACGTTTTCGTTCTTCACTTGAAGAACCTTTTCTATCAGACTTAACTTCCGCGCTTCAGTAAACATCGTTTTATTATTTATTGATCAACAAATTTTACTTGTTCTTCGATAGCTCTATTTTTCAGATCAAAGATAACAATTTGATAATTAACAGAGGTGATGATACTAAAAAAAGAGAATATGCTGATTTGATGCAAGTCTGTACGGGTGAAATTACTGAATTCGCTTGGCACTCGTAGCGCAGCATATGCGCCGGATATGGTCAGATCTAATGTGTGCCAACAAAGGTATTTAAATTTCTTTTGGAGAATGTGTAATATTCGCCGAATATATCCTACTTTTATCAAAGAGGTCTGCTCTCATTTAGAATTTATACCGGTTCTTCAGCAAATAACCTCCTTCCTTTTATTTCCTCGGATTATTTTGAATGCGAATGATGAGATATAAAATAGTAATTGAGATTATTTTTCTGTCAATAGGAATCAGTTATTATAGCACAGCTCAAATAAAAGATCCAGGGTTTGAACATAACTATACAAGTACATCAGTTTCCAGTCGATTCTGGAGTTTCAAAAAGAGCGTCAACTATCAAGAATCGTTGGATCTCAGAATAAAACACTCGGGTAAATCCTCCTTAAAAGTCGCGGGCGCAAACAATGACAGGAAACAGTATTTTTCGTTTTCTCAGCAGGCTCCAATTAAAAGCAACCGACTAAAAAGAATTATGATAACCGCTTTCATAAAAACTAGTGCATTGGACGAAAGAGCGGGATTGTGGTGCCAGGTAAGGGATAGAAATGGGAGGAAAATAGACTTCCAGAATTTCGAAATGCAGAATATTTTGGTAGAGGGAACTGCGGACTGGAAAAAGTATACCCTGCGTGTCATTGTTGATACAAACGCAGTCAATCTTGTTTTGGGTGGCTACCTGGAAGGGAATGGCACTGCATGGTTTGACGATTTCGCAGTGGAAGATTCGCCGCCTGCCGCTACAGGTTACTCTGACGAAGTTGGTAGAATGATGGAACAGGTAAAGGATTTAGTAAGGGAGTATTCTATTTTCTCAGATTCACTTAATTGGGAACGACTCGACTTCGAGTTGAGGGAATTGGCTGACGGGCTTCAAAAACCTGAAGAAGCATCTATTCTGGTAGAACATGTTATCAAGAGATTGAGGGAAAAAGGCGACTTACACAGCTTCTTACAGTCACAAGTAACCTCAAGCAAGTATCAAAGCCAGGATATGGAACTTGAAAAAATAGAGGCAAGGTTGTTGCCTGGCCGCATAGGATACCTGAAGGTTCCTGCATTTCGACTTCAGAATCGGGATTCCTCGGGAAAGTTTGCTGGCAACATACAACGCTTGATCATGCAACTGGACCGTAATCATGAAGTAACAGGCTGGATTGTGGATTTAAGGGCAAATCATGGTGGCAATATGTATCCAATGATTGCAGGTCTGGGCCCTCTGCTGGATGAAGGAACTTTAGGGTTTTTTGTAAAAAAAAACCGGGGAGCCCAGGAAAAGACACGTTGGTTTTATTCCCACGGAGGGGCAGGACAGGGCGAAACGGTGCTGGTTAACGTCAGTTCTCCATACGTTTTAGAGAAAAAGAATGTCAAAGTAGCTGTTTTGATCGGTCCAAAAACAAGTAGCAGTGGGGAAATGACTGCGATGTCATTTATAGGAAGAAAAAACACGCAGCTTTTCGGAGAGCCGACGAGCGGATATACGACAGCGAATGCATCTTTTACCCTTCTAAACGGATCTGGCTTTCATATTGCTAATAGTTTTGCTATGGATCGTTTTATGAAATTTTCTGGGGGAAAAATAATTCCCGATAGAGTAATAAAAGAAAAATCTCCTGAAGAAGATTCTGTGCTTGTAGCCGCTGAAAAGTGGTTATTAGAAGCCTTTTGATCTGATAACAACGTACATACTTTAGCATACTTACTGTCTTCTTCCCCGTCTCATAAGGCAGTATAAGATGGCAGCAACTACGCTAAAGAAAATAAACCCAATTGTCCATACAATTTTCTCTGTACTACTGATTCTGTATGAGCCATTGATCTCAAACAATGAAGTAATCACAAAAACAACATGAGCGATAATGCCTGCAATGAGGAGCCAGTAACCATACGGCCCGCCTATATGAAGTATTTTTAGCGTCAGGCCCACCGTTGAAAAAAGAATGCTTATTAACAGAGATGATCTCCAGATTTCTCTTCTAATCATCGTGTAAAGAGTTATTGATTTTTCCATTACTGCTTTTGTGTTTTTTTGTCTATTCAAATATAAGGAATCACCAGCCGTACTTCGGTATTGCATCATTAATTGAATGCCTTTAACCTCATATTGTCGAAGTCTAAGGTTATTCGTGGTCCCAGTCGTTTAAATAATCTGACTCCAATACCCCCGTCAAAAGTGTTGAAAGTTAGGTTTTTGTCCCATACAAGAACATCACCGGTATTGTGATTTATGCCCCTTCCGTTTAGGTAAATTTTTGCATCTTTCACTATCTCGTGGGGGATATTAAACGAACTTCCGGTCGTATTATGAAATTGAAAAGGTCTTTTTTGTGTTACCGAATCAATTTCTATCCGACCTTTATTCTTCTCATAAAATGAAAATCTCATGTTTAAAAACTCATCAGATCCTGTACTTAGATTCCCCACATAATTCAATCCATTGACCTTCAGCTTTAAGAAAAGATTATTATCTGTTACATACATATTTGAGAAATCGCTGGAGTCTATCTTTTCTGTATGGTACGGAAAAGAAATGGTACGCCTTTCCCCGTCGAACGCGATTTTTCCTATCAGTTTCATTGCTGGTAGTCCCATTACTACCTGCTCGTCGTTAAATGTTTTTTCAATATTTGATTTTGCTGTAGCATTTAGAGTATCTGGCAGATTCCGCGAAACTTTATCATTAAAAACCAATACAGGGATATTATAAAGTTTTACGCCTGCAAAGTCTATTTTTTCAATGATCTCTACCCTTATTTTTGTTGGGATGCCGTTAAACAATTGCAGGCTATCCTGTCTTTTATTTACCAATTTAGTGCCTATTTTATTTGCAATGCTTCGTGTTATCATAAAGTAAGCTGTGAGCCCTGTATCGAACAATGTTTCTACGGTAACACCGTTGTACTTAGCATTAAATCGGATATGCTCACTGTCATTCAGCTTTACTGTTTGGTCTTCACCGGAATTAGTTCTCTCAATTTTAATCCTGGGTTCGATTAAATCCCTGTATATGAATGACTCTTTGGCCTTTTCTATATGATTTGTCTCATTCTGGATAAAATCACGGTTCTGGTTAAGGGGATTTCTCATTAAGTATGCGAGATATTTATCGCATACTTTTATCCCATCTTTAAATCGCTGCTGACTATCGTACACAGATAATAGTTTTTTATAAAAAACGCTGATGGCCGGACCTAATTTAAATTCATGATTAACAACCAGGTCCTCCAGGTAAACAGCTGCACTATCCGGCTTGTTGAAAAATGACGCCATTTCTGCCTTGTAGAGGAGATCGAGTGTTTTGTCATTTAAAGGGAGCTTGTCTGCATATTGTTCATAGAGATCCCTCGCTTCAAAAGCCTTGCGCTGTTGAAGTAGGTTAATAAGATCCTGAGGATAATTACGTTGTGCGATGGATGGAAAGGCATATGAGGCAGACAGCAATAACAACAGAATAAATCTTTTCATGTGAATTGCCTGTTTAATTTGAGGTTTTTACGATCATGTTATCGAAGTCGAAGAGTGTTTTTGAGTTG
>DALYUO010000338.1:0-295 GCA_031981225.1 Pararcticibacter sp.
CGCCATTAAAGTGCAGTATATGCCCTCACAGAAACTATCTGTCCTTGAGAAGATAGGATACAGTTTAGGCGACCTTGCAGCCAACCTTATTTTCCAGACGTTAATGGCATTTCTTGCCTTTTTTTACACAGATATTTATAAGATTCCTGCAGCCTCAGCCGGCTTAGTAATGCTCGTAGGTGGGGTTGTTGGAGCCTTCTTTAACCTGGCAATGGGAGCGATTGCCGACCGTACCAACACTCGCTGGGGTAAATTCAGGCCCTGGGTACTGTGGACAGCTGTACCTTTTGGCGTT
>DALYUO010000338.1:425-2674 GCA_031981225.1 Pararcticibacter sp.
TTTGGCGTTATTTCCCTGCTTGCCTTTTCCACTCCGGATTTTAACGAAACTGGAAAAGTAGTATATGCTTTCATTACCTATTTTCTGCTGGTCCTGGTTTATTCGGCCAACAACCTTCCCTATTCGGCACTCAGCGGAGTGCTTACGGGAGATATGAAAGAACGTAACAGTCTTGCTTCATACCGCTTTGTTGCTGTGATGATCGCACAGTTTACAATCCAGGTGTTGCTGCTTCCGCTCGCACTGTCGCTCGGCGACGGCGACAAGGCAAAAGGATTTGAGAAGGTCATGCTCGTTTTTGCACTTACAGGAGTTGTATGTTTCATCATCACCTTTCTTACTACGCGGGAAAGAATTTCTCCTCCAAAAGAGCAGAAGACCCCTGTGATGCAGGATTTAGCCGACCTTACAAAGAATAAGCCATGGATTATTATGCTTGTCCTTACCATACTGGTTTTCGTGACTCTTGCCACGAAAGGAGGAATGAACATATTCTATTTTAAATACTATCTGACAGAAGAAAGCCAGGTAAGATTTCTTGATTCGGTAGGTTTTGACAGCATTATCAAGTGGCTCGGCAACGTTTTTACGCCTAAAGCATTTGACGAATTTTCAAAGCCGGGCAGTGCGCCTTACGCCGTAGCCAGTTTTACCAGTGCGTTCAGTACCATTTCGATGATTATCGGGATCTTCTTTTCAAAACCACTGGCAGACCGGTTTGGAAAGCGTAACATCTTCGGATGGTTCCTGTTCCTGTCGGCCTTTTGTTTAATCATGATCAACTTCTATCCTCCGACAGCTGTTGGTCCCACGTTTGCAACACAAATAGTGCATGGTTTCCTGTATGGCATAACCATCCCTCTTTTATGGGCAATGATTGCAGACGTAGCCGACTACAGCGAATGGAAGAACAACCGCAGAGCAACGGCGATAATCTTTTCAGCCATGATCTTTGGCCTAAAGGTAGGATTAAGCATTGGAGGAGCGTTATCTGCCTGGCTGTTAAGTATATTCGGTTACGTTCCTGACGCCCTGGTTCAGCCAGAAACGGCTACAACAGGAATCAGAATGCTCATAAGTATCATCCCTGGATTTATATTTATTGTGGGAGCAGCTCTTCTCTTAATTTACCCAATTAATAAGAAAACAGAAATAGAAATAGAACGAGATCTTAAAGAACGGAGGAAATAATGCCAGAAGAACCTATTGATCATATTGATTTTGAAGATTTAAATAAACGTGCGATATCGTCGCCCCTTGTTGATCACATCTATACCGCCGACCCTTCAGCCCATGTTTTCGAAGGCCGTATTTATGTTTATCCTTCTCACGACATTGAAGCGGGAATCCCTTTCGACGATCTGGGAAGTCATTTCGCCATGGAAGACTATCATGTATTATCCATGGACACTCCCGAAGGTAAGGCTACGGATCACGGCGTGGCTCTTCATGTGAAAAACGTGCCCTGGGCTACGCGTCAAATGTGGGCACCTGATGCGGCTTGTAAAGACGGTACTTACTATTTGTACTTCCCGGCAAAAAAAGCAGATAACATATTCCAGATCGGGGTAGCAACGAGCAAGTCCCCTTCAGGACCATTTGTTGCGGAGGGCGAACCCATTCAAGGCAGCTATTCCATTGATCCAGCTGTTTTTGAAGACGAGGGAAAATATTATATGTACTTCGGAGGTATCTGGGGAGGACAATTGCAGTCATACAGGAATAATACCTATAGCCAAGCTAATGAAGAGCCACTGCAGAACGAAGCAGCCCTGGGTCCCCGGGTGGCCCTGCTCAGCGAGAATATGAAG
Organism: Pararcticibacter sp.; assembly: GCA_031981225.1. Taxonomy (GTDB): domain Bacteria; phylum Bacteroidota; class Bacteroidia; order Sphingobacteriales; family Sphingobacteriaceae; genus Arcticibacter. The sequence goes on from DALYUO010000338.1 coordinate 2,237, forward strand.
CAGTTTGCAGAACCGGTGAGGGAGATTGTCATCACCGACGAAAACGGGAACCCGCTCCTGGCCGGTGACAATGAAAGGCGTTTTTTTGAAGCCTCCTGGATGCACAAATACAATGGCAAATATTACTTCTCTTACTCAACGGGCGATACTCACTTTATTTGCTACGCTGTAGGTGATTCGCCATACGGACCATTTACGTACGGAGGAGTGATTCTTAATCCGGTAGTTGGCTGGACCAGCCATCATTCTATAATGGAATTCAAAGGGACATGGTATTTGTTTTACCACGACTCGTCGCTGTCAAAGGGAGTTACACACCTTCGCTCCGTTAAAGCAACACCCCTAACACATATGCCCGACGGCAGTATTCAAACCATTGATCCTTACCGGGCCAAATAAGATATTGAGGTTGGATTAGTAAATAATGACCGGAGCCGG
>DALYUO010000338.1:2684-3455 GCA_031981225.1 Pararcticibacter sp.
TTCAGCCGCTCCGGTTTTTCTTTAATAGTGGTTTGGAATAATTTCCTTTTCTCCATCTGCGGATGGGATGATATACAGCGGATTCACAGATTCGAGAAAACTCAAATCATAAACCGGCCGTTCTAGCTCATATGGGATAGGACGTCTGCTAAACTGCTGAAAGTATAGGAGGCAGCCATCTTTCCATACCTGCGCATCGCGAGCCTGCTGCTTTAGCTTGCTATGTACCCGCAGGAAACGCTCCTGATCTACATAGTCACGACTCTTATCCCAGATCTTCTGGTATTCCCTCACCTGCTGCACACCCTGATCGTAACGGAAGCATAGTTCATCCCATAAGGTACGGCCACTTCTCATCTTATAACTCCATGGAAGGTGATGAAACCATAACAAATAGATCTCTGGACAGGTATTCAGGTTTTCAAATTGTGAAGCCAGCGGCTGGTGATACTGGCTCACAGCATTGCTGCCACTGCTGGTTCGATCGAAGCCTATGCCCATAGTATCGGCCTGATGATAATAAGGAGGTGTCCAGTCAGGCCTCACCCCTGGCGGTGCATACCATGGACCTGGTCCGTAATGGTGATTTGCCGCAAAAATATGGTGAAGCCCCAGGGGCATTGAATAGTTTACCGCTGTTTCGCGACTGCTCAGCATCATTTCTTTAACAGGCTTCAGAAAGTCGGTTTGCCAGGAGTTGTCTTTCGCAATGTTTATATCACCCGCATTAGGCGCAGCAAAAGTAAGTCTCAGCCATTCATCTGCAATCTG
>DALYUO010000338.1:3465-3899 GCA_031981225.1 Pararcticibacter sp.
CGACAGAGTGTCGTTCCAGGCCAGTCTTCCAAAGGCATACCAGTTGGCCTGCGCAAAATCGTGTCCTGTCCAGTTTGAATCAAGGCCTGTATTAGCCACTCCTGCAATTGCAGTATACTTGTTATCAAAAATGCTGCCGTTGGTACACCGGGCGACAGTACTTCCCGGCCCTTCCTGGTAAGTATCACTTTTAAGGCACTCTTCCCACATGGGCGACAAGAACACCAGCTGCTTTGAATGCCCCAGGTATTCCTGGGTTATCTGCAGTTCATTCATCATGGATGTTTTCTTCATCGCCCCAAAAAGAGGACTGAATGGCTCTCTCGGCTGGAAATCAATCGGTCCGTTTTTCACCTGTATGATCACGTTATCGCGGAATTTTCCGTCTAAAGGCATGAACTCGTTGTATGCCTGCCGTGCGCGGTCCTTATCGG
>DALYUO010000338.1:3909-4261 GCA_031981225.1 Pararcticibacter sp.
CCCTCCACATCACAATTCCACCTTTGGACTTCAATGCATCAGCAAGCATATTCGCCCCTTCGGCGTGAGTACGGCCAAAATCCTGGGGACCAGGCTGGCCTTCGCTATTTGCTTTTACCACAAAACCTCCAAAGTCGGGCACGAGCGTATAAATCTCTTTTATCTTCCCCTCCCACCATCGTGCAACCGACGGATCGAGCGGATCAGAAGTTTTTAAGCCACCAAGTAACGCCGGAGAAGAAAAATTCACAGAAAGAAACGTTCGGATCCCATAAGGCCTTAAAACATCTGCAATAGCCTTCACGCGTTTAAGATTCGCGGGAGAAAGCACCTCAGGTGAGGCATTTACATT
>DALYUO010000338.1:4285-4549 GCA_031981225.1 Pararcticibacter sp.
CAAAACGCTTCCGTTGATCCCTATGGAAGCACAGGCCCTGGCGTACGCGGCCCAGAGGCTCCTGTCGGCATCGGTAACGATCGCGTTGCCTTTACCCTTCCAGAATATCGAACGACCGGCATACCCGCGTTCTACGCTTCCATCGAGGTTATCCCAGTGATTTAGCAGACGGTTCTGGTAGGAAGGATTGGAAACGTCTGACCTTACCGGCTGCTTTGTTTGCTGCAATCTTAATAGCTCGTAAACGCCGCATAGAATCCCCGA
>DALYUO010000339.1:0-4058 GCA_031981225.1 Pararcticibacter sp.
CAATTTTTGTCATTCCACGATAACAGAGTGTATGAGTATTCACAGAACATTGATCAACGTCTTCCAGATAAGCAGCTTAATATCTCCCTTTCTGCATTTAATGAAAAATTGACACCGGGAGGCAGAGAACATTGGAGATTAAAAGTTACAGGAAAAGATGGTGAACCGGTGGAGGCTGAAGCGCTTGCAGCAATGTACGATATGTCAATAGATCAACTGAATAGAAAAGATACATGGTCACTTCCCGTTATTCGAAGGCAGGAATATTATAACTATTTCAGTTGGGATAGTTACTTCACACAAAGGCCTGTTAACTCCTATCCTCTAAAGTTCAAAAGGAATATTTACGAAGACGTGCCTCCTGGTTATATCGATCTGGAAAAAATATCGGTTTATACACCAAAGTCTTCCGCTGTTGACAAGATGGATTCGGTTTTTCACCAGACTGAATACTACAATGCTTTGAACTCTTTTAAAAAGGGTTTTGATATTTCCGGGCGCGTGCTTCTCGAAGGTAATCCTCAAGAGTGGGCGCTTGTTAAAATAAGGGGCAGCAACATTAGTGTATCTACCAATCAATACGGTTATTTTAAGATTAGGGTCCCTTCTGATGTTACCCTGGAAATAAGCTTTTTAGGATACATATCTCAATCTGTAAAAGTAAAAGAGGGACTTCCCGTAGTAGTAAATCTTAGAAAAAACCGAAGTGATCTAAACGCTGAAGCAGACAAACGACGGATTGAAAAGCTCCCGGGGAGCGAAGACTCGCCAGTATCCAGGGTTTTAAGTAAACAGTGGAAACGCAGTTCCCGGGTTGAAATGGAGGAAGATTACACTGTTCATGATTTTGCAAGCATGGAAGCCTTTCCGGCTTTACCTCCTTTTTTGCCTGAAAAAAAGCAAGTCGTCAATTTTAGGAGAAATTTTAATGAAACCGCTTTCTTTTACCCGCATTTAAAGACAAACCAGAAAGGAGAGGCATCAATAGAGTTTACGGTACCCGAATCCCTGACAAGGTGGAAATTGAAGATTTTTGCCCATACCAGGAATTTAGCTTCCGGATATTTAGAAAAGGAATTGGTTACTCAAAAGGAACTGATGATTGCGTCTAATTTGCCACGCTTCTTCAGGGAAGATGATTCTGTGACCATAACGGCAAGAATAACAAATTATTCAGGAAAAACGCTTAGGGGCACTGCGGAACTTCAGTTATTTAACCCGGATACCAAAGCCCTCTTACCGGTTATTTCCCGGTCTCCAATGCAAAGTAAGCAGTTTGAAATAACTCCGGATTCAAACAACGTTGTTTCCTTTACTTTTTTAATACCACGGGGATTATCAGGTATTACCTGCAGAATAAATGCAATAACGCCCAGCTGCTCAGACGGAGAGGAGACTTTTGTTCCTGTCCTGAGCAACGCCCAACTCGTTACTGAAAGCTTGCCTCTGGTGGTTCCATCAGGGCAAAGCCGGTCATTCACCTTCGAGCCACTTCTAAAAAAGCAATCCGCATCATTAAGAAGCAAAAGTCTTTTACTTGAATATTCGTCCAATCAGTTGTGGACGGTGATTCAGTCCTTGTCAACTTTCATAGGCAGCCCTTCTGTTACCACTGAGCAAACATTCGGTAGCTATCACGCCAACACCCTGGCGTCATACATGCTGAGCAAGTATCCTGAGATGAAAATGATGCTTTCAAACCTTGAAAGGCATTCGTCAAAAGACGTGTTTAATGAGGCATTGAAAAACAGGAAAGTAAATTCAGCTTTTATAGAAGAGACACCCTGGTTAAATGAGATTCAATCACAAAGTGAGCACAAAAAGAACCTTACTTTGCTTGCCGATTTCAACAGGATGAATTACGGGAGAGAGGAATACGTACAGGAGCTTTCCCGGATTCAGTTCAATGACGGATCATTTCCGTGGATCCCGGGCGGGGCTGCAGGCGACAGATATATTACCCAATATGTTACGGCGGGTATAGGCGCACTTCTGCAATTGTCAGCCGTCGCAGATCCCAGACTTGTGGCGATTTCAAAAAAAGCGATAAAATATCTCGATCAGCGGCTTATCTCCGATTATAAAACTTCTGGTAGACCTCTGTCTCCCTTAACAATACAAGGGTGGTATGCGAAAAGTTATTATGGGAAGAAGGAAATTACAGGCGAACTTATACGTGCTTTTGCCGCTTATATTGCCGGGGTTAAGGCTGAATGGACAAGAAGGAGTATTTATGAACAGGCTATGATCGCTTTAACTGCCTTTAGGTTTAATGATCTGGCATTTACCAACCAAATCGTCGCTTCTTTAAAAGAAACAGGAGTGCGGTCTGAAGAGTCAGGAATGTACTGGCCCCGGAATAAGCCAGGTCATTTTTGGTATCAATCCCCAGCAGAGACACAGTCTTTACTCATACAATTGTTTTCTGAATGTACTGATGATACGAGTGCTGTTGCCGAAATGAAAACATGGTTGTTAAGGAATAAGTATTTGTCGGATTGGAGAACTACAAAAGCTACAGTTGCTGCCTGCTCGGCATTGCTTACAGGGCGTGGAGCTGAGTTGCCTGGCAGCGATCTTCCGGAGATCAAAGCAGGCGACAGACAGTTAACCTCATCAAGGCGGCCTGAAGTTTATGGTCAGGGAACGGGCTATGTGAGAGCTTCATGGGGGGCGGAAGAAATTTCTCCTAAACTTGCTGAAATAAAGATTAAGAACACCGGCAAAGCGACTGGAATAGGGGCGGTGTACTGGCAGTACCTCGAAAATATAAATAAGATAAAGCCATTTTCTTCCGGTCTTTCTATTGAACGAAAATACTTTCTTGTGAAAGACCTGGGACATGATAAGCGCTTGTATGAAATTGATGATAAACACATTCCGGTTAAGGGAGATTTAATAAAAGTAATGCTTTACGTTAACGCTGAAGAAGATTTTGAATATGTCCATTTAAAGGACCTTAGACCTTCAGGTGCCGAAGTCGCGAAGGGTTTATCGGGTTTCGAAACGCAGGACGGGTTATACTATTATCAGGTGCATAAAGACGCTTCTTCCAATTTCTTTATAAGTCGTCTGCCGAAGGGTAAATATGTGCTGGAGTATGGCCTTTGGGTAACGCAGGCAGGAACATTTAATTGCGGTATTTGCAGTATCCAGAGTATGTATGCGCCTGAGTTCGGAGCCCACACAAGCGGAAAGAGAATAGAATTCAGATAGGACAAATAATAAAAAGCCGGAACCCTTAACAGGAACCGGCTTTTTTATAGAGAAAAACTAACACGTTCTAGAAACGGAAACCTACCGTAAGATATCCATTACTGTATTTCTTGTCGATAGTAGCCTCCGGACTGAATACCGCATCTCCAAATACATCTGTGGGTAATTCAAATTCATATGGGAATACCGTTATCGTCCGGGTTACTTCGGCGTAAGTGAAATCCACATAAAAGTTATTCATGCGGTAACCAATACCAGTGCTGGCTGTTTTAGTGGCGCCGCCTATCCCTCTCTCAGGATTAGCCTGGTAATTATAACCAGCCCTGAGATAAAGATTATCGAACTTGCCTTCAGCGCCTATACGGGCGTTTACAACCGATTTATAAAGGTTGGAAATTCTGCGGTTGTCTGCGCCGTCGTTGTCATAGCCACTCAGCTCTATATTCGAATAGTTCACATATTCCACGTCGGCCGAGATAAAACCATACTGTTGCAGAAATACCGCTATACCTCCGTTTAACCTGGAAGGGCTTCTTAGATTGTAATTTCCCGGATAATCCTCTGAGATGTAGCCACTCTTAAATGCAGTATTTGCATAATCTGTTTCAAGCGCCAGTGTGAAATCATCTTCCACCGAATACCAGGTAGGGCTGGTATAGGATGCCCCAATCCTTACAGCTTCTACAGGCTTGTAGATCATTCCAAGTTTGAAATTAAATCCACTGCCGGTCGTATGTTGAAGCCTGTCATAATATACCCTGTAATCAGTGTCTTCTCTATCCATTTCGGTGAAGTTAGTGGTAGAACGATAGTTCAGGCTTGTTATCCCGAGGCCTAAGCCG
>DALYUO010000339.1:4093-4531 GCA_031981225.1 Pararcticibacter sp.
AGGACCATCCTGATCAGCACCATGTTCGGTTATCAAATCAAGCTCATAAGCCCAATCTGGTAACGGATTGGCATCCGTAAATCCTTGAGTATTCGCGATATCAGCAAAGAAATCTGCTACCGAGCTGTTGCCGTTAACGCCCTCAAAAAAGCTGTTGTCGTGGAAGCTATTTGTCCGGTTATACGACAATCCAAAGTTAACACTCAATAACCCTTTCGTAGGATCACTGCCTTTAATTACACGCTGCGGTGAGTTAAAAACAAGGGCTATGTTGTTCAGGTTGAATCTGTCCTTGGCGTCGTTCTGCGGCTGGTCAAAATAGACCGACGAGATTTCCGACCTGCGGAATTCAGGCGTCAGGCTAAACTCTGAGCTGTTAAAAAAACCTAAACCGGCAGGGTTGCCGCTTATTGAACTGATATCGCCGCCTACTGCTGT
>DALYUO010000340.1:0-2039 GCA_031981225.1 Pararcticibacter sp.
TGCTTTTGTACGGCCGTAACCCACCGCAATAGAGACAGTTCCCTTTGCTTGGCCGGGCTGAAGAAGTACAGGAAGCGTTATGCTGTATCCGTTAGCTCCCTTCACATCGACCAAATCAAACTCCTCCCAGCCTTGTTCCTGCGCAAACTTCGGCGACACTGCAACATAATTGTCCCATGTTACTTTTGAAACCGGATCAGGCAACTCCTGCAGAAATGCATTGTTTGCATGTTTACCGTCCCTGATCGCTACGCTTTGGTAAAGCTGAACCTCTATATCTTTTGCAAGTGATTTACTTTGGTTAACAACTGACTGCGCCGCTGCCGCTGCGTTTCCGGCAAAAGCATAGGTAGTTGCGGGCTTTTCGCCGGTATATACAAACCCCGTTTGAAGCAGCTGCTTCCAGGTTTTCCCACCTGCCGGCAGAAGGTTCTTTTCCCAATAAGCCTTTACATACTGATGATAATTCTTTTGAGGATTATCCGACCATATCAGCAAGCTCTGTTCAGCCTGTCTGCTGTTAAACACCGGATTTATAGTCGGTTGTACAAGCGTATAATATCCTTCAAATACATTTTCATCGCCCCATGATTCCAGATAATAAGTATTCGGCGCTAACACGTTACACAACGAAGCTGTTTCATCCTCTTTGTCAGAGAAAGATATTCGCAACGGCACTTTGGCAAGGCTATCGGTAAAAGCTTTGCTGTTGAAATAGGTATAAGCAGGGTTGCTGTTAAGGATAAACACGGCACCTACTTCTCCCCTGTTCATTTCACCGATTAATGACGCAAAAGATGCGTCGTTACCGGCATTTGTATAAAAAGGATTGTCAAGATCTATCGTAGCTCCGTAGCTGCCTAAAGCCGAATTTATAGCGTTCACCAGCGTCTGAACAGCAACATCATTCGATCCGGAACTCACTAAAGCCCGTCCACGTGCATTTTGTAGTTCTTTAGCTGCAAGTTTTACAGCCTTATCAGCTATCGCATTATTCGGAAGCTGAGCACCAGCGAGCTGGCCACCCGTAACGGCGTTATATAAGGAAATAATTGCCGATCCCATCTCCGATGGCTTTACAGGGATACGCGAGTCGGCATTAGTACCGGTCATGCTCATACCTGTTTCAAACTGGATATGACGCGACATCTTTCCCTTTTTCAGAGAAGCGGTATTACGGTTGCTTACATACTGTTTGGTGAATTCTTCCCCTGCTACCCACGTACCAAGAAAATCAGCACCGAAACTCACTATTACATCAGCACGGTCGAAACGGTAACGCGGAAGTACTGCTTTTCCAAAACTGCTTCCATTAGCCTGAATGATTCCGGCATAGGAAACTGCATCCGTTTGAATATGTGTAGTATTAGGGTATTGCGCTATAAAATCAGTAATAACAGATTTGGTAGAAGGACTGTTAACAGTAGAGGAGATAATCCGGATCTTTTTTCCTGAAGCTTGTACCTTGTTCAGTTCTCCTTTTACAAAAGAGTCTATTTTATCCCATGTAGTCTCCGCATTGTCGAGTTTGGGCCCTTTTAACTTTGATATATCGTAAAGATCAAGGACTGACGCCTGAGTTGTAGCATCTGTACCATGGTTGCCATAAAGCCCGGAAGCGTTTCCTTCAATTTTGATAGGGCGGCCCTCACGTGTCTTTACTAAAATACTTTGTCCGTTATGGCTCGATACATAGTAATTAGGAACACCTGGGGTTATTTCTTCCGGTTTAATTAAATAAGGTATTGATTTATGCACGGGGGCAGTCTGGCACGCTGCCAGTGAAACCGCGCCTAATCCAAATCCTAATGCCTTAAGAAAATCGCGACGGGGGGTAACTGTATTCAAACCTGATTCGCTCAGCACATCTTCCAGCGGAAGGTCCTCAGCAAATTCATTCTTATTTATTTCCGCAAATTCGGGAGTCCTTTGCAGTTCTTCTAAACCTTTCCAGTATTTTTTATTGCTTTCCATTTAAGCTATATAAACTGTATTCGTATTTCTTTTAAAATATTAGTAGTGACATTTTCCGCATTCAA
>DALYUO010000340.1:2157-4330 GCA_031981225.1 Pararcticibacter sp.
GCATAGTCTGTATTGGGCCATGGCATTGCTGACACTGGATACCACCCACGCTTACGTGCTGGGAGTGATTAAAATAGGCAAAATCCTGTAAATTATGAATTCGTACCCATTGAATTGGTTTGGGATTTGAGCCATACTTCTTACTTTGAGGATCATAATCCAGAGCCTTATAGATCTTCATGATCTCAGGGGATATCTCTCCACTGTACTTTTCAGTAGCCTGAACATAATTATGGCAATTCATACACACGTTCAGGGAAGGAATAGATGCGTTTTTTGACTTATACGCTCCAAAATGACAATACTGACAATCAATCTTTAAGGTACCTGCGTGCAGCTGATGCGAATATTTGATCGGCTGAGCCGGCTGGTATCCCTGATGCACACCTGTATTCCACATTGCCGTCCAGCCCCAGGATCCAAGAAATATGATCAGAAGCAGAACCGCAAAGAATACAAATTTCTTATTCTTCGCTAGTCTTCTAAACCTTACCGCTACGCTCTCTGATGCAGCTACCGGCTCTTCTTCTATAACAATACCTTGTTTTTGAAGCAAAAGCCTTTCAAGTGTTTTGATTACTCTGTTCAGTACGAGGATTACAAGTAGTGCAACTATAACCACTACAATCAATCCGCCAAGCATAAAATTGCTCACTTCACCATCGCCGGAACCAGCGGCACCTGTGCCTGTTCCACCCGCTGCAGCCCCAGCGGCCTCTGCTGGCTTGTCCCCTTCTTTCTGAACATACGCAAGGATGTTCCGAACATCGTCATCACTCAGTTCAGGGAAAGGCGTCATTACCGTCTTATTGTATTCATTGAATACCTTAACTGCAGTTGGATCTCCTGAAGCAACAAGAGCTTGAGAGTTCTTGATCCACTTGATAAGCCATGCTTCATCGCGTCTCTCATGTATGCCCTTCAAAGCAGGTCCAACAACTGTACGGTCGAGTGCATGACACGATGTACACTTTTGCTTAAAGAGAGCAGATCCTGCATTGGCATCGCCTTTTACAGCTCCACCTGCAGCCGCGTCAGTAGCAGTTCCTGCAGTAGCTTCTCCCGCAACAGGACTGCCTGCCGGAGAATTTTGTGCATTAGCCTGGATACCGAAACTTAGAGCAGAAACTAAGATTAATGATTTTGCAACACTTTTTAAAACCAATGAGATGCTTCTCATATACTATTTTTACGCTAAATTTTAAATGTAAAACAGAAATTGTGCTCTAAATCACAATTTCGGATGACAAAAGTATAATTAATTTAATGATGTGTGACACTATAATGACCGGTAAAAATAATTTATACTCATTCTAAATAACAACAAAAAGGGGCCTCATTAACCAATGAAACCCCTTTTTGACATTCTGTTTACTGATTCTTATAGATATACAGTTTTTTATTAAATCAGTTTTTTTTATTGTTTTAAAATCCACGCGAAAATAAGAGGCGCTACAATCGTCGCATCCGACTCTACTATAAACTTTGGCGTATGGATATCCAGCTTACCCCAGGTGATCTTTTCGTTAGGTACCGCCCCAGAATATGATCCGTATGAAGTAGTCGAATCTGAGATCTGGCAAAAATAGCTCCAGAACGGCACGTCGTGCATTTCCAGATCCTGATAAAGCATGGGCACAACACAAATTGGAAAGTCGCCGGCTATACCTCCGCCTATCTGGAAGAAGCCAATTCCCTTCCCTCCGCTGTTCCCGCGATACCAATCGGCGAGCCAGGCCATATATTCAATCCCGCTCTTCATGGTGGAGGCTTTTAACTCTCCTTTTATAACGTAAGAAGCGAAGATATTCCCCATCGTGCTGTCTTCCCATCCCGGGACAACAATAGGAAGATTTTTTTCAGCAGCTGCAATCATCCAGCTATGCTCAACAGGTATTTCATAAGTATCTTTCATAACACCGCTTAACAGCAGCTTATACATATACTCATGTGGAAAATACCGTTCGCCTTTATCCTCCGCATCTTTCCATATTTTATGAATATGTCGCTGAATCCTCCTGAAAGCCTCTTCTTCCGGAATACATGTATCGGTTACCCGGTTAAACCCCTCTTCCAAAAGGTCCCACTCTTCCTGAGGACTCAAATCGCGGTAGTTTGGTACTCTTTTATAATGAGTATGAGCTACAAGGTTCATGATATCCTCTTCGAGATT
>DALYUO010000341.1:0-4310 GCA_031981225.1 Pararcticibacter sp.
CCATGAGGGATAACAACTACGGGCAAACTTTCGGCTTTATAACCCAGTGGTAATGTGAGATAACCGTTTATTGTTAAGTTGTCGCTGCTTTTGAAAGAAACAGGTTTCATACTGCACATCTGACTGGCAGGTAATGCCGGATTAATATCACTCAGCTTTACAAGTTCGCGTGTTGGCCTCTTATACAAATAGAACGTGCCCGGCGATTTGTCGGTAAATGTTCGCAGTATAAAGTTCTCTTCAGCTTTATCCTGCCCCGTAATTCTAACTTCAGTGTTCGGCAGCAGTTTTTCGAGATAGTTGTAAATATTCCTGGTCGAATCATCCAGATAATGTCTCTGCCCTTTCCATGTTTCAAAACCTGCATAAAGAAGCTTACGCTGCAAGGACGAATAGCCTGCTTCGGAAATATCCACCGAATCGTGACTAAAAATTGTCTTTACTTCCTTTCCCTGTAAGCAGTCTATCTCGACGAGGGCACTCCTGTCGCGATTAAGGTTAGACAATGCGTAAATGCAACTCGTGTTGCCTGAGCAGAAGCCAACCGGCGTAATCCGCGTTTTGAAATTGCTTGTAATCACAGGACTGAAAGACTCACTTTCTGCTGACCTGTATAGAAGCGTTTCGTTAACTCCATCGCCCGAGAGAGCAAGCCTGAGCTTTCCATTTTCATCAGAAAACCATCGTATGATATTGCCTGGATTTCTTTCGGCAATTTTAAGATCTCCGGTTTTTATATTTAAGCGATATGCATCAAAAACGGTAGAATCGCGTTTGTTTAGCGCTATTAATATCTCATTATTTATAACATTGTTTTGATTTATAAATTTCAGCCTCACATTCTGCTCCGTCAGCAACTGCCTGAAGTCCCTCCCGTTTCTGTTGACAGCGAATAACTCGGGATTTCTCCCTTTCCCGCTGTCTTTCATGTATACTATTTCGTTGTTATTAGCCCAGAAATAAAAAGAGATGTTAAAACACGACTCATTACTTACCCTGACAATGCTATCTCCTTTAACGCTCTGCACGAAAACGTTCATCCTGTTCTTGTACGACTGAAGAAATGATATATATTTCCCGTCTGGCGATATTTGAAAAGAGTTTTTATAGGGATTACGGAAAAAGTCTTCTACCGGAATTATTCGTGCATGTTTCTCCCGGCTGCATGAAGCCATTAAGAACAGCACGGTCATTAATATATATGTCTTAAACTTTCTTTCCATAAACATTTCCCCAATAAGCCCTCCGTTCAAGAATGCGGATTTTAACACTAAATTACTTCTTTTATTAACTTAGTCACGTAACAAATAAAATACAGCGGATGCTTAGTCGCTTAATTAAGCGTTGTGGTCATCTCAGCATCAAAATATAAATATCGTATATATGCAAAGAAAGCTGTTTCAATCGTTATATTAACTCATATTTGCTCTTATACCAATGAGGAAGCTGTGTTGCGTTTTGCTGGTCATTTTATCTTCGTTCACGGTGGTTGCTCAACTTCCGGACGACGATGAGCTTGCAATGCAGCATTACCAAACAGGCGACTGGGAAAAGGCCTTTACCCGTTATCAAATGTTGTTCAACGAAGGCCGCCAGCCCCAGTATTATGACCAGTATCTCAATACGTTGTTAAAACTGAGAAAATATGAAGAAGCTCAACAAGTGGTTAGCCAAATGATAAAGGCTCAACCCGATTCGTATGTTTATAAAGTAGATTATGGGCGAATATTCCAGGATCAGGGGCGGCAGGAGAAAGCAGGTGAGTGGTATAATAAACTAATAAAAGAGCTTACTCCCGACGAATATCATATCCGCGATCTAGCGGTTGCCTTTTATCGTGCAAGCGCTTATAACTATTCAATAAGAACATTACTGAATGGCCGAAAGTTGCTTAAAGACGAGAGCGCTTTCTCTTTTGACCTCCTGTCTCTCTACCGCTATCAGAAAGACAAACAAATGCTCGTTAATGAATACCTGCATATCCTGGGCAGCGACCAGGGTGAGCGTTTTCTCAGCCAGGCCAAAAGCTCGATCGCAACTATTTTTGAGACGGGAGAGGATTACTCGATTTTGAAAGCCCCCCTGCTCAGAAAAATGGAGAAGGAGCCCGGCAACACGATATATTCAGATCTTCTGGTATGGACGTATATTCAGCAAAAAGACTACTCAGCAGCGCTAAAGCAGGTGATTGCTACGGATAAACGACTCAGGGAAGATGGCGGGCGAGTATACGATCTGGCGCTGCTTATTGGCAATGAAGCATCTCTTCAGGCTATCGAAGGTCTTGAATATCTTATAAAAAAGGGCCCCGGGAGCGAATATTATATTCCAGCTAAAATGCAAATACTGAAGCATCGCATGCATCTTCTAACAGGAGGCAGGTTTACGGATGCAGACTTAATAAAACTTGAAGATAGCTATACCACTTTACTGAAGGAAGCCGGCAAGGGAAAAACGACGGTATTTGCCATGCGCGAACTGGCGAAGCTGCAGGCTTATTATCTGAATAAACCATCGGAAGCCAGAACGCTGCTTGAAGAAATATTGAAAATGTCTGGACTACCGGCATCAGTTACCGGACAAATAAAACTTGAACTGGGAGATGTTTATATCTTAACTGACGAATTATGGGAAGCAGCTCTCATTTACGGACAAGCAGAAAAAGAATTTGCTGATCAGCCAATAGGTCAGGAAGCCAAATACCGGAAAGCAAAGCTTTCATACTACCAGGCAGATTTCGCATGGGCCAAGGCTCAGCTCGACGTATTAAAAAGTTCTACTTCGCAATTGATTGCCAATGACGCCCTCAATCTGAGCCTCCTGATCTCTGAGAACACTGAATCTTTAGCCGACACAAATGCCCTGATAAAATACGCGCTTGCCGACAAGCTTATTTTCGCAGGGAAACTCCAGGAGGCTTTATCAACGCTTGACAGCATTGATAAAGCATATCCCGGGAACTCCCTTTCTGATGACATCCTCATGTCAAAATCAAAAGTATTTCTGAAACAAAATAACCTACAGAAAGCAGTCGAATGCCTGTTAGCCATAACAGAACTCTATAGCTATGACGTATGGGCAGACGATGCCTTATTTATCCTTGCTGAAACATACGAAACGAGATTGCATGATCCCGAAAAAGCCAAAATGTATTACCAGAAGTTAATAACAGCTTTTCCCGGAAGCCTCTATGTCACCGAAGCCAGGAAACGATTCAGAAACTTAAGGGGAGATAATGTTGGATAGATGATTGCCGGGTTCTATCTTCGCAAAATGATTTTATATAATATTACTTTCATTATTGACGACACAATCAACTCCGAATGGCTTGAATGGATGAATGAGAAACTCCTCCCTGAAGTTGCAAATACAGACCTCTTTATTTCTCAGAGAATGTTAAGGGTACTCGATTCGCCAAACGAGGGAATTACTTACTGTCTCCAGTTTACAACTGATAATATCAGTAACTTTCATGCGTTCAAGCAGACTTATGAGCCCGCAATTTTCAAGTCGCTTTCCACGTCTTTCGAAAACAAACTGGTATTCTTTAAAACTTTGATGGAGTTTATAGATTAGTGAGCAACAGTGTGATTGTTACTTATCGCGTTCATTTTATTTACAAATCTCTCAATTTCGGGAAAGTCGATATGAGACCCGCCATGGCTGTTTGCAACCTTCTGCACGATAAGTTTTTCAAAAAAATTCAGATTTCCGACAATCAGTTCCCATCCGAAACAAGCATTCGCCTTGCTATGTAAGCGCAATTTTTCGGGAAAGGCATTTTCGAAAAGCTCGTTCTGTTGTTCTGCAAGCATACAGCAAATGAACAAACCAAGTTCTGTTTTTAGAAGGGCCCTTGCATTCTGCTTGCAAAAATCCTTAATGGGGTTTTGGATCATGCCGAAATAAATAGGTCCTCCAATTATAATCCTGTCGTATTCTTTTACTTCCGGGGCCGGGCCCTTTAGAAGATTAAAAAAATAAACGTCATTCTCGTTATGTTTCTCTCCAATTAGCTTTACTACCTTTTCTGTTGCACCGTGTTTAGAACAGTAAACAATCGCTACTTTCATTGTATTCCTAATGTTACTAAAAGTTTTACTACTGTATAGATTCAGAACAAGGATCCGGATATATCAGCTAGAGCAGGTAAAAATAGACTGCCTTCCAACTTAAAAAAATGATCTCCGACATTTTTTTAAAGGGCCGGACTAATTCCTAAAACATCCGAGCGTTTAAGATGTCCCCCGCCAGCAAAAAAAAAAACAAAACAATAGCCCTATTTATCTAATTGAGCTATAAAATGATCT
>DALYUO010000342.1:0-566 GCA_031981225.1 Pararcticibacter sp.
AATCTTGCGTCCTAACCCCTAGACGAACGGGCCTCTTAAATTCTACGAACCGAAAGATATTCCGGTAAAACCGCGTGCAAAAATAGATTAATTATTTTTATTAGCAAATGGTATTTGACTTCTCTTTATATGAGAAGAGTGGATCACTTTGGCTGATCCACTCTCTCTCAAAACCCTTTAGCTTAGTAACCTATTTCCTTACTATTGTCATAGATTAGCCTCGACCTGCACAGTCGCCTCGTTTTAATTTTACGATTAAATATATCGGACCGATGTGGTAAAATAAAACGTGTGACACTTCACCGCTATGAAATACATAAGGTACTTTTCTCTAAAGGCTCACACCGCCCGATACTTCAATTCGCTGCCCATTTATCCAACGCGCATCTTCTGTACATAAAAATGCCACTACACCGCCGATGTCCTCCGGCAGCCCAACGCGGCCCAAAGCAGTTAAACCTGCTATCTGGTCGTTTACATCTTTGTTATCTCGCACGTGGCCATTACCAAAATCAGTTTCAATAGCACCAGGTGCTACCACATTTGCAGTAATGCCCCGTGAACCC
>DALYUO010000342.1:576-4305 GCA_031981225.1 Pararcticibacter sp.
AGGTACCGTGTAAGCACTTCTATCGCGCCTTTCATAGAGCCATAGGCCGAAGAACCCGGGTAAGAAAAACGCGCCAGTCCTGATGAAATATTGATGATACGCCCACCGTCATTTATAAAAGGTAGTGCTTTTTGGGTAAGGAAAAATACTCCTTTGTAATGAATATTCATAACCCCATCAAATTGTTCTTCGGTAGTTTCTGCAAACTGTGCATAAAGTGCAGTCCCTGCGTTGTTAATAAGAAAATCAAAATTCGGACTACCAGTGTGCTCCTCAAGATGTTCTGTTACCTGACGAAAGAACTCGGCAAACGCCTTTACATTGCCCGTATCCAACTGAAAAGCAATGGCTTTCTGGCCAAGTGACTGAATTTCTGCCACGACCTCATCAGCTTTCTGCTTATTGCTGTTATAGGTGAGTACTATATCAACTCCTTTTTTCGCAAGGCTGATTGCCATATTTTTTCCCAAGCCACGACTTCCGCCCGTTACTAAAGCGATCTTACTTTTTGTAGTTTCCATAGTTTGTTTCGTTTGTTATTTATTTGATAAACAAATGTCAGTCAAAAAGCGGAGCTCCGGTTTGCGAACATCAATCCAATTTTTACTAAAATCAAATATTGACGTTTAAGAACGAAACGAGAGCGGGGTAACGGCAGTTTGTTTTTTAAAAAAATTAGAAAAGTGTGCTACTTCTTCAAATCCCAGGCTGTAAGCAATTTCAGAAACATTCCAATCCGTTTGCTTCAACAGGATTTTGGCTTCCTGGAGCATCCGGCTGCTTATAATCTCGGTGGTGGTTCTGCCTGTATTTTCCTTTAATACTTTATTAAGATGATTGACATGAATAGAAAGTCTTTCAGCATATTCTTTGGCAGACCGTAACCGGAGTTTTTGGTTGGGCGATTCAACAGGGAACTGCCGTTCCAACAGCTCAATGAAAAGGGAGATAATCCGCGCCGAAGCATTTTGCTCCGCATGTAAAGCTGTAGCCGGTTGTAGCTTCTGTCCATAATGAATGACCTCTAATACATAGTTTCGAAGCAGATCATATTTAAACTCATAGTCAGAAGCTATCTCTTTTTTCATTTTCCTGAATATCAGTCCTATTTCCTCTGCTTCTTCATCGGTAATCTCGAAGACAGGATAACCTCCTGGTTTAAAAATCGGAAGTTCATCCAGAACTATACCACTCTTGTTTTTTATTAGAAACTCGTCTGTAAATACACAAAAAGAACCTGATTGATTTTCGTCTTGAGGCACCCAGTGATAAGGAACTTTAGGAGTAGCAAATAGCAGGGCATTCCTCTTAACATCAATAACTTTATCAGCATATTCAGCTTTATTTCTCCCTCTGATCAGACTAATTTTATAATAGGCCCGCCGGTTGTACGGCATTACCTGTTTCCTTTTTACTTCCTTTAGTGTTTCATAAATATCAAATACATTAAAATGCCCTATCTCTTTATTGATACCCGGAGGCAATAGCGTAATAATATCCTTACCCGTAAAGGCCGCGGCTTCTTTATAAAACTCATCAAGCGATATATTCTTAATATTCTTCAATGGATCGATTTGTAAAATTCAAAGATAGTAAATTAGAATTAGCATAGAACTGCACTGGTTATTAGTGAAAGGATTTAACCGAATAGGCTTCCCTAGCTGTAAATTCACTATTTTTAACCCAACAAGGCTATCTTTTATAACTACATATGGAGAATTCAACGATCCCCCGACTGGAACTGGAGACTTTTGCGCGGGAGGGCTATAAAGTTCCGCTTCTGAATATAGAATATCACCCGCTCAATTCCAGATATTTTATTATTGAGAACCGCAACAACTACCCGATAAGAGATTATATATCACCGCAGCGCAGGAAGTTTTATAAGATTTTCCATATGACATCTGGCACAGGCATACTTATCGTAGGACTACACCGATACGAAATGGGCCCAAATGAAATTGCGTTCATTCATCCGGATGAGATCATGTCGTGGCAAACAACATCTGTAGAAACGGGCGGTCATTTTTGCCTGATCCATCCTGATTACTTTGGCCCCGATGCAGATCACGTGCGAAATTTATTCCGTCAATATCCGTATTTTGCGCCAGACAGAGCCGTTATCCGGCTTACAGATGAACAGTCTGCCACCATCAACGGATATTTTGAAGCGATGTTAAGCGAAGATCGCGGCGCCAATGATGATAAAAAGCAAGCTATTCTACTTCAGCTCCAGATGCTTTTGCTGGAAAGCCAGCGCGCAGGAAGAAACCCCGAAAAAACTACTATTTCCGAAGAGTACGGATATATCTATCGTTTCTTATCCCTCCTTGAATCTGCATTTCAGGTTCAAAAACGTGACACATACGCTAAATTAAAAACAGCAGCGGAATTTGCGAACGAGCTGCACGTTCATCCAAACTACCTCAACGCTTTAGTGAGGACCCAAACGGGTAAGACCTTAAGGGAACATATACAGGACCGCCTGCTCTATGAGGCTAAGTCGCTGCTGGTGCAAACGGATTGGGGAATCAATGAAATCAGTGACGGGTTGGGATTCTCAGGACAAGCAGCGTTCACCTCATTTTTCAGAAAGAAGACAAATACCTCACCGTCTGCTTACCGGAAAAACGCGATGATATCTGTAAATATTTGAAACTCGAAAATTCTTCTTTGTTTTGAATAAACACCATTGTGCGAGCTATGATCAAATTTGTATCACACAAACAAATGATCATAGACATGAAAACACAAAAAGTATGGTTCGTTACAGGAGCCTCAAAAGGTTTAGGTTTAGCACTGGTAAAACGATTGCTGAGTGAAGGGTATAAGGTAGCGGCAACATCCAGAAATGCAGATGCGTTACGAAAAGAAACGGGCGTTGAAAGTAGCGACTTTCTTCCCCTCGAAGTAAATCTAACCAATGACCGAAGCGTTAGAGAAGCCGTTTCGGAGATTATTGCCAAACTGGGCGCTATAGATGTAGTAGTAAACAACGCAGGTTACGGCCAGTTAGGCACCCTCGAGGAACTAACGGATGAGGAGGCACGCAAAAATTTCGATGTCAATGTATTTGGATCATTAAACGTGATCCGCAACGTTATGCCGCATTTTCGCGAAAAAAGATCGGGTGCGTTTTTTAACATTTCATCTATTGCAGGTTTTCTTGGAACGTTCCCTGGTTGGGGCATCTACAACGCCACTAAGTTTGCCGTGGCGGGCTTTACCGAAGCACTTTCAGCAGAAACCCAGTCGCTGGGCGTAACCGCCACCATCGTGTATCCTGGATACTTCAAAACCAACTTCTTACTGCAGGGTTCACTCCACACAGCAGCGAACCCTATCGAAGAATATAAGGAGGCCCGCGATTTAGAGGTGATGCATAGCGATCAGATCATTGGCAACCAACCGGGTGATCCTGAAAAAGCCGCCGCTGCATTTATCAAGGTGGCTGAAATGGAAAAACGCCCTCTGCATCTTTTCCTCGGTTCTGACTCACTGGGCATGGCCCACACTAAGATAGAAGCTGTTGAGAATGATCTGGCCACGTTTGAGAACGTTGGCAAATCAACTGATTTTTAACCAGATCTCTTTACCCCTGTTCAAGCATGCCGTCAGGATCCATCCGATAAACATTAATAATGTACTAAAAGAAGGGGGACCTCAGGGAGGCCAATATGAGTACACTGCCTAACAAAGCTCTGATAAAACCCTGACCAGTGCCGCATC
>DALYUO010000343.1:0-4304 GCA_031981225.1 Pararcticibacter sp.
TGCCTGCAAAATTATGATTCTTAACTATTCCTCCCCAACTTTTTTGCTTGATCCAAAGAAAGGGATCAAGGATCAAGCGGAATACTTGGGAGGAAGAAAGTGGATCAAGCAAAAAACGTCGGAGGGGCGCACCTATTAACATAACTTCTGGCCAATAAATGTACTCCTATAGATTGACTTCGCCTAGCCAGCTTGGCTTCGTTCTTTTGCTTGATCAAAAGAACCAAACTTAGCGCAGCGATCTCATTCAGGCCATTAAGAGCAAGCCATAGCTGAATAAAATCAAGTGCTTTGATAAGGAGCCTCTTTCGCACAAGCAGCCACACGAGTGCCCTTGGCAATTCCACAGCACGAATCAAATAAATATTTAAATCTTGTTATATTTAAGCAATGAATAGATTTTTATTTACTATTTGCTTTTTGATTATTTCAGTTACCGTAGTTGCTCAAAGTAAGGAAACCATTAGAAAACAAGCACTAATCATTGGTGAAGCTACTAAGGATCAGAATTTTTCTACTGTTGTAAAGTATACTCACCCATCTGTGATAAAAATGATGGGAGGTAGAGAGGCTGCGTTAAAAACCATTAAAGCAGGTACGAGCAAATTGGCTGAGCAAGGTATTTCTTTTGAGTCCGTAGCAATAGGTACTCCAGGACAGATATTTACAGCGGGCAATGAGCTTCATTGTCTTGTATCACAAACCATAATCATGAACGTTCCAACTGGGAAGTTAGTTAGCGAGTCTTATTTATTAGCAGTAACCAAGGATGATGGTTTAAATTGGACTTTTATAAATATCAGTGAGCAACTGAACAATAGCACTATCACTAAACTTCTACCTAACTTTAATCAGAGGTTAAAACTCCCGGTTAGTACGAAGCCTGTTTTTTACCAGGATAAATAGCAGTTGGAAGACAGTAGTTGCAGCTGAGGGGAAGATGGTGTCGGCAGATGCCATCTAGAACGCCTTCTGGGAACAGCGGAAGAGTTTTCGCCTTAGTTCATAGAATTAGCACGTTCATGATTCGTGAACATGCTAATTCTATAAACAAATTCAAGGACTGTCAGTTTGTGAAATACATTTTGTTTATTAAATTTGATTGTTTACTCGAAGTAAATAATCAAATTTAATAAACATGGACCTTCTAGTCGTATTGAAAGCCGGTTTTGCATTACTTCCACCTGCCTTTAAAGGAGCCTATAAAGAAATGCACGCCGAAATCGGATCATTGCCGACAGGGCAAAGTACCTTGCTCACGTTTCAGGTAAACAACGTTGACCTGAAATTCAATGTTTACTATGCTAGCCAGATTAGCCACCTGCAACTCAACTACATCGTGCGGGATGCAGCCGACGCGAGGAAAGAAACCGGATTGCCGACACTGGTCGTGTGCCCGGTGATCTATCCAAAGATAGCTCAGAAACTGGTCGATATGAATGTCAATTACCTGGATTCTCTCGGGAATGTTTATATTAACGAAAAGACAATTTACCTTCAGCATACCGGAAAGAAGCCAAAAGGAGGAACCGCATCAGCAAAGAGCCGGTTGTTCGGTGAGTCTGGTCTGAAATTGCTGTTTGCGTTGTTGCAGGATGAAGAAGCCATCAATTTTCCCTACCGTGAAATTGCGAAAATCGTTGGTATCTCTCCTGCATCAATCACCATTCTTTTTAAAGAGATGCTTAAAAGCGGCTATCTGTTCGAGGACTATGATGACAGCAAACGACTGCTTAGAAAGCGCGAACTTTTACAACGCTGGGTCACCGGGTATACTGAGATACTTCGCCCCAAACTTTTTATCGGCACATACCAATCGTTCAAGCAAGACCTGGTAAAGGATTTTGATAAATTGCCACTTAGTGACTGGCAAGGCAGTTGGGGCGGAGAAGCGGCAGGTGCGCTCTATACAAAATACCTGATACCACAGGTACTTACCATGTACGTGCCGGCAGAAGAAAAGGGATGGATGAAAAAAATGGGATTAATTCCTATTGAAGAAAATCACGATCTGGAAGTGTACAGCTATTTCTGGGACCATGAAAATCCATTGTTCCGCGTTGAGAATAATCTCGCACCACCACTGATCGTTTATGCAGATCTGATGGCCACGGGAGACAGCAGAAATCAGGAAACAGCTCAAAAAATATATGATGAATACCTACAATTTATCGAGCGATAAAATTCCGCCGCATATCACGATCATTACCCGCGTTATCAAGGATATCCTCGGAGAGCAGGCGTATGATTTTATGCTGATTGGCGCCACTGCAAGAGATATTATTATGGATGGCATTTATGATCTTGGAGTAAGCAGGATGACCGCTGATGTGGACTTTGCCGTGTTCGTACCGGAATGGGACAACTACGCCCGGCTGATGAATAAGCTTATAGCATCAGGAAGCTTTACAGCCACTCAGACCACGCATAAGCTTATCTTCAACAATACTTACGAGATCGATATTGTACCCTTCGGCGATATTCAAAATGAGGAAGGACAGTACACGTGGCCCCCTGACAACATTAAGGCTATGAATGTAGCCGGTTTTACAGAGGTGAGTGAAAGCGGCTTACGTATAGTCACCGAAGAAACAGATTTCAGAATTGCCTCCGTACCGGGAATTTGCATCATGAAGATACTTGCCTGGAAAGACAGGGGTTACCGTGATAACCGGGATGGTAAAGATCTCGGCTTTATTCTTTTCAATTACATTGAATTAAAATACGAGGACCTTTATGCACTTCATGAAGACCTTATGGCCGCTCCGGACTTCGACCGTATCGTTACAACTGCCAGAATTATGGGGCGGGATATTGGTAAGCTGTTGAAGACTAATTCTATAGCCTTGAACCAAATCTATGACATATTGCATGCTGCTACGTTGGACGAGGAATATTCAAGATTAGCTTTAGCAATTAAAGACGGTGGTACAATGACTTATAAAATTGCCTATAAATCATTGCTTGCGGTAATGGAAGGTATAAGTGACAGTAACACATGATATGTTATAACAATTAAACGGAAGTGTAACGCCGCAGTTTTACAACTCGTTCTGCATTTTGACGATACTATTTCCATCTTTACTTGACCTTGCTGAGTTGCTTAAGTCTAAAATTAAGAGAATCCATGAATTCTGACATTGAGTACAGGGACCTCTTTATTTCAAAGTTCGCCATCCTGCCTCACACAGGTTCGCTTCGCCAAGGTAGCATCAGAAAAATGGGTATCCACCTTGCCTTTAGTGCTGCCGGATGCCGGTGAGAGCACCATATTTAATTCATTAAATAATTTCCTCCTCGAGCTTCAGCCAATCTTCTTTTGAGGGCACTGTAGCCTGTATCCTAAAAGAATGAAAGAACTCGTATTGAGTATGATCAGCGAAGCCTTCTTCTCCTTGACCAATGACATAGGGACTTAATTTAAGTTGGCTGTTTAGCAAGTCGTCGTCATAAAACCCGTTTACAAGAACCAGGAGCAGGTCGTTGGGATGAGATTGATTTTTTTTTTGCCTTATCAAATAAGTTTTTTACCGCTTTTTCGGCTTCCTGAGTTAAAGCATCCAGCTTATCAACGTATAGCATCTCACGAATTATTTGTTTACAATTTGGGTAATGTGACCGCTTTTATTCCCATGGATTAAACGTACTACAATTACTCTTGATATTTTTAGCGTCCTGATTAGACTTAAGGATGATAGTATATCCCAGTATGTTTTAATTGAAAGAACGCCTGAAGTCCAAAGGCGACATACTCGTTTTAAGCTTGAAAAGTTTACTAAAGGACTGGGGATGTTCGAATCCTAATTCATACGCTATCTCGCTTATCGAAGCATCGCTCGTCGATAACTGTTCCTTTGCCTTTTCAATCAGGTGGTTATGAATGTGCTGTTGTGTATTTTGGCCGGTAAGTGAACGCAGCATATCGCTTAAATAGCTTGCACTAACGTTTAGCTGCGCAGAAAGAAGCTGGACAGTTGGAAGCCCCTGCTTTTTCGTGTGTGGTGACTGAAAGTAGCCGCGTAAAATGTCTTCTACCTTTTGAAGGAGATCGCTGCTTACCGCCTTAAGGGTAATGAATTGCCGGCTGTAGAACCGGTTGGCATAATTCAGGAGCAATTCGATCTGAGAAATAACAACGTCCTGGCTGAAATTATCGATCCTGCCTTTTAATTCCTCTTCAATACTTTCAAAAACAGAAATGATCGTGGTCTTTTCTTTTTGCGATAAGTGCAGCGCTTCATGAATAGAATAGGAAAAAAATCCATACTCCTTGATCTTCCTGGCGAGTTCGTAACCCAGTAAAA
>DALYUO010000344.1:0-3278 GCA_031981225.1 Pararcticibacter sp.
GGGGTTTGGATGGCGATGATCTTATCCAGCATCTCCGAAAGCTGCCGCATCTCCGGGTCTTCCTCTTTTTCCTCCTGCATGCTTTGCATTAACCTTTCAAGGCGGTCTACGTCGCCTTTCATGGACCGGGTTTGTGCCACCGATGCAACTGTCACCGGATTCTGATCCTTTGACGGGACAACCTTGCGGTTCAGTTCCCTGTCTATCTGAGCCAGCTTTTCGTTTATTTCCTGTTCATTGGGATCTTCGGATATTTTGGCGGCAATCGCCGGGACGCTAATCTTTTCCGCGTCTTCCATCTGTCCGAATTTTCAATCCGGAGGAGTCCCGTTTTGTTAGTTCATACAGGCTAAGTTTATCGAGCGGATCTTCGTTTTTAAACTGAGCATCGGGCAGGGTCGTATTTATCCCTCTGTCAGCAGTACGTTCTTCACCGGGGGATGACTGCCTGCCACCTCCAAGGGCATAAAAGGCTAAAGCCAAAAAGGGTAAAACCAGTACCGGCAGCACCAGTAAAAGCTTTTGAGTATTCTTTTTTCTTGTATCCATGTTTTTGAATATTAATGAGTGATTGAACTGATCAGCAGGTATAAATTATAGCCTGCAAACAGGAGACTAAGCAGCCCGAGTATCGCCATCCTGACTTTCGGCGGCAAACGCGCTACAGCCGTGTTCAGGCAGGCAGCAATCTTTCGTTCTGCCGAAATAATCCGCCCGGCAATAGCAGCTGCCAGTCTCTCATTGCTCGCGGAGGGCGGGAGGGGTTTCTTTCTGAACACTTTCATAACCCTTTATTTATTCTCGATAATTTCCCAGTTTTGGATCAGAAAGCCGTGCGGGTTATTGTCGGTCTGGCTTTTTAGATCCCTCACCAATCCCTGGGTAATCAGTTTCCGAATAGCCGTACTGCTCGACCGGATCAATTTCTGCGTCGAAAAACAGGTAAAGCGGTAAGGATAATTATCTACGTCGAGCCGGATGCTGTCGATATCAATCTCCTGGGAGATGTTGGCTGCGATCAGGTTATTGTAATAGCCGGATTCCCTGAGGTTATCGTACTGTTTCTTTGCTGATTCGTCAGCGAGGTACAATGCCCTGGAAACCGTTGCCTGTATCGCTTTTTCATCCGGGCTGAGTGAAAAGAAATATTGATGGAAAGTACGGATATGGTCCCGAAGTTCTACCGGAAGGTTGCTTTTCCGGTCGGATGCCACAGCCTCGAGCACTTTGCCGTTATACAGGATAAAAACTTTATTCTGGGCCTGCTCTGTCAGCTGGTAACTCTTATACAAGCTGAAGCAGACGATCAGCACATTGGCCAGAATGAGAAATAGACTGAACGTCCTGATGTGCCTGAAGGCCGTATCGATGTTTTTAAAATGGGTGAACATATTCTTACGCTTTTTATTGAGGTTATACTACTTGCCCGAAAGCTTATCATGCTGATGCGGGGAACCGCCGGATTTATCTCCGAAGTAGTCAGCGCCGGAGCCGGAAAAGCTTCCTTGCACCTGCCTGGCCATATCGCCAAAGGAATCGGCTACCATTCCACCGCCCTTACTGACCTGATTCATAGCAGAAGTGCTGCCGCTGATCACCAGTGTATTTATTCGTTGAAGCATCGTGTTGCCACCTCCTGCATGCACGATATAGTTCGCCACATTAGGAACTGAGAAATAGCCGACGATCCCTATGACCAGAAAGATCATGTACGCCGTATCGGTGCTGCTGAAAAATGTATCACCCTGCTCCTGGATCTGGCTCAGGTCTATGCGCAACATATTTTCCTGGATCTTTCCAATGATACTTCCGAAAATGTTGGCCACGGGTAACCATAAGAAAATATTGACATACCTGGCCAGCCATATCGTGAGTGTATGCTGAAAGCCGTCGAACACGGCCAGGCCGAAGACAAGCGGTCCGAGGATTGCCAGAACGATAAGAAAGAAAGTACGCAGGGTATTGATACAAAGCGAGCTTGCCGCATACAACACTTCGAGCACCTGGCTGAGCCATTGCTTGATTGAATTACGAAAGTTGTAGCTTTGTTTATCTATCCAGAATTTAATGTCGTTGCCTATTCCTGCAAACAGGCCCTCATTCCGGGGATTGGGATCTTCCGGGTGAGTATACTTATACCACTCACTTCGGTCACCGCTTCCCGTTTCCCCGACATACATTTTCCAGGCTCCCGACTTCTTTATCGCAGCTTCTTTCTGTTTCAGTAGGACCTGGATACTTTTATTCGAGTCTTTCACCATTGCAGAAGTGGCAGAAACCGTGGGCTGCAATACGCCGTTCATCAAAGCGATGACGGCCGGGAAAATGACTATTGCCAAACCAAGAGCAAAGGGCCGCAACAAGGGATAAAAATCCACAGGTTCCGCTGCGGCAATCTGGCGCCATACCCGGCTGGCGACATACCAGAGTGCGGCAAATCCGGCAATACTGCGTCCCACACCGATCAGACGGGAACAAAGGGGCAACATCTGTCCGTACACTTTATCCAGTTCGGCCTGCATACTGTTTATTTCGCCGGGAAGACCCTGCGCGATGCCGGCCAAAGGGAGAACTGCCAGTAAAACGACGCACAGGATGCTACCAAGCCAAACGTTATTTTTACTTTTTTTCATGGCTCATAGATTTGTTTCAAACTTTGCACATCTGCCTTTTCCTTTTCCCGTTGCAGATTCATCACGCTGGCCTGCCGATTAAAGTACCTCAAGAAATTCAGCTTATCCCGCGTGTCTTCAAAGATCCTGTCGATAGCCTGAAGGCGCTCGTCATCACTCATGCGCAGCTGGGATTTCATTTTCGTTGAAATTCCCCGAAGCGACGAATCTTTTATACGCGGTTTTGTATTCAGAAACAATATCCTTCTGATCTGTAATGATGTCCGCTACCCGGTGATACTTTTTAATTTCAGGGTTTACCAGGAGCAAGCCGTCGAGAAATACTTCGTGTAAAGAAAAATTTCCCTGAGCGATATTCTTGATTTTCGAATACCCTTCGCTTACAATCTGGTAGCCCGTCTTCATGTCCTCCAGGATGTTTTTCAGCTGGCTGAGCTTTTCGACATTCAACAGCAGTTGCTGGGCTTCGGTGGATTGGGCCTGACTACCGCTTACTATTCCAAGAGCCAGGATCAACAGCAAAAAGCAGCTTTTCATTCTTTCGCTAATCGGTTTCATAAAGTCCTCCTAATTTTTTAAGTGATTCCTGTTCTGACCTTCGCTGACTGCTAAGCAGAAGCACTTCGCCGGAAAAGTTTTGGACGA
>DALYUO010000344.1:3288-4276 GCA_031981225.1 Pararcticibacter sp.
CATCGAATGATAGATATTGTCCAGCCGTTTTAATCGTTCATCGTCCTTTATTTCGGTTTTCCCTGCCGTGATCACCAGCAAGAGTTCATCCAGGTCGCAGGCACATTCTTTAAGTACAGAGCTGGACACATCCGTGATGTATTCGATATTTTCCGGCGTCAGACCGTCTTCTTTTTTGATATTCTTTAGTGTACTGCTCACCGACAGTTGCATCTCAATAATTTCAGTGACGCTGGTGTTATTGCGAACGACCGGGCTTACCGCTTTAAGCGAAGAAAAAAACGCGTTGTGCAAGCCAAACTCCCCGTCCCGGATTGATTTTACAGTACGGATTCCCTCATCAGCTATTTCATAACCTTTTTTGACATATCCGATATACACCTGCAGTGCCGCAATCTGCTGAAGTAAGTATTTCTTCTGCGTCTTCTTCTGCTTAAAGAACTCATTCCAGGTCTGCGCTTTACCTGTTGCCCAAATAGAGGTTAAGAGAGCAGTTAATATTGTGTAAGTGAGCAGAGCGCCAGCTCTTTTCCGAAGACAGGCCGCCGCCCTGATAACAGGCTTATTGTTCGATTCCATAGAGCTCTCGTAAAACGGTTACTTCATCTGCCGACTGTGCCCTTTGGATGCTGAGCAGGCTGTTCTCCGTATTGAACTTTTTCAGATCATTATAATTCTCATCGATCTGGGCTGCGGCTGCGTTGATGATTTCCAGTCGTTTCGCGTCAGACATCTGCGTTTTGAAGCTGTTTACCACCAGCAGGATCTGATCGACATTTTTGAGACTCGCATCCAGGATGCCCTTGTATACCGACTCCATGAAACTCAGTTCTTCCGGTGTAAAGTGTTTATCGCGGGTAAAGAGATTCCATGCCCAGCGGTATTCGTCCACGATAGCCACCTGCTTTTCAGTCAGGTCTTTGATCCTCCGGTAATAGGTGATTGCCGTTTTAATTTCCCACAATTCGTTGAAATACTTCGAATAAAG
>DALYUO010000345.1:0-3311 GCA_031981225.1 Pararcticibacter sp.
CTCCCGTGCTTCTTCGGTTTTTCTCGAAGAAGCACGGGAGGAAGACAAAGCATGGTCCCTAAGTGAGTGCTTTCCACTCTGAAGCGGTTCTGAACCGGGTCCGAAGCATTCATGTAAAATATTCGTAGGTTTTTAAATGCTTTGGGTTCTAAATAATAAGAATAAAGCGTTGGTATGCTTTATTCCATCATAATTATTAAAGATGAAAATCAATATTAAAGCCACGAACTACTTCTTCTGGGGGTTGGCTCTTCTTGTTATTCCGCTAAGTTTTTTATCGGCGCCCGAGGCTTCAGAGCATCATAAGATGCCGCCATTATTAAAACATTTTAACGAGATCGTAGCTCTGACAGGTTACTCAATGCTGGCTTTGTCCTTTGTCTTGTCGGCGCGGATTAAGTGGCTTGAACGTCAGTTCGGGGGCCTTGATAAGATGTATCAGACCCATCATAAAATGGCAGTGCTTGCTTTTATGTTTATGATAGCTCATCCATTTCTCCTGGCGTTACGCTGGATACCCGACAATGCTGCACGGTTTTTCTTAACGGTTTTTCCTCTGCATCGCCGGGATGAGGTGAACCTGGGCAGCTATGCACTATGGGGAATTATTTTGCTGATGATATTTACACTGCTTATTAAACTCCCATACCGCAGCTGGAAGATAAGTCACAAGTTTATGGGTGTTTTCTTTATAATGATTGTTATCCACACTTTTCATCTGACGGTGTCTTTCGACCGGAACCCATTGCTGTGGCTGTACCTGGTAATGGTTTCGGGCCTGGGGATCGCCGCGTTTATCTATCAGACTTTGCTGTACGGACTTTTTAATAGAGGATTCGTGTACGTGGTAAACACCGTTGAAAAAATCAACGGTAAAGTACTCAGTGTAAAACTTAGTCCCCGCGACCGCGAACTGAAATTTATTCCGGGTCAGTTTTGCTTCTTTAGTTTCCGTTACCCCGGGATGTCGCGCGAATCTCATCCATACACCCTTTGCAGTGGTGAAGGCAGCACGGTTCAGATATTAGTGAAGGCTCTTGGCGATTACACCTCCCGCTTATATGATACACTCAAACCTGGTGCGAAAGTGAGGATTAACGGTCCCTACGGCTGCTTTCACTTCAGAGATGGGATAGATGACCAGGTGTGGATTGCAGGAGGAGTTGGAATTGCGCCTTTTGTGAGCTGGATGAACGATTTGCAGCAACAGCCTGCAGATAAGCTTCGCGTTGAGCTTTATTATTGTGTGAACCATGAGAGTGAGGCGGTGTATCTTGATGAATTCAGGTCGTTTGAGCAAAGCTTTCCGGGATTTAAGCTGCATTTGATCTGCGCAGACAAGGAGGGATTCCTTAAAGTGGGGGATATTCAGGAAATACAAAAGAGGGAGATTTTCCTCTGCGGACCTAAGGCTATGAGCGCTTCTTTAAATGAGATATTCCAGGAAATGAACATACCACCGCAACTCATTCATTATGAAAATTTTGATTTTTCATAGCGTATTTATTTCGATAATTTCGGGTAATGATTCGGATCCATTAAGATCATGAGCGACACGGAGCTGATAAACAAAATACTTAGAGGCAATATCAGTTGCTATAAGGAGATTATAGAAAAATATCAACCGGGGGTATTCAGGATATGTATGGGTTTTGTGCATCAGAAAGAGGATGCAGATGATCTGAGCCAGGAGATTTTCACCAACGCTTTTTTTGGACTAAGCAGGTTTAAGGGTCAGGCTGAACTGTCGACCTGGTTATACAGGATTGCTGTCAACGCCTGTCTGAACTTTAAAAGGAAATATGTAAAGGATCAGGTTTTACTGAGGTCGGGTACCATGGAGGATATGGAAGAGCAGATCGGTTCGGCCTTTTGTAATAGCGAATCCGCTGCCGATAAACTGCTGATGGATAAGGAATGTGCCGATCAGGTTCACAGGGCTATGAAGAATCTTCCCGATAAACAGCGTGTGGCTTTCATATTGAGCAAGTACGAAGATCTATCCCAAAAGCAGATTGCGGAGGTTATGGGGATTTCTGTTGGTGCCGTGGAGCAGCTTCTGCAACGTGCTAAAAAGCACCTGCAGAAGCAGCTGCTCCTTTATTACCAAACAAATTATCTTAAAGCATAGGAATAGAATGTTAATGGTTTCTAATTAAGCAGATATGGATGATTATAGCAACATGGGTGAGTTGGAAAAAATGATTGACCGGGTAATTAAGGCGGAAAGAGAAGTGCCTTTCGATACTCAGCTTTCGTTGAAAGTTATGGGTGGGATAGGCGCACGTGAAGTTCCTGTATATAGTTTATATCAAAAGGTTGTACAGAACATGGCCATTGCCGCCTGTGTGTTGATTGCTGTCTTTCTTGGAATCTATCTGGGGAATGTTTATAGCAGTTACACAGTTCATGCGCAACAGGAGTCGGTTTCTGCGAACGACGCTGAATTGGAGAAACTGAATATGTTTGTGGTCCAATAATGTAACCTGAAATGAGAGCAGAACAAAAAGTTAAATTTTTAACCTGGGGGGTGGTGGTGCTGGTGATGTTAAATGTGTCGACGATTGCCACCATAATCTACCATATTCAAACTGAGAAAAAACAAATGGGACTTCGTTCAGAAAGGTATGCCGGTCCCCTGAAAGGGAGGGAGCTTATGGAGCATCTTGATTTTACAGCGCAGCAGCGGGAATCATTTCATTCGCACAACCGCGATTTTATGGAGGCTATAAGCGATATTAACAGGTCTTTGAATGAGAGCAGAAATAACCTGTTTGCTGAACTTCAGAAGGCTAAGCCCGACACTATAAAGTGCAATCTTATCTCTTCTGATATAGGACGTTTGCATAAGGCCTTGAAGATAAAAACGTACAGGTTTTATCTTGAGGTGAAGAAAATTTGTAATGAGGAACAGCAGGCGAAGCTAAACAGGGCGTTCGCACCGGTATTTAGCTTCGACGGCGGCCAGCAGTTCAGGCACAGGGGCAGAGGCCATCACTGGAACAATGATTAAGCAGCGCCCGTCCTTTTTCCACGTATGTTAGCGGCTTAATTCCTGCATGAATTTTATTACCTCGGGGGTCGAATAATCTGCTGCTCCTTCATGCCTGAAAACAGTCTTCCCGTTCTTATCGAATATTACCGTTGTTGGAATGGCTCCGGTAAGGAGATCTTTGGGAATGTCGGATAAAGGAGTATAGACTGGCAGAGAATACTTATGCTTGTCCATGAATTTCTTTGAACGCTGATAATTTGCATCGACATCGACCATTAAAAAAACGAAATCCTTATTGCCCTTTAGCTTTTCGTAT
>DALYUO010000345.1:3321-4246 GCA_031981225.1 Pararcticibacter sp.
TGTTCACGGATGGCATTTCGGCAATGCAGGGAGGGCACCAGGTAGCCCAGAAATTGAGGAACACCCCTTTTCCCCGCAACTTAGACAGATCAACTGTTTCGCCGGCTGGTGATTTGAATAATACGGATGCTGCCACGACGCCGGGGCCTTCAACGCCCCTTGCTACCTCAGGTTGCTTCTCTTTCATATCGGGTGAATAGAGGCCTGTTTTCATCAGGCCTTTTATCAGAAATGCTTTAGCATCCGGATTGACGACGACGATGATCAGCAGAATCACCGAAAGAATGAACAGAACGTTTGATTTGATATATTTAATGATAGACATAGAATAAACTTTCTTAAGTGAATTGTTTGACAGCCTCACCGAGATCGTACACTGGAGCCGGGCTGCCTGTTTCTGACGCAATGAGAGAGCTGGCGGCTGCACTTCTGTATCCTCCTGCACAATGAATAACAATGGGTTTGGAGGTGGGTATTTCGTTTATCCGGTTCCGCAAGTCGGGCAGGGGAATAGAGATGCTGTTTTCGAAGAGTTTCTTTTCTTCCACCTCCGAGCGGTTTCTTACATCTATTATGGTGTAGTCGTCTTTGTGCGCCTTAAAATGATCAAGGTCAAGCACCGGATTCTGCTCATCGGCTTCGTTTATTACGAAGGCGCCTTTTATCAGGCTTTCGTATCCAATTGATGCACTCCGCCGGATCATCCGGACGAGCTGATCGGAACTGCCGGCAGCGAGATAAAACGATTCGTCAGGCCTGATGATAGTGCCCAGCCATGTCTCAAATTTTTCCCCTTCCATGATATTGACGGAGTGGGGGAGATGACCCTGCTTAAATGTATCTTCTGCACGGGTGTCTACGATCCAGGTTTCCCGGGTGATCTCATCCGGTTGTGTTTCGCTGATCCGTACATGGGAAACACTTT
>DALYUO010000346.1:0-4206 GCA_031981225.1 Pararcticibacter sp.
CTATTAAGTTTGGTAGATCAGCTTCTTCTTTTCCGCAAAGCCGAGAGTGAAGAGGACAGGCTGAAGATTGTAAGGCTGAACTTAGTTGATCTCTGTAAAGAAGTGTTTCTGTGCTTTAGTCAGCAGGCAAATTCAAGGAAAATTAAGTACGAGTTTTTATCAGAACAGGGGGAGATCGACATGTACGTCGACCGCGAAAAGATGGAGGTAGTGTTATTCAATTTAATAGCAAATGCTCTTAAATTTACTCCGGATGGAGGTAGTGTATCGGTAGAGATAAAAGATGATGAACCAGATCTCAGAATTATTGTAAAGGATACAGGATGCGGAATTCCCGGGAATGCCAGCGAAAGGCTCTTTACCCCCTTTTTTCGGGTCAAAGAAAATAGCCGGAAGAGTGGCTTTGGTATCGGGTTATATCTGGTGAAAAAATTCGTGAATGCCCATTGCGGGCGCATTTCGTATACAAGCAAATGTGGTGAAGGTACGCAGTTTGAACTTGCTCTTCGGAAGGGGAGAACTCATTTTAATTCCTGCTATGTCTTTGAAGATGTTGGCGAAAGCTCTGCCTTTTTAGAAGAACTGATACCCGATGATTCCCGTGAAGAACCTTCAAAAATCATCCCCGGAGAGCAACCGGAGGCCTCAGAAGCGCTGGTCTCAAGTCAACCTGTAATGGTGGTAGTAGACGACAACCCGCAGATAAAACACTATATATTACAAATATTCGAAAAAGAATTCCAGGTTTTTGAGGCTGAAAACGGTGATGAAGGTCTCGCTCTTATAAAGAAATACCAGCCGGACATTGTAATATCCGATGTTGTAATGACCAGGATGACCGGTATAGAACTCTGTACAATTGTTAAGGAGGATCCTTCCCTAAATCACATCCCTTTTATATTGCTTACCGCAAGTTCCTCATCGGAAATAAAACTAAAGGGAATAGAAGGCGGGGCAGATGACTATATCACTAAGCCCTTTGAGAAGGAGCTTTTGATGGCGCGCGTGGCAGGCATTTTAAGAAGCAGAAGCAACTTGCAGAAATATTTCTTTAACGAAGTTACTCTTCGCTCGAATGATTTTCAAATATCATCAGAGTACAGCGAGTTTTTAAATAAGTGTATAAAAATTATAGAAGCCCATCTTGATGATCAGAACTTTAATATTAAGGTATTTGCGTCGGAAATTGGAATGAGCCATTCCAATCTATATAAGAAGGTTAAGTCAATTTCTGGCAGATCAGTCAACGAATTTATGCGGTTCATTCGTCTTCGCAAAGCAGCTGAGTTACTAATTAAGAGTGACTGCAATGTAAATGAAGCCGCTTTCAGGGCAGGCTTTAATGATATAAAGTACTTCCGTGAACAGTTTTTTAAGTTATTTGAAATGAAGCCATCTGAGTATATGAAAAAATACAGGAAGGCCTTTGCTAATGGGAATAAACTTAATTCGAAAGTGCTTAAGGATTGATATTCTCCTCAACGGATAATGTTTACTTTGATGTTTCCTCTTTAAAGAAACCGAAACCTTTGGTATGCTTATAATCGCATCCGTTTATTGCAAGCTTGGGTTGCCTATCGAAGTTGTTTTTCCTCTTTTTAGGAAGGCATAGGGTACGTTATCGAAAACACCCTCTTATTTTATGATTTACCCCCTTACGAATTACGGTCAACTATCTGAAATTGCGCTAAACAAAAACTGAAAAGATCTTCAGAATGAACAGATTTAAATTTTAATTTATTAAAGAGGCCAATTATGAAAAGAAAACTACAAAAACTTCTTCCGGCGATTGCATTATCCTATGCTTGTTGTCAAACCCCATTATTGTATCCAGGCTATTTCGATAGTTCCAGAGCAAGTCTGTAAAAATCTTCACAAGTTGTGTAAGTCGTAAGCTTCGCTAAAGAAGTATTGACTATTAAATGAAATATAATATGAACGGATTCCGACTTTATTGTTTACGGAAGGATGTGGTCTGCATCTTTCTTCTTATGTTTATGTTGTTTGCAAGTAAAGATGGACTTGGACAACAGAACGAAACAAGACAACTAACGGGCAATGTCAAAGACGAAAATAGCGATCCGTTACCGGGCGTCAGCATTAAGATCGAAGGTACCAGTCAGGGTACCGTTACTGATGCAAAAGGTAATTATCGTCTGAGAGTGTCCGGTAGTCCTACTCTTGTTTTTTCCTTTATAGGCTATACAATCCAAAAAATCCGGTCGGCCGGAAGAGAACGGATTGACGTTCTTTTAAAGCCTGCTACGGGAACCGCCTTGAATGAGGTTGTAGTAGTGGGCTTTGGAGTTCAAAAAAAAGCAACTTCAACCGGTGCAATTGCAAGCATAGATAATAAGCAATTGGTACAATCACCGGTTGCTAATATCAGTAACTCGTTGGTTGGGCGCCTGCCTGGCCTTGTAGCGGTTCAACAAAGCGGTGAGCCCGGCTTTGATCAGTCGAAATTGAAGATACGAGGGATTGGGACCCTGAATTCTGGTGCTGAATCTGATCCTTTAATTATGGTGGATGGTGTCCAGCGTAACTTTAATGAAATTGATCCAAACGAGATCGAGAATATCAGTATTTTAAAAGACGCCTCTGCAACCGCAGTTTTTGGTGTAAGGGGGGCGAATGGGGTCGTTCTGGTCACCACTAAAACTGGGGTCTCGGGTAAACCTCAGGTCGGTTATACATCAAATTTCGGCCTTCAGCATGCAACAAGTATCCCTACAATGCTAAGTAGCTTCGAATACGCTTCGCTCTATAATGAGGCGCAAAAGAACGGAAATGCAAACGCAAATCCCTACTTTTCAGAACGCGACCTTGAACTATATAAAAATGGTAGTGATCCTGTTTTTCACCCAAATGTCGATTGGTTTGATCTCGTTTTAAAACCTTATGCTTTTCAGCAACAGCATAACTTCAACATCGGAGGGGGAAATAAAGATACCCGTTATTTTATTTCGCTCGGTTATTTCGATCAGAATGGCTCATATAATGTGCAAGATGTTCAAAAGGATTATTCTGCCAATCCGAGATATCAACGATATAACGTAAGGTCCAATTTTGACATTGACTTTAATAAAGATTTTTCTGCGTCCATTAAGTTGGGTGGTCAGTTCGCTAATTCTAACTATCCGGGACAAGGAGCCGGCGAGGTTTTCTTTAGGATCCTAAGTGCTACCCCCCTGATGAATCCCGCCGTAATCGACGGTAAAATGATCAGTTCAGTAGAGGGCACTCCGAGTACCACCGGAAATCCTTTAGCATTTATTGCAAACAGCGGTTATCAAAACAATTTCAACAGCACCTTAAATACCAATATCAGTTTGCAGCATAAGTTGAATTTCATTACGCAAGGGCTTAAAGTAAGGGCGATGCTTTCTTACGACAACTACTATCAGCATTGGGTAAAAAGAAACAAGACGAGCAAAACATACAAGGTGATTAAAGATCCGGCGGATCCGTCAAAACCGATTTTTGTTCAGGATGGAGAGGAGACCCCATTTTCTTTCAGCGAAGGTTATAGCCGCTGGAGAAAGGTGTATGCCGAATTTGCAACTGAGTATGCAAGGACTTTTGGCGACCACAATATCACCGCTTTAGCTTTGTACAACCTCGAAAGAGTCTTTAATCCAGGTACATTCTATAATAACGGCTCTTTGGATAATTATCCTGTTCCGAGAGGTTATCTTGGTATGGTTGGCCGGCTAACTTATAACTACAAATCAAAGTATTTATCTGAATTCAATCTGGGATATAATGGATCTGAAAACTTCCCTGAGGACAAAAGATACGGATTTTTTCCGTCGTTCTCTTTGGGCTGGGTAGTTTCGGAAGAATCATTTATTCCAAAAAATGACTTTTTAACCTTTCTTAAGATACGCGGATCTTTAGGAGAAGTAGGTAATGATCGTATTGGTGGTGAAAGGTTCCTTTATCTTCCTTCCGTATATAATTACGGTGGCGGTTATAATTTTGGAGAAGTAGGTAGTAACTATCAGTGGTATGGCGGATCTCAGGAGGGTAAGTTAGGAAACCCGGATGTAACCTGGGAGAAAGCAAGAAAGACGAATATCGGTCTCGAATCGGTTTTTTTTAAGGACAAGCTCAGAATTACCGCAGATATATTTAAAGAGAAAAGAGACAATATCCTTGCCTACCTGGGGACTGTTCCTGGATTGGTCCAGGCGAATCTTCCTC
>DALYUO010000347.1:0-4147 GCA_031981225.1 Pararcticibacter sp.
GCATGCATTTGACAATTACAGGGAGAAAAATTCGTACCTGTTTATGCTCATTTAAATTTTCAGGATGTTAGGAATGAATAATGGAATATCACTCCATCACCGGATTCCCCTTAATCTCCAGCTTTGCAAAGCGTCTTACCTCCAAACCCGCATATCCGAAATCCTCCACGACTTTCCCCTCTATCAGATAACACCCAGCTCCTCTGAACGGATAGCCAGGCGTCGAATCAGGAAAATGCACCGTATCAAAGAAATCGCCGTTTACGTCCAGGAACGTACCGAACCACATCTTTTTGTTGTTTTTAGTATGCACCGTCTTTTCGCAAACATACAGGCCTACCATCCTTACGACGGAACCGGTGTATTCATTCATTTGCCTGACCATCACGTTTCCACGAAAGCCTGTTTTCAGCAAATCAAACATCGAAAGCGAAACTGGATAGCCCAGGAGCTCCAGTTCATGATAAGCATCTTCCAATGTGGTAGTAATCAGTTCCGGAAGCTGGTAATGCTTTTTCTCCACCCGGAAGAGCTCAGTATTATTCACCGGTTTCACCTTATTGCCCAGCAACGTATGGATGTCCCATAACAGTTCCTTTTTATTTTTACAGGTGAAGCGAAGAGCACCAACCCGGATCAAAATGATAGCCTGTTCCAGACTGATTAAGGTCCGCTTTACAAAGTCTTCCAGGCTAAGATAAGGCCCGTGTAGTTGCCGTTCGTCTGGGATCAGACTCATGAATTTATTCTCCAAACCCTGGATACCGATAAATCCCAGCCAGCACTCCTCCCCTTTCACGTTTACCACATCGTCACTATGGTTCACGCAGGGCAGGTGAACCTTTGCACCTGCTTTTTGCAGCTCGTGGACATACAGCCAGCGGGTATAAAAACCGCCGTAATTGTTCAGCACTGCCACCATGAACTCAATGGGGTAGTAGGTTTTCAAAAACAGGCTCTGATAGCTTTCGACGGCAAAACTGGCAGAATGGGCTTTGCTGAAGCTGTATCCCGCAAAGCTGCTTACCTGCCGCCATACTTCCTTAACCGTCTCTTCCGGTCTGCCTAACCGGAGAGCGCCTTCAAAGAACCGTTCTACCAGGCGGTCGAACTCCACGCGCGAGCGGTATTTGCCGCTCATGCCGCGGCGGAGAATGTCGGCATCGGCACCGTCCATCCCCGCAAAATGTATGCACACCTTGATCACATCTTCCTGGTACACCATTACCCCATACGTTTCGCCCAGCTGTTCTTTTAAAACGGGGTGCAGGTACTTCACCCCAGCCGGATTGTGATGATAGCGGATATAGGCCGACATCATTCCCGAAGAAGCAACCCCCGGCCTGATAATGGAACTCGCCGCCACCAGCACCGGGTAAGTATCGCAGCGAAGCTTACTGAGCAGCTGCCTCATGGCGGGGGATTCTATATAAAAGCAACCAATGGTGTCGCCTGTTTTAAGCCGTTCGTTCAGTTTCGGATCCTTCATAAAGTCCCTCACCTTATGGATGTCAATCCTGCGCTGCTGATTTTCACCAATCAGATTTACCGCCTGCTTAATGTGACCGATTCCGCGCTGGCTGAGGATATCGTATTTGTCGTACCCGATCTCTTCAGCCTCGTACATATCCCATTGCACTACAGGCATTCCCTTTGGAGGAAGATCGAGCGCCGTATAGTAGGTGATGGGTTCTTCGGATACCAGTACACCGCCTGCATGGATACTCCGCTGGTTAGGCATATCGCTCATCAGCTGGTGTATCGCTACGATCTTTTTAAAAGTTTCATTATCGCTATTCTGCTGCTCTTTGGAGCGGTCGGTAAAGCTGTCGATCTCTGCTTTGGGCAGGCCCATTACCTTTCCGATCTCACGAATGACCGAGCGGTCCCGGAAGGTGGTCATGGTTCCGAGTAAAGCGGTATGCGTGCTGCCATAACGTTTGAATATATAATCCTGCACATCTTCCCGCTCGTCCCAGGAAAAGTCGAGATCAAAGTCGGGTGCCGAAGTGCGCTGCTCGTTGAGGAAGCGCTCGAAATACAGGTCGAGTTCAATCGGGTCGACGTCCGTAATTCGCAGGCAGTAAGCTGCAATACTATTGGCCCCCGAGCCCCTGCCTACATGATAATAACCACGCGACATAGAGTAGCGGATAATGTCCCAGGTGATCAGGAAGTAGGAACAAAAGTCGAGGTCGTTGATCACCTTCAGCTCGTACTTCAGTCGCTTCTGTGCTTCCTTGTTGCTTTTGCCGTAGCGGTAGATCATACCCTCCCAGGCAAGCTTTTCGAGCAGGGCCTTGTCATCTTTGCGGTTACCTGTGAAGGACTTGCGGTTCAGCTTGATCTTTCCCTCAGGGTAGTCCATATGGCACTGATCCATCAGCCTGCGCGTGTTGTCGAGGATAAAGGAGTATTTGGAGAACTTCGCTTCCAGCTCGCCGGGCATCAGGAACTGATCGGTCTCCCTGCATTTATCGGCCGGCCCGACCTTACTAAGTACTGTATTGAGGTCGATGCCCCTTAAATACTCGTGAAGGCGATATTCCAGGCGGTCGGATATAAAGACAGGCTGCAGAACAAGCAGTTTATCTTTAATAGCCGGAATGTCTTTCTTATAAAGCAGGTGCATCTCATCAGCCCTGATTCCCAGATATTCATTTGGCACCAGGGAATAATCGTTTTGGCTGAATGGGTAAACGATAAACGCATCTGCAAACAGTGGAGGCCGATCGGGCAATTCTTTCTTCTCCAGGTTGTGTTCTGTAAGGAAGTCGTTAAGCTCCTTCATGCCCTCCTTATTGCGGGCAATTCCAATATACAGCAGCTTCTTGTCGCGCCTGAATTCAATGCCGCCGATGGGGGCAAGCGAGCCCAACTTCCGGCATTTGCGGATAAACTCCATAACACCCGTTGAGTTATTGATGTCGGTGAGCGCCATACGCGTAATTCCGCGGGCCTGCGCCTCTTCAATCAGCTTGTCGATGGGCATGGTTCCATAGCGGAGGCTGTACCAGGAATGAACGTTTAAATACATCACGTTAAAGGTTTATATCCATGGCAGAGGCCAGCGCAATAGAATTTTCGCCGAAACGCTGCCTGATCTTGTCCATCGCCTGGCAAAGGCTGCCAGTTTCCTTTTTTGCCTCAGCTCGTAGGCTATGCCCATCACCATCGAAGTGAGAAGATGGTTAATAGAGTCGACATCAATCGTGTCTGCCCGGAAGGTGCTTTGAGTGCCAATACTTTTCTGCTCATGAAACGGAATCACCGGCGACAGGTCGATCCCCTTGGCTTTCTGAAGTAGCATCAATCCGTTTTTACCCAGTACGGTATTCATCTGATCTGGGTGCATCTGCGAGAGGGTGTAGATCTTCTTAATGCCCATGTCACTGAGCTTCAGGAAAGTCTTTTCGCCAAGCCCGGGAATCTTCCTGATGGAAAGCGGGTTCAGGAAGTTTCGTACTTCGGGCTGGCCAATGTTAAGCTCTCCGTTGGGCTTGCACTCATTGGTGCACATCTTCGAGACGGTCTTGTTCACCGACAGCCCGAAGGATATCGGCAATCCCGTTTCTTTCATTACTTTCTGACGCAATTCATGCGCATAAAGCCGGGTATTATGAAAGCGGTCCATTCCCGTCATATCGATATAATGCTCATCGATTGACGCCTTTTCAATCAAGGGGACGCGCTCCTTGAGGATATCCGTAATTTCGTGCGAGGCTTTGGAATATTCGTCCATATTTCCCCTGATAAAAACAGCATGAGGGCAAAGCATCTTTGCCATTCTTGACGACATAGCGGAATGCACACCAAATTTGCGGGCTTCGTAACTACAGGAAGAAACAACACCCCGGTCAGACGTGCCGCCAATGATCACCGGTTTCCCCGCCAGGCGCGGATCCTTCCTTACTTCGACCGACACAAAGAAAGCATCCTGGTCCATATGAATAATCTGCCTTTCCATCCGACTAATGCTATTATATTGCGCTACAAACTTATGCTAATATTTTTAGTATTACGAATAGAGTATGAAAATGTTTCAAGACGGACAAGCAAAAGTCCGGTAAATATATGTTCATTAATTCCGTACAAAGTTCGCCATCCTGCCTCACACAGGTTCGCTTCGCCAAGGTAGCATCAGAAA
>DALYUO010000348.1:0-3734 GCA_031981225.1 Pararcticibacter sp.
GCAATAAAGAGAACTCCTGCAGGATATTTTGTATTTCAAAAAGATGGTTTTCAAGCATAGTATTCAGCCTGTCGGTTACAGTGGCAAAAGGGAGGGCAGCGTTGTATTTATATCGAGTTAAGCGGACATAGCGCATCCCGGTATTTAAAATGGCAGAGTTATCCCTATGCTTTACAGATTCTATAAAGAAACGCCATAGTCTTTCATTTTGAAGGGGTTGTGGTACAGGTATTTCAAGCTTCTGCTCCGCTCTCATAAGAAAGGTTTTTATACCTACAATATGTTCTCCTCTCATCCACAAATATTTCGCAAAAGCGGATTTAAGCTCAGAGCTGCTGATTTTATCGGTGGCCCTGTCATAGAATTCCCTTTCCATCACAGAATGCGTCAGCAGTTGCTGAATTTTCAAAGTCAGCGTTTCCTTGTCCATCTTCCTGCTTTTTATATAAATTTTTAATCGATATTCAAAATTTACGGCCCCGGTAATTAAATGAGAACATGGCGGGGAAGGTTTAATCTGAATCATTGTACCTGTACATTAATACAACCGGGGAGCTTTATTGTTGTGAAAAAGTTAAATGAAAGATCGCGGAGTCTTTTGCCTGTTTACTCTGAATAGCGGGACAACGCGTTAAATAAACCTTTTTAAAAGAAATGGGTTTTGTTTATGGATCGGGCCTGGAATAGCCTGATTTCCTCAGAATTTGTTTAAATAGAAAACCTATGAAAATCACAGTAAAAGAAGCGTTAACGAACGCTGATATCGAATTGGAGGCAGAACCTGAAGATTATAATGGCGAACAGGGGTTACGTATTGTATTTCCTGATAAAGATTCCTTCGTTATGGTAGAAAAGAATGGTGAATGGCAGGTGGTGGATGAGGAAGATGTCAATCCGGAACTTGTTGCTGCAGTGGCACAGGCTCTAAAGCCTCATTCCCGCTATAACTCACAGTAATGAGCAACAGATCGCCATGTTATTGAATATTGCTGCTTGTTTTGTTTGTATCGTGATTGTTCTTTCTTTGCAAAGAAATAATGAATAATCACTTTTCCTTTTTTCTGGTTCTGATTACAGGTGTATTCTTAAGTATCAAAACAAGGAAACTTACGATGGGTGCGGCATTTACAGGAGGTGTACTTGCCGTACTTATCTATCTCGGCGGGGGGTATACCGGCCTGGCAATGCTGGCTGTCTTTTTTGTGCTCGCATCTATGGTTACTTCCTGGAAGCGCGAGATAAAAGAACATTGGAAGGCCGCAGAGGCTAACAAGGGGGAAAGAAACACATTGCAGGTGTTAGCAAACGGAGGTGTAGCCGCTGGGTGCGGCGCTTTATGTTTGATATACCCGGAAAAGGCAGGACTGTTCAATCTGATGCTAGCGGCAAGTTTTGCCTCTGCTACTGGCGACACTTTTTCCTCGGAGCTGGGGACGATCTATGGGAAGCGTTTTTTTAATATACTCACCTTTACAAGAGACAGGCGCGGAGAGAACGGTGTAATCAGCTTTGAGGGTATGCTGGCAGGGCTTATAGGTTCTTCGCTTATTGCATTTGTCTTTTATATGGGGTATGGATACCACAATGTACACACTATTATTGTCTGCGGCCTCTCGGGTAATCTTGCTGATTCGATACTTGGAGCCAGTTTAGAAAGAAAACATTACCTGGGTAATAATGCGGTAAACATCTTAGGTACTTTATTTGCCGCTTTTCTGGCTTTTCTTTTTGCCACTTGAAGATGGTTTTTAAAAAAAAAGCCCCGGCTATAATGAGTATAGTCAGGGCACCTAAACCTTATCGTATATTTAAACGGATTGATGAGAGAAATAGTTTCATAAAAATTGAAAAATATTTGAATTTCCAGAAAAACCGGGTTTATACTATTCGGCCTTCATTCTTTGCCAGGTAACGAGCGATGATAAATCCCTGCGTTGCGGCGTTAAAGTCGTCAAGCGCATCCAGTAAGATAGATGAACTTTTTTCATATAAGGCATCTTCCTTATTCATGAGTTTATTGCCGGCGCTGGCCTGAAGCAATTGAATATCGGGACTAATAATAGCTAGCAGCTGGGCAGGGAAAAAGGTTATTTGCTTGTAGCAAAATCTGACAAGGTCATGGTAAGCCCATTTTCTCTTTTTCTCAAGGGTATCATCATCAAAGATATCCAGCAAATGCCATGATTCTATTTCGAAAGGATCAAGATCATTTATTACCATGATTATATCGAGTTTGTCGCGCAATTTGCCTGCGAGCTCGTTTAGTTCCGTTGCA
The DNA here is from genome assembly GCA_031981225.1 of Pararcticibacter sp. Lineage (GTDB taxonomy): Bacteria > Bacteroidota > Bacteroidia > Sphingobacteriales > Sphingobacteriaceae > Arcticibacter. The sequence continues at coordinate 2,276 of DALYUO010000348.1, forward strand.
TAGGGGTTTTGTTTTAAGGCTATGGAATCGAGTTGGCTCTCGTCAACTCTTATCGGTGAGATATTTCCTCTTTTGTCATCGCACAAAGCAATTTCAATGCTGAGTTCAAATAATTGATGACTCGCAACACTCAGCCACTGACAGGCTTTAATTAAACCGTTTTGATAACGGGATTCCATTCAAATTCGTAATGGCGTAAAGGTATACAACAAATTTTTTTATAGAAACATAAATTTAAAATAACAAAGAGCAAATCCATAGTGTGTTTATTTTGTTGTAATGTCATCAATCTATGAACTATGATTATAAGAAAATTTGTATATGTTTTAGCTCTCTCATCCATTGTTTTAGCCTGTGGTCAGTCGAATAACAGGGATAAAGGCTCAGGAGATACGTCAGAATCGATCGACGGCTTGCTTCCTGATACGACTGATACTGCTACCACGGGCCTTGCTGATTCCAGCCATCTGGATGAAAACAATGATCAGAGAGGCACGCGGATACACGCTGGACCAGATTCTGCAAACCGCAAACAATAATATTGTGCTGTTTTCTCATAATGAGTAAATAATTGCCTGAAGTGAGAAATTTTTTTCCTATCCGGATGTTAAGTGTTGGTGTAACTTATTGTTAAATAGGGAGATAACGAGGAATTCTCTGTGGCACTCTATTTGACATTTCATTTGTACCCTCCCAAAGGGTATGTTTTTCATAGGTAGATGTAGGGCCGGATTCATTCCGGCCCTTTTTGCTTATTTAAACTGATTAATGCTATTATGCCGACAAGTAAGATCCAGCAATACAGTTTCTTGGTTTTGGTTTGTTTCTATTCGATAAGCTACTTTGTAAATGAATTCGGTGCTTTTCAGCAACCGGCATGTTTGTACCGATAAAAGAGAGGTGAAAGTTTGTAAAAAACCTATAGAATGTCTGACCAATACCTGACCAAACCCTGATCTCGTCAGCATCTCCTCAGTATCTTGTTAGGATCATGTCAGACTCTCGTCAGACTTTAGTCTGACATGATGCTGAGGAGATACTGACGAGATGCTGACATGATGCGGCACTGGTCAGGGTTTTATCAGAGCTTTGTTAGGCACTATACCCATATTGGCCTCCCCGAGGGACCTCGTTTTTTAGTACCTTATTAACATTTACCGTAAATTAAAACATACCTGATTAGCCAGTTGAGGGGGGAGAAATGTAGAATCTTTATGTACCGCTTAATGAAAATTTATGCCTGGCCCACAAATTCCGGGCTGATCGTTTTTTCCATTCACGCTGCTAAAGAAAATTATATGGGAAAACAATAATTTCAATTTGTGATCAGGATCATTTTATATAACATGTTCTTTATCTACTTTTAATAATCAAATCATTTAAACTTTATCACAATATTATTCTCCTAAACCTTATCTTTATTTGCTCGATCCTACCCCCCCTGTATTTTTTTTGTTTT
>DALYUO010000348.1:3784-4097 GCA_031981225.1 Pararcticibacter sp.
GAGCTTTGATCTCAGATAAAAACCATTTCATCCAGCAAAATATCTATTTTCGCTAATGCAGCTCAGGTTTTCTCTGATAGTTTGCGGTGCAGAGCAGAAAGACAAAGGTCGTTTTAGAATATGCGATGTATCTAGTAGAAAAATAAAAAAACAGGTGCCGGCAGACAATTACCCCATTGAAAACTGCCGGCGATCCTGTTTGCGCCAAATTAATGGTGCCCTCTTCCTCTATGTGTGCGTGATTTTTTAAATTTCCCTGAATGCCTGTATTCTGGCCGGTCCCGATATACATAAGATGAATGGCTTACATTGT
>DALYUO010000349.1:0-4016 GCA_031981225.1 Pararcticibacter sp.
TGCAAGTCCTGATAAATTCTCTTCAAATTTTGGAAGCATCATGCCTACACCGTAAAGAAAAACCAGCGGCTGTTCTTCTGTTGCTTTTTCAACAAATACTTCCTCTCCATTGTCGATGGTATACAGATCGTATGTAAGCGCCACCACGCTGTTTGGTTGAATTTTCATAATCATTCTCTAAAATTAAAGTTGGCCAGGATAGCTCCTGTATCGCACAGATTTACTGTGCAATAAATATTTATATCAGTTTTAATGCTTCTTCTACTTCTGTAACGGGTAAGCGGCAAGTTCTGTTTTTACAAACAAATATTTTGGTTTCACTGTCCCATTTATCCTGCAACAAAGGTAAACTTCCTGCGCTACCTCCCAAGAGAATTTTATTCGGAATAAAGTTTTTTTCAATTTCCTGCCTTTTCTGTGCCGCTAATGGTCCTGTAATGGCGATCTCTGATATACCGTAAGTCTTATATAAGAGCAGTATCGACCAGTTTGAAAACCCTGATCCATAACTTTTTATCTGCGGAAATATATTCTTCAGCATTACATCTGCCTGTTCGATATATTCATCCTGCTGGAAAAAGTGTCCAAGTTTAAAAAGATTCAGAGCCATTGCAGAGTTAGAGGCGGGTATAACATTATCTGTAATCTCGTGCTTACGTGCGATAAGCTCCTTGTCATTCTGCGAGGTGAAATAGAACATGCCCGTACCCGGGTCATAAAAATTCTTTAGAACATACTCCGTCAGTTTCCTGGCTTCGAAAAGCCACTTTTCAACAAATGTTGCTTCATAGAGGCCAATAAGTCCGTCGCATACAAAAGCATAATCGTCCAGGAAAGCTGTTTCTGTAACCCTGTCTGTATACTCTTTTCTGTATACTCTTTTGAGAGCGCCGGTAGGCTCCATTAACTTGCTGCAAATAAACTCCGCATTAGAGAGGGCCTGCTCAAGAAAGTCCTGTTCGTTAAAAGCCCGGTAGGCGTCAACGAATCCTTTCAGCATTAATCCGTTCCACCCTGCCAATATTTTATTATCGAGTCCAGGCCGTATCCTCTTCGCACGATATTCAAAAACCTTCTGCTTTGAAGCCTGGATGCTTTCCTGGAGCTGATGCAAAGGAAGAGCCAGCCTGGATGAAAGAGCTTCGTCGCTGTCTGTTCTCATCAGCACATTGGTTCTCTCTTCCGGCCAGTTTCCTTCTTCTGTTACATTGAAATACGCGCTGAAGATATTTCCCTCATCTTCCCCCAGAATATTTATCAATTCATCTTTTGTAAACGTGTAGAATTTACCTTCCACACCCTCGCTATCTGCATCAAGCGCCGAATAGAAACCACCTTCGGGAGAAGTCATCTCCCTCTTAACCCATTCTAATGTTTGGTAAACCACCTGCTTGTACAGTTCGTCTTTTTGGTACTGCCACGCTTCCGAATAGAGACTTACGAGCTGACCATTGTCGTACAGCATCTTTTCAAAATGAGGCACATGCCATTGGCCATCCACCGAATAGCGTGCAAACCCACCCCCTATGTGGTCATAAATTCCTCCATAAGCCATTTTTCGAATTGTTAGAAAAGTTGCAGTTGCTATGCTGTCATCCTTCGTAAGACTGGCGTATCTCAACATAAACTGCCAGTTGTTCGGCAGCGGGAACTTAGGAGCACGGTTGTACCCTCCGTCTTTCAGATCAAAAGTTTTTTTCCAGGGCCTTAAAATATCTTCAAGATCGCCTTCCGAGTATTCAACAGCTTCATCCAACAGATGCAGTTTTTCCGTCTCCCGGATTCCATGGGTCAGTCTTTCCGCATAATCTTCTGCTTCTCCGGGGTTTTGCTCCCAGAAAGTTGCTAATTGCTGAAGAAGGTTCTTCCAGTCGCCTTTACGAAAATATGTTCCCCCATAAACGGGTCTCTGATCCGGCAGGCATATGCAGTTCAAGGGCCAACCGCCCTGGCCCGTCATTAATTGCACGGCGAGCATATATACCTGGTCTATATCCGGCCGTTCTTCACGGTCGACCTTAATGCACACAAAATGCTCGTTCATTATTTCCGCTACGCTTGCATCTTCAAAGCTTTCGTGCTCCATTACGTGGCACCAGTGACAGGCAGAATAACCGATACTTATGAGAATCAGCTTATTTTCGTTCTTCGCTTTTTCCAATGCCTCGCTCCCCCAGGGAAACCAGTCCACGGGGTTCTCAGCATGCTGTAGCAGGTAAGGTGATGTTTCTTTACTTAAGCGGTTGGGCATGTTTTTTAATTTAACTATATATTGTAATTCAACGAAGCCGCAAAAGTTTGAGTATAGCTTAAGTAATTATACCGCTGCAGCAACAGCAGCTTTTATCCGGATTCTGTTCCCAAGACTAAAGTAATATGTTATCAGTAGTGATAACAGGAGTAAAATACCTACAAACTGGTGGAGAATGCTGTAAAGTAATTTATAGTCATCTACAACGTGTAAAAGAGCGAGGACGCCAAGCGTAACCTGTATAATCACCAATATCAGCGACATGAACCGAAGTTTGTATAATGTGCTGTTTTTGGGGAGTTTATAAGCTCCAAAGGTCCACCACAGTATCAGAACAGTGATGAGATATGCGAGGTTGCGGTGAATAAACTGAATGCTGATTAAATTATGAGTAATATCGGCCATGAAGCTACCTTGAGTGAGCATATAATCGGCAGGCCACCACATACCGTTTATCGACGGCCACGTAGGTGCAGCCAATGCAGCATGAGTGCCGGCCATAAAGGCCCCGTAAACAAGTTGAATAGTTAACAAGACCAATATCCAGATATTCAATGATTTTGCAGCAGGAGCATAACTGAGCTGACTTTGAGGTATTGTAATTTTTAGAGCAAACCATACGACATAGCATAGAAGGATCAGCGCAGCTATAAAATGTACTGCGAGCCGGATATGGCTTACATAAACCAGATCGGTGCCTATGCCGCTTTGCACCATAACCCATCCTATTATTCCTTGCAAGCCGCCCAGAAGGAAGAGAATGATCATAGGATGAATCATACTGCGGTTAATCTTCTTCTTAACTAAAAAATACATAAAGGGAATGATGAAGACTATCCCCATAAGCCGCCCCCAATCGCGGTGAAACCACTCCCAGAAATAAATAGATTTGAAATCGCTTAAGGTAAAATGGCTGTTAATATATTTAAACTGAGCTATCTGCTGGTATTTTTCAAAAGCTTCCTGCCAGGCTTTCTCATTCATGGGAGGCAGAGTTCCCAGTATAGGCTGCCACTCGGTTATAGAAAGTCCTGAGCCTGTTAACCTGGTAATGCCGCCCAGTAGTACCTGAATGATGATCATGCCCGCTCCTACCATCAACCAGATGGCCACAGGCCTGTTTTTCTTTAAAGAAATTGTGTCCATAAGATGGTCAAAAGTATAAATTAGTTTGGATGGTTAAAAATTGTTGCTCCATAACAAACCGCTAAACATATTGTTAAAGGGACAAATAACACACAATACTATGCCCGCTTCAAAGGTACCGATATATAGTGCGTTAGTCGCTAATGTACTAATTGCTATAACAAAGTTTATCGCTGCTGCTTTTACAGGCAGCTCGGCAATGGTATCAGAAGGCATTCATTCCATTGTTGATTCCTGCAATGAGGTTCTCTTATTATGGGGCATTCGTGAAAGTAAAAAGCCTGCGGACAAAAAGAGACCATTTGGATATGGTAAAGAGGTGGGGGAATATCGTTCTACGAAGGGATCACACACTTGCAGCACCCGGTACAGATTGAGAAACCCATTTGGAACTATGCAGTACTAGGCATAGCTATAGTTTTCGATGGAATTTCGTTTATCACTGCGTTAAAAGAATTCAACAAACAAAGAGGAGAAATTCCTTTCTGGCAGGCTGTTAGGGCGAGTAAAGATCCGTCAACCTTTGTTGTGTTGTTTGAAGATGCAGCCGATGTTATGGGACTTACAGTTGCATTTCTCGGTGTTTATCTGGGGCACCAGCTTAATAACCCTTATTTTG
>DALYUO010000350.1:0-3917 GCA_031981225.1 Pararcticibacter sp.
GTTTGAAGGGTTTTCTTTCAAAGGAGCGGTCCCCCGAATTGCTACGTTCGCCCCGTTTGTCGCTGTTATATGGTCTTTTTTCGAAAGAACGATTGCCTGATGAACGGTCCCCTTCTTTTCTGTCGCTATTATATGGTCGTTTTTCGAATGGGCGGTCGCCGGTAGGCCTTCCACCTTCTTTTCTGTCGCTGTTATATGGGCGCTTTTCAAATGGGCGGTCGCCGGTGGGCCTTCCACCTTCTCTCCTGTCGCTATTATATGGTCGTTTTTCGAATGAGCGGTCACCGGTGGATCTTCCACCTTCTCTTCTGTCGCTGTTATATGGTCGTTTTTCAAAAGTACGGTCACCGCTTGAACGGCCTCTCTCGCTTTTGTCGCTATTGTAGGGTCTCTTTTCAAAAGAACGCTCTTTTGAATCTCCTCTTTCGAAGCTTCTTCCGCCTTCAGGTTTGTCTCTTCTTCCTTCAGTAAAGGGACGAGTTCCTGAACTCCGCTCTCTGAACGGCCTTGAGTCTCTGTCTTTATCTCTGAATGCAGGTTTTGTGTCGCGGGATGAATCACCGCTGTAGGGTTTTCTATCGCCCTCAAACATTTTCTTTGATCCGCTGTTACTCCTCTTCGGCCGTTCATTTTTTGAATTGCCTTCGAAGCGATTGTTTTTTAAGGACTTGTCCTCGCGACTGTTCCTGTTGTTTTTATCTGGCATGATAATGCTAATAACCTTTTTGAAATGGGGTGCAAAGATAGTGATTTTAACATTAAAACGTTGAATCTGTTTATTTTATTTTAAAAGGTAATGGGAAAATGCTGCAGACAGGGGAACCCGAAATTACTATAAGGACGTGTAAATATTAATGTCTGGAAAAGTGTGGCAAGCCGGGGAAATCAGTTGCAGATATCGCTGGTTTTTGAGGGTGCTAATCCCTTGGGGATGAGTGCTTAAAATGTAAGTGCTTGTAAATTAAGAATATATTGTTTATCTTTGAAATCTTTTTTTGTTTAACTTAAGAACGGAACGCATGATTAAGAAACATTTGATCGCGTGTTCTGTGATCCTGACGCTAATAATATCGTCGAAGATTTTTATTAACAGGAACGCAGCGACACACAACAATTCGTTTCCACAAACAGTGGATTTCCCTTCTCCCCAGGAAAAGAAAGTCTCATCTTCAAAACCTGAATTCAGGTTTGCCGACGAAAAGGTGCCTCTTCACAACAAGAAGGTGTCCTCGAAGATGAGCAGGTATTTAAAGGCTAATAGCTTTAAGCATATTCAGACAGACAGGTTACACCATACAGCCGCACGCTGGTTTCCTGTTATCGAACCCATTCTGAAAAAGCATGGTATTCCTGAAGATTTTAAGTATGTCCCCTTGGTAGAAAGCGGACTATTGGGTGGTACATCACCTAAGGGGGCTTCGGGATACTGGCAATTCATGCCACAAACAGCGAGGACTTATGGTCTCCGTGTAAACAAATCTGTCGACGAACGACAGGATTTAAAAAAGTCTACCGTTGCTGCGTGCCGGTATTTACGGTCTTTGTATAAAGAATTTAACAACTGGACGTTGGTTGCTGCTGCCTATAACATTGGGGAGAATAGTTTAAGACAGCAGATGACGGTCCAGGGACACCGTAATTATTTTAAAATGAAGCTCAACAGAGAAACAGCGTCCTACGTTTACAAGCTTGTTTCAATGAAGGAGATCATTGAAAATCCATTGAAATATGGTTACGCCGCCAGAAATAAAAACCTTCTGGCTCAAAAGGCGCCGGATAAACCGGAACCTCTAAAGCATTTTCTGAGTCAGGGTGTTGAGCGCGACGCTTTAAAGGCGATGTCGCTGGAGCAGCCGGAAGTTATGTAACAAGAACGAATGACCTTACAGAACCGGTAGCTATACCGGTTCCGTCTTTACGTCATAATTTAGAATTCTTGATTTCATGTGCTTGATTCTTGCTACTATTACCCGATCTTTACAGGATATTTTTGACAGGTAAATTAATGGATAAAAGTACGCCCGACCTTGGAGAACAGAGTGAAGTAGAAGTTTTTGGTGCCAGGGTCCATAATTTAAAAAATATTGATGTTTCTTTCCCTCGCAATAAGCTGGTCGTAATTACAGGACTTAGCGGAAGCGGAAAATCGTCGCTTGCATTTGATACTATCTATGCCGAAGGCCAGCGTCGCTATATGGAGACCTTCAGTGCCTATTCACGGCAGTTCCTGGGTGGTATGGAACGTCCGGATGTTGATAAGATCTCCGGATTAAGTCCGGTCATTGCTATCGAGCAAAAGACAACTTCAAAAAATCCACGGTCTACTGTAGGTACCATTACTGAGATATACGACTTTATGCGCCTGCTTTATGCACGTGCCGGAGAAGCATATTCCTACGTGACAGGCCAGAAGATGGAGCGAATGTCTGAGGATCAGATGTTGCGCAATATCCTTCAGCAGTTTGATGGAAAGCCTATTAATATTCTGGCACCTGTAGTCAAGGGAAGAAAGGGACATTATCGGGAACTTTTTGAACAGATACGTAAGCAGGGCTACCTGAAAGTGCGTGTGGATGGCGAAATTGTCGATCTTGTTCCAAAGATGCAGCTCGATCGGTATAAGATCCATGATATCGAAATGGTGATAGACCGTATCGTTGTAACGGATAAAGATACCAAAAGACTATACAACTCTATTCAAACGGCATTAAAGACCTCCAAAGGAATCATTAAGATTTCGGACCAGGAGAATAATGAGTTCTTCTTTAGCCGGTATCTTATGGACCCTGTTTCAGGGATATCTTATGATGAGCCTCAGCCCAATACATTTTCGTTCAACTCGCCATATGGAGCCTGTGAACGTTGTGACGGTCTGGGATATATTTTTGAGATCGAGGAAACTTCTGTTATTCCTAATCCGAAACTAAGCATAATACAGGGCGGCCTGGCGCCGCTCGGAGAATACAGGGAAACCTGGATGTTTCAGGTATTGAAAGCTCTTGCAAAGAAATTTAACTTTTCCTTATCTGCCCCTATAGAGAAGATTCCAAGGGAGATATTGGATGTCATTCTTAACGGATCTGACGATATTATCACTGTTCCGGTGGAATACAATAAATGGAACGTTCAGAATTATCAGATCACTTTCGATGGCATTATTAAAATGCTGGAAGAGCAGACAGAACGGCGCGGAGATAGCGGCATGGAGGATCTGGAGAGCTTTAGGGTGCTTAAAACTTGTCCGGTTTGCCATGGTGCCCGGCTAAAAAAGGAATCCTTACACTTTAAGCTGGGAGATAAGAATATTTTTGAGCTCGCCTCTATGGATATTAACAGTCTCTCCGACTGGTTCGAAGACGTAGAGAGCCGCCTTGATGAAAGACAGAATGTAATAGCTAAAGAAATCTTAAAAGAGATCAGGGCGCGTATTGGCTTCCTGCTGGATGTTGGCCTGAATTATTTAACGCTCGACCGTACGGCAAAGACTTTGTCGGGGGGCGAGGCGCAGCGAATACGTCTGGCAACTCAGATCGGATCACAACTGGTTAACGTACTTTATATCCTGGATGAACCAAGCATTGGCTTACATCAGCGCGACAATGCGCGGCTTATATCTGCTTTAAAGAACCTACGCGACATTGGTAATTCAGTGCTTGTAGTAGAGCATGATAAGGATATGATCCTTGAAGCAGATCATGTGATCGACATGGGACCCGCGGCGGGTGTCCATGGGGGTGAGGTGGTAGCCGAAGGGACGCCCGGGGAAATTAAAAAGGCCAGTACTCTGACCACAGCATATCTTAGCGGTGAAAAGCAAATTGCTGTTCCTACTGAACGGAGAAAAGGGAACGGACATTCTCTGATACTGAAGCATGCCACCGGAAATAATCTTAGAAATGTGACTGCAGAATTTCCGT
>DALYUO010000351.1:0-447 GCA_031981225.1 Pararcticibacter sp.
GAAGTTACCGGTATAGGAACCCTTAAAGGTGATCTTCCCGGCCCCGTAGTCGCGGAAGAATATCGTCTTCCGGAGATCTCCGCTGGCATACTGGTTGTAAAGGGCAGGATCGGCAATGGCGTACCAGTCAACCGTGATAATGCCATAGTTCACGCTCTCGGCATACAGAAGTATTTCGGACGGACGGCCGGAGACCACCGGGAACTGCCTGGAATTGGAAACCGTCAGGCCCTTAAAATCATACAGGTCATTGCGCTGCTGCAATACCTTCGAGGAGTACTCCAGCGCCTTCTCATAATTGCCCATCGTAAGGTACACCTTTGCCAGCAGTGCCTGCGCGGCGATCCCCGAGGGGCGCGTCAGTTCGGCAGGCAGCAGCGGCAGGAGGCTTTCAGCTTCCAGCAAGTCCTTCAATACCTGTCCGTAACCCTCGCTGACCTTCGGGCG
>DALYUO010000351.1:457-979 GCA_031981225.1 Pararcticibacter sp.
AGCCCTGAAAAAGAGGGCCTGCCCCTTTACCCGGTCGCACTCTGCCTGGTTATCCGGCGCCACCGCCACTTTCTGGATCCCATCCAGCACGATATTGGCATAGCTGATCCGCTGATATGCATAGTTCCAGTCGGAGGACGGCGCCCCCTCATAGATGTCCTTCTTCCAGATATAAGCATTCTGCTCGGTGACCGTTACGCTTTTCCAGTTCGCATCCGTAACATAGTAGTTATCGGCGCCCACCAGGCCGATAGAGGGATAGTAGCGGAACATCAGTTCGTAGTCGAGCAGGGCCTGAAAGTCACTCAGCTTTACCGGCACCAGGTCGTTCTTGTTCTGTTTAACATCCAGCCAGTCGTCTATCTTGCTGCAGCCGCTAAGCAGGACCAGCACCATCAGTAAAAGTATCTTGTCTGTTTTCATCGTTAAAAATTAAAAGGAGGCTTTAAGACCGAATGAGAAGGTACGGGGCGACACAAAATCGTAGGAGGGAAAATCGGGGTCGATGTCCGTTTTGCTGGC
>DALYUO010000351.1:1075-2012 GCA_031981225.1 Pararcticibacter sp.
TGTTATTCGAAGGATACACGGCAGAAGGCACGCTGGTAAAGAGCTCATCGCCCGGCTGCTGCCAGCGGTCGCCGAAACCGGCACGCGGCATACTGATCACGTCGGCATAGTTGAGCGACGTGGTTTCTTTGCGGAAGAAGTAGCGCAGCCTGAACAGTATATTGACCGATACAGACCACTTTCGCCAGGAAAGCGAGTTCATCACCGAGCCGTAGATCTTTGGTTTGGAGGATCCGCTGTAAACCAGGCTGTCGGCAGGGGTCGTGGTAATGATCTTCTCCCAGTCCCTGCTCTCCTCCCCGTTCAAAACACCAACCGGATCGCCGTTTTCCGGGTCGAGCCCTCTCCAGGTGTAGCTGTAAATGCCGAACAGCGATTTACCGGTTACCGGGATCAGAAAGGAGGCCTGCGTGAGCTGCGTATTGTTGTACGACTGGTCAAAGGCGGTGACCTTGTCGGATGCGTAGCTGAACAGGATGACCGACTTCCAGTTCCATTTCCCTTTCAGGTTCACCGTGTTGAGGGTTAGGTCCAGTCCTTTGGTACGCGTGCTGGCGCCATTGCCCCTGAAGGACGAGAAGCCCCGGGAGGGCGCAAGCGGAATATCCTCAATCAAGTCCTTACCCTCTTTCCGGAAGAACTCTATAGTCCCCGAAACGCGGTTGCCTGCACTTTCAAAATCCAGTCCGATATTCACGTTTTTCACCCGCTCCCAGCTTAAACCGGGGTTTGGCGGCCGGTTTACTACCGAGTAAGGCAGGCCCAGAACGTTATTGCCGATATACCGCGCCGTGAGCAGGGCGCTGGCATTATACACGTTGCCATTATACCCGTAGCTGGCCCTCAGCTTCAGCAAGGGCAGCAGGCCCGAATGATAGAAAGCCTCGCGGCTGATCGTCCAGCCCATTCCGGCAGACCATAAAGGCGTGACCTTGTC
>DALYUO010000351.1:2022-3040 GCA_031981225.1 Pararcticibacter sp.
GGTTTTCACCCCAAAAATATTGGCCCCATCCTGCCTGCCGCTTGCCGTCAGCGTATACCGGCCCTTGTAGGTGTAGCCCATATTGGCGTAATAAGAGACATAGCGGTTGACCGTGCCGGGTACAAGACTGTTCAGGGCAGGCAGCACGCCTGATCCGGAGGGGTTGGTGGGATAGGAGTTCTTGAAATCGAGATTGGTAACCGAGGTGCCGTATTCATTGTCGTAGCCGTAATAGCTGCGGTCATAGCCATCCGTTTTGCTTTCCTTCAGTTCAAATCCTATCAGGCCGTTCAGGGCATGCTGACCGGCAAAAAGATGATCGTAGTTCAGCTGGCCCCTGAGGTTGTAAGAGGAGAGTTCGGATTGCCTCAGGTTCAGGATGTCGCCTTTGGGGAAGTTATAGGTAATCAGCCCGGTACTGGTATTGATGGAAGCAAACCGGTTGATATAGTTCCTTACCTCGTAAGACTGCTGAAGCTGGAGGTTCCTGGACGATCCCGACTGCCGCTCCTGCTGATAGAGCAGCTCCGAAGTAAAGCCGGCGCCGATGGCGTACTTCAGGCCGGCCCTCAGCAGCAGGTCCTGCAGGCGGCTGGTATTATCGGCAAGGTTCAGCTCTTCAAGCGGGCGGTAGCTCCAGTCGGGCAGCCCCCTGGCTTCCATGCTCTCCTTGTAGCGTTGCCGGTATCCCTTGATTACCGGCAGGGGGCTGCCGTCCTCAGCGGCAAGGCTGGCGTAAGGGAAAATGGTGTTGTACTTTCCGCCTGCGGCGAACGTCCCCATAAAGACATTGTTATTATTGTCGCTGGCGGAGCGGGTATACAGGATCCCGGCGGTAATTTCTAATTTATCGAGCGGCTTATAGGTGCTCAGGGAGTTCAGCGTTATCCGCTCGTTGCCGTTCCTTACCAGGTAACTCCGGTTGTGGTCGTAACCGGTGGACAGGGTGTAAGAGAAGTTTTTACTGCCGCCTCTCAGGGCCAGGGAATATTGCTGGTTCATGCTTTTCTGATACATG
>DALYUO010000351.1:3050-3887 GCA_031981225.1 Pararcticibacter sp.
GTATTTCATGTAGTCCCTGCGCACATCCTGTTCCTTCAGGACTGCGGTTTGCTGCTCCTTTTCCGTGTCGGAAAGCTGCTGGTTTCCCAGGATCTCGATAAGCGGCGAAACCACCGGATAGCCGGAGCTGTTCGTCAGGTCGGAATTGAAATAGCCTTTTCCGTAAAGGGCCGTTTCGGCTTCTATATAGTCGGAAGCGCTGATGAAGTTGCGGCTGTAGTACAAATCCGGCTTTTCAGCTACTGTCAGGTTGCTGTTGAAGCTGATGTTCAGGGGCTGGTTCGCCCTCCCCTTTTTGGTAGTTATTACCACCACCCCGTTTCCGGAGCGCGAGCCCCAGATGGAAGCTGCCGCTGCATCTTTCAGCAAGGTGATGCTTTCTATATCGTTCGGGTTGATGTTCTTAATATCCCCTTCATAGGGAAAGTTGTCCAGTACGATCAGCGGATCTGCCGCCCCTTTTGAAGTGCCGTTGGTAAGCAGGGTGCTTCGCCCCCTGATGTTGAAGGGTTCGTAGCTTGATGACTGGTTGGTATTGAATAATACCCCGCTGGCTACCCCGTCCAGCCTTTCCAGGACATTGGTGGAAACGCGGCGGTTAAACAGTTCGTTGTTAATCTGCACGAAACTTCCCGTTGCCCGCTCTTTGGGGATCTGCTGGTAACCGGTGCTGACGATTTGGACTTCATTGAGCTGTGTACTGTCAGGGTTTAACGAAACGGAAAGGAACGTTTGCCCTGGTTTCAGGGGGATTTCCTGCGGCTGGTAGCCGATGAAGGAAATAATCAGTGTGGGGTTAGCGAAGGATGAGTTGATCCTGAAGGCACCATCCCTGCC
>DALYUO010000352.1:0-417 GCA_031981225.1 Pararcticibacter sp.
TACGGAAGAGGGCCAGGATACCAGCACGCTGATGGGGAAAAGGGTGAAGTTTTAGCACGACCCTCGTAATTTCGGACACCTAGTGTACGGAAGCGGACATACCTTCAAGCCTGTCGACGAATAAAAAACTAAGTATCAACCACTTGGGACTATGGCACAGTTTGTACTCAGGTAAATCTGATTAGTACAAATACTGTGGACAGAGTTTTACAAAAAAAGAAGTGGAATAATAAACGAATTACTACCGTAGCTGGAATTATGGCTTTAGTATTGCTGATATCCGGAAGCATTTACTTTACGTCTGGTAAAAGCAAGCTAAACGTTGATGCTGAGAGGATCACCGTGAGCGAAATACACAAAGGGAAGTTCCAGGAGTTCATACCGGTAAATGGCATTGTCATGCCTCTTACTACCATC
>DALYUO010000352.1:427-1911 GCA_031981225.1 Pararcticibacter sp.
AAAAAAGGGGATCCGATTATGCGACTCTCCAATACAGATCTTGAGCTTACTCTTGCAAACCAGGAGACTGCAGTTTTTGATGTTCTTACCCAAATGCAGAACACCCGCAATAATTCGCAGGAGAATACCATCTCCAAATTAAATCAACTGGCGGATGTGGATAACGGATTGAAAGAGGCTGAAAGAAAGTACAAGATGAACAAGAAGCTCTACGCTGACAGGATTATCGGGCTACAGGAGTTTCAGGCGACCGAAAATGAATATAATTATCAGCTGCGTAAAAGAAGACTGGCCGACCGCGTGCTCAAACAGGATTCTGTTTCTGTAAAGCAGCAATTGAGCCAGATGAATGAATCATATGAACGGATGACCAATGCCCTTCAGCTAATGAAAAAGAAGGTTGGCGACCTGGTTGTACGTGCACCGGTGGACGGTCAGCTGACTTCGATGGATGCTGAGATCGGACAGAACAAAAACAAGGGTGAACGGCTCGGACAGATTGATGTGCTGAGCGGGTTTAAGGTACGTGCTGATATCGACGAACACTACATTGCAAGAATATTTCCAGGGTTGACGGGCGACTTTACGCTGGGAGATAAGGTCTATACGCTGCGAATCAAAAAGGTCTTCACACAGGTAACCAATGGCCGCTTCCAGGTAGATATGGAGTTTGTCGGCAAAGCGGCGTCTAACATCCGCAGAGGACAGACTTTGCAGGTGAGGCTTGCACTGGGCGACGAAACACAGGCTTTATTGCTGGCCCGCGGAGGCTTCTACCAGCAAACCGGCGGAAACTGGGTATTTAAAATGAGTAAGGACGGCAAAACTGCATATAAGACGGATGTTCAGTTAGGAAGGCAAAACCCCGACTATTACGAGATCTTAAGCGGACTGGAGCCGGGTGATAAGGTGATTACGTCGAGTTATGAGAATTTCGGTGATGTGCAGGAATTGGTGCTAAAGCAATAGCACATGGCTTTCAGCTATCAGCTGTCAGAAATCAGCTATAGTAGTTTTTCTGCGTAACTGTAAATCATCTTTTTAATTTGAATAATTTCATCAGAAAGTTCTTTAAATATTGTATCGGAAATATAACTAAGATCACGGCTTAAAATGAGTTGGTAATGTAACTCAGAAGACGAGCCTGCAGCGATTAGAAGAAAATGTCTTAATTCCGGAATTGAGTTTCGGCCGCAGCCTTCTGCTATATTAGTTGGGACAGAAGACGCCGACCTTCTCATTTGAGACGTTAATCCATATAATTCTTCTTTCGGAAAAAGCTTAGTTACAGAATAAATTTCAATGGTTAGGGAATGGCTTTTCTGCCATATTGTCAATTGTTGAAAATCTCTCATCGAGCATAATTATTAATATATAAAATAAAAGCTGATAGCCGATTGCTGAAAGCTGATAGCAAATATAACATGATCAAAATTACCAATCTTGAGAAGTTCTACCGCACTGAAGAGGTAGAGACAGTTGCT
>DALYUO010000352.1:1921-3057 GCA_031981225.1 Pararcticibacter sp.
GGCAAAGGGAGAGTTTGTTTCTATTATGGGCCCTTCGGGATGCGGAAAATCGACTTTACTGAACATCCTTGGGTTGCTGGATGACCCCGACGGGGGCAGCTATCTGTTCAATGGCGTGGAGGTTGCGAAATTCAATGAGCGTAAGCGCTCAGACCTGAGGAAACATAACATAGGTTTTGTATTCCAGAGCTTTAATCTGATTGATGAGCTTACGGTGTATGAAAATGTCGAGCTGCCCCTGATCTATACCAAAACGCCTGCTGCCGAACGGAAACGCAAGGTAGAGGCGGTACTCGATAAAGTGCAGATCATGCACCGTCGCAACCACTTTCCGCAGCAGCTATCCGGCGGACAGCAGCAACGTGTAGCGGTTGCCCGCGCTGTAGTTAACAACCCGAAGCTGATCCTTGCAGATGAGCCAACCGGTAACCTCGATTCATCTAATGGGAATGACGTAATGCAACTGCTTACCGACCTGAACGAGCAGGGAACCACGATCGTTATGGTTACTCACTCAGAACATGATTCGAGATACAGCCACCGCATCATCCGCATGCTCGACGGGCAGGTAGTGACAGAGAATATTATGGTATAATGTAAAGCTTTTGGCTTTAGCGGTTAGCTATTGGCTTCTGGTTATATGCAGAGCAACACGCTTCGCTGAGGTGCAAAACAAGATAGACCTTCATAAAAAAAGCTTACATCACGAATAAATACAAATGAGACAAAGAAAAGCAGCAACGCCAGAAAACAATGGTAATACCACCAACAAGTCTAAAACCGTCTTTTGTTCTTGTTGTGCATTGCCTGTTTGCGAATTATTCCTATATCAGAGCCAATCGCTAACATCCAATCCCCAATAACCATCTCATGATCAGGAACTACTTAAAGATTGCGTTCAGGAACCTTTGGCGGCATAAAGGATTCTCTTTTATCAACATCCTCGGACTGGCGGTTGGAATGACTTCCTTCTTTCTGATATTTTTATACGTGGGTCTGGAGTTAAGCTACGACAGCTTTCATAAAAAGGCTGACCGTATATACAGGATAGTTTGTGATATTAAAACACCAACTGAGGTTTTACAGGCCAGCGGGCCGTCATGGGCAGTTCCGTCTCATCTTAAACTCGATTTCCC
>DALYUO010000352.1:3067-3871 GCA_031981225.1 Pararcticibacter sp.
GTGAGTGATGCGAGTCTTCTTGTTAGAAAGGATAATATCAAGTTCCAGGAAGAAAGCATGTTGTTTGCCGATTCATCATTCTTTAAGGTTTTCGATTTTGAGCTTATTAAGGGCGACCGGAAAACAGTATTAAACAATCAGCTGAGTGTTGTCCTTACCGAAACCGCTGCGCGAAAGTACTTTGGTAACAACGACCCCGTCGGACAAACCTTATTGGTCACCGGAGATGCACTTCCGGCAAAAGTAACAGGTGTAATGAAGGATATTCCTGAAAATTCGCATATCAAAGCGGATATGCTGGTTTCGATGAGTACGCTTACACAGAAATTCAATTCCGGCCTTGATGACCAGTGGGGAAATTATGGCGCTTCGGCGTATCTATTATTAAAACCTGGCGTCGATGCAAAATCTCTGGAAAAGAAGTTCCCGGCATTCCTCGAACGGCGAAACGGCAAGGAAATGAAGGAGCATCAGATGTATGCCACGCTTTTTCTTGAGCCCTTAAAGGACGTTTACCTTCATTCGACGCGTGATGGAAGAAAGACCGGAAATATCAATAACGTATATATATTTTCTATCATCGGCATTTTTATACTGGTAATAGCCTGTATCAACTTTGTCAACTTAAGCACTGCAAGGTCTATTGAACGGGCCAAGGAGGTGGGTATTCGTAAAGTTGTTGGTGCAGGAAAAATGCAGCTGTCCCGCCAGTTTATGGGCGAGTCGATCATCGTCTGTCTGATCGCTTTCGTATTTGCGGTATTGTTGTCGGCTATCCTGCTGCCCCTGTTTAACCAGCTTGCC
>DALYUO010000353.1:0-3865 GCA_031981225.1 Pararcticibacter sp.
TTTATTCCTTCTTCTTTTTTCATTTATTTACTTTTACTCAAACCGCACAACGGGTAATTATACTAATTTAGTTTTAAGGTACTGACATACATATTTGTATGAGTAATTAAAATGCTAATAACATCTGCTATGATGTTTGTAAACATCATAGCATTCTAGTCTGGATTATCTATCCTGCTCGATAATTTCAGGGTCCGGTAGTGTTTAATGCTATTGAAAGGTGTCAATAGATAATTCTATGTGTTTAAGCCGATTAGATAACACCTTGGCTTGTTCTATCAACATTTTAGCCTTTATTTTGCAGGTTTTTGTTGATAGAATAATTTGTCCACCTCTTTTCACCCGATTTAACTAACCTATCACCATCCACCATTTTATCTAATTCGGATTTTAATTTCCGTTTCGGTATTTCTTTTCCTATTCGAGTATGAATATCGCCTATTTGGCTTTCTGGATAGATTAGCAAATCCTGATAAATCAGCTCCTGTAATCTGTGAGGCTCTATTTTTTTCAATGTCGTTTTGCCTTTGAAGTTTTTCGATGGCCGGCCCCTTTTACCGGCATCAGGGAAAGGAAAATAGAGTTTGAAGGTTTATGTAAATGTAGGAGGGGAATGGTGATTTGCAAGAGGAAAGAAAAGTTTTACACTGCTTTTCGGCTTCCGCTGTAAATTGAAGTACTGAATCTCGGAAATCTATCATTGTTATTGGTTCTATAGGGTAAAGATACAGAGAGGGGGAAAGGGAGGTTACGGGTTCCCGTAAGGGAGAGAGGTTCTCATACAGCAGAGCCGGAGCCAATGCTTAAAAACAACAAAGCCCGGCTACGCCGGGCTTGTGATTTATTGCTGAATCTTAATAGCTATAGCTTATTGATCTCTTCGACTGAGAGCTTGGTAAACTGCGCAATCTGCGATATCGACAGCCCTGCAGCTTTCATTTCGCGGGCAGTTTCAAGTTTTGCTTTAAGTTCACCTTCTAGTCTGCCTTCTAGCTTGCCTTTAAGTTCACCTTTAAGTTCACTCTCTCTCATAGCAGTGGCAAGAACGTTTTCGTAATCCCACTTATCTTTTAAACTTGCTTCGTACATCGTTTGCTCCTCCGGTGTTAAATTACTTATTTCTGCTATCTGGAAGATCCGCTGAAATATCCGCTTGTTCAGATAGACCGGAATCTGATCTAAACGGCTCATATTCTTTAACAGGTATGTCCATTTTTCGACATCTGTTTCCAGATCTTCTGCCTCTTTTGTAAAATTAGGCAATTCCAAGAATTTATATCCCAGCTTTTTGTAAAATATTTCTTTGCTGTCTCTGTCCATTAAACAGATATTATGGAAATATTGTTCGGAAGGCTCTTTACCCATCCGGAACTCCAGGATGGCGATGAGGTATACTTCGGGAATGTCATAGCTGAAATGCGCCATTCCTGCCGGCCATTGGTTGCTGATTACCCTGGATGTATAGAAGATTGACCGCTCCCGGAAGAAATCCTGCCGACCGCGCTGCATCTCCACGATAAATTTTTCGCCCTTATTTCCTGTACAAAAAAGATCGAAAACTACTTTCTTTTTATCACTCGCTGGCCCGTTATGTTCGCCGGGACCGTATACCAGATCGGTGATCACCTTTTCGCCGGCAAACAGGTCGTTTAAAAATTCGATCAGGATTTCTTTGCCAGGCTCGCCTCCGAACAGCCGTTTGAATGACCAGTCCGTCAGTGGGTCAAAATATCTGCCCATGTTCTGCTTGAATAATAATGTTTGGTATAGCTAAGTTAGGAACCTTGCATAAACAGGGAAATGATCGCGGTCACTTTTGGGGAATTAGGATCTTTATTTCTGGGGTATCAATTGTAGTGGATATACTGATTTCATACCTATTACCTGTAAGAGTTGATTATATTCACGGCGATACTGGTTCATTTCATCGTTCTCCACTACGCCTCTATCTAAAAGTAGAATCAATGTTAAGCATTTTGAGAAGAGTTTTGTTGTTAAACAAACCTCGACCAGAAGGAACCTTATAATTCTCCGCAGGATAGGTTATCAGCCAATTCATCCGCTCCAGGTCGCTAATCTTATACGAAAGCATATTAGAATAACGGCGGCCCTCCATAATTTCCTCCCAGGTATATCGACTCAAAGTGTCCACTGGAAAAAAGAAGAAATTAATGCGTTCGCCAGGAGTGCTTTCTACATACCCCTCCCATGTGGAATTTACAATTATTCGGGTTATAGATTTGGGAGGTAAATAGTTAACATAAGAAGTATCGCCCATTCTACTTCTGGCGTCTACAAACCGATCTACCCGCTCAATATGATTCAATACATAACCCTTTGAATAAATGTAGTAAACGCCTTTCGACGTAGTGTTCTCTATTTGTAATCGTTGATCAGAATGACCACACCTGCTTATTAAAAGCACGGATAAGATGATAATTGTTCTCATGGGCGAAGGCTTGAATCAATTCAGCAGTTTTTCCAATTGTTCTGTGAGTCGCTTTTCATCGAGATTACAGGCTACAATCTTACCGGAACTATCAATGAGATAATTTGATGGGATGCTGCTAATGTGGTATAAAACAGCAACAGAATTATTAAAAAATTTAAGGTCGGATGTATGTTCCCAGGTAAGATGGTCGTCTTTTATGGCCTTTAACCAATGGTCTCGCTTGTCATCGAGAGACACTCCCAGGATTTTGAAACCCTTATTGCTATACTTATTAAAAATTTTCACCAGAGCCGGGTTGGATGCCCGGCAGGGGCCGCACCAGCTTGCCCAGAATTCCAGCAGGGTTACATGGCCTTTAAAATCGCTTAGGGAAACGGTTTTGCCCGCTGGATTGTTCTGACTAAAGTTCGGTGCCATTTTGCCCAGAAGAGAATCGGCTGCAAAGGTTTCGGCATCGACCGTGCCATAAATGCGTTCTGCGGTTGGCAGTGCCTTCATCCTATCTGAGAGGTTATTGTACAAAAAAGAGAATAGCTTTAGATCTTTGTTTTCTTCATACGAATAGTCTTCAAGTTCAACGAGCGAGGCCGGCGAATCTGGGTTGTCCCTCACAAAGCCAAGAATCGTATTCCGGTAATATTTAGGAGATTCTTTTTGGGCATTGCTATAAAAGAGCGACAGGAGCGAATCTTTAACGGAAGGTTTCTTTTCGTTCTTTATTTCGTTAAGCAACGGAGCATACTCTTCTTTTATCCGAACTTCAAAATTGTTTTTCAGCTTAAGCAACGAGAAGTAGTCTTTTTGCGCCCTTGTCCCCCCGGCAATCTCACTGCCTGCCACCGACTCCTGTACAATAATTTTGTTTGTACCTGGAACAGCCAAAAAATTGAAATAGTCTGAAACCTCAGCGGCAATTTCATTAAGCGGCTTACCCGAATTTTCCTTCATTTTCTTTTTGGGAAAAAAGGCTAAAAAGCTTCTTCTAGGCTCTTCCAGATCTTTGTCAACAAGAAGCATATTGTCTTGGATATATGGATAGAACACCGATCCTCCAATCATAAGCATAAATTTTCCGGATGTATCCTGCATATGAGAAACATCAATCCTTATATGTGCCTTCCCTGACAATTGATTCTGTTTGCCTTCGGTTTGCTGGGCGTAAGCGACGCTGTAACTGGATAATGCCGGGAAAAGTAACAGCAGGAATGGTATTTTTTTCATTTGGGATTGCGTGAAGGTTTATGTAAATGTAGGAGATGAGATTGCGATTTGCAATACCGGAAGGTTTTTACTATTTACCCATGTAGATTTTGCTCCTTTCTCATTCTGCAAAGCTCGAGTCTAGGCTTAAGAGCAACAAGAGGGTGTCCAAAAAGTAAGGACACCCTTTTTTGTTTTCCCATTAATTCGTAA
>DALYUO010000354.1:0-2155 GCA_031981225.1 Pararcticibacter sp.
GAAACTATTTCGGAATTTTACGAAAAATGGTACAGACCCGACCTGATGGCCATAGCTGTGGTGACCAATGCCGACCGCAAAATAGTTGAAAAATATATCAGGAAGGAATTCGGGAAGGTCAAGGTAAAAGATAAGTCGCCCCGGATCTATTATTCACTCCCGGCTCATAAGGATACACTTTTTTCTATTCTAACCGATAAGGAAGCTACCTCTGTAGAATTAAGTATTTTTACTAAAACTGAGCCTTTTGGCAGCACAGCCACAGAGCAGGATTTTCAGCGGTACCTCCAGCGGATGTTTCTTAATAATCTTTCAAAAAGTCGTTTTAACAGAATCTCTCAGCTTCAAAACGATTTTAAAGATGGAAGTATGTCGATCAGTACTCTGGTATTGAAGAACGGAATGATTGGTAGTGGCGTTTCGCTTCATAACGATCAGATTAGAGATGGCATCAGTAGTTTTTTAACCGAAGCCGAACGAATATACCGCTATGGTTTTACAGGAGAGGAAATTGATAGGCTAAAGAAAGAATACCTGTTGCAGTTAAAGCGGGCAGTGGAGATGGAAAACAAGACGCAGTCTGAGACTTACGCAGATGAGATTAAATCCGATTTCTATAACGGTAACACAATACTCACACGACAGGAAAAGTATCGCCTGGCTCAGAAGTTAATGCCAAAAATAGATTCCGTTGTTCTTCTTCGTTATATGCAGTCTTTCAGAAAGGCTGGAAATACGGTGGTGCTTCTTACAGCCCCGGAAAAGGAAGTTTCGAACTTGCCGGATGAAGCAATGCTGAGGAAGATGATCGCGGCTGTATCAAAGGAGCCGATCCGGCCTTGGGAAGACCATGTTAAGGTACCTGAAAAGCTTCTCGTTACAGAGCCTGAAGGGGGAAAGGTGATTGCAGAGAAGTTGATTAAAGACGTTGGTGTTACAGAATGGAAGCTTTCTAACGGAACAACGGTTTATTTGAAACCGACCACTGAAAGAAAAGACTTTTTGATGCTTTCCGGTTTCAGGGAGGGAGGAATTTATGCTATCGATTCGTCGATGTATATTCCGGCTCTCTTTTCAAAAAGCGTAATTGGCCAAAGCGGCGTTGGTGAATTTAGCCGGCGTGCTCTCAGCCAGTATCTTACCGGGAATACAGCTTCAGCAACTCTCGTCCTTTCGGGAGCCAGGGAAGGCGTAGGAGCAAGCACCGACTGGAAAGACGTTAAGACTATGTTTCAGCTGATGTATCTTAAGTGGACGTCGCCGAAGGTGGATTCGCTTGCTTTCGAACAGGCCCGCAGAAAGGGTATTGAGGATACAGAGAACAGTAAGCTTTCGCCCTCTTATGAATACACAAAAGCCATAGGTCAGCTTCTTAAGGGAGATGAAGACTATATGAGCGGAGTCACTTCTGAACGCATAAGAAAGGAGCTTAAGAAAGACGAGATTTTGCCTGCTTTCAACAGTCGTTTCGGTTCGGCAAAAGGATTTCAGTTTATAATTGTTGGCGACTTCAGGAAAGAGGATATCCGTGAATATATAGAGAAATATATCGGCGGTTTGCCTGCTGGGACTTTCCGGGAGAAATATGTTTATAATGGCCCAACCGGCGGCACAAAGCCAAAAGATATTCTGATTTATTCGGGAAAGGCGCCGAAAAGTACGGTAAACCTGTTTTATCAGAATAATGATATAAAGTTTGATGAGATGAATCTGCTCCGGCAGGAGGTGCTGCAGGAGGTGCTTAAAGTAAAGCTTCGGATGAATCTTCGCGAGGAGAACTCGGGTGTCTATGGCGTGGGAGTGTCTGTTTCGTCGACGAACAAACCGAGTAAACTCATCCGGTCGCGTATCATGTTTACATGCGCTCCCGAATCCACAGATTTTCTGATTAAACAAGCTCAAAGTGAGGTAAAAAAAGTCGCAGCAGATCCTGCTTATTTTGTAACCGAATTGGAGCGGATAAAAGTTCAGCTGTTGGATGAATATAAGAAGCAGTCGGAAAAAAACTCCTTCTGGAGTTCGAACCTCAGAAATCACTTTTATTATGGATTTAAAAACTGGGATTATTTTACCGGATACGAGAAGATGCTTAGCTCTATAACGCCTCAAATGATTTCAGAACTTGCTAAGAAATATTTGGTAGAAACGCCATGTA
>DALYUO010000354.1:2170-3854 GCA_031981225.1 Pararcticibacter sp.
TTATGCCCGAGAATTTTAAAAAAACCTCATAGCTGTATCATGAAAAAAGATTTAACACATATAATGACCATTATCCTTGCCTTTATTGCATTCTCCGGAGGTTGTAAAAAAGACGACATGGTATATGAGAAGGATTTTGCCTCTTTTGTTTTCACTGCTGATAAAAACCCAGGTCTGACTGCCGACATAGCCGGGAAAATTGAAGGAGATACCATTTTAGTAGATGTTCCGAATGCTGCAGACATAACTCAGATGGTTGCGTCTTTCGAACGCATTAATCAACGAACAATCGTCCAGGTGGATGGAAAAGTTCAGGAAAGTGGGATAACCTCTCAGGACTATAGCAAGGGGGAAATCAAGTACCAGATAAAGGCGGAGGATAAAAGCGTCCGTCAATACATAATCAAGCTCAGAAGAAAGTCCGCATTTTTGAGTTTCGGATTTTATAAGGAGGATAATGCGGGTTTCTTGTTACGCGATTTCGTTGGAAAGGCAAGAGGTCTCAATTTAGTAGTTTTGAGGTCTCGGAAGGGTGTGTCGTAAAGGTGGCCGGTGTAGAGCAACAAAGCAGAGTAAGTAAGAACGACTTTTCCAGCTCCCTTGAATCATCGGAGAATAAGCTGGTATATGAGGTGTCAGAGCCAGGATCCACCGATCCCCAGAGATATTCAGTGACCATCACATATATTAAAGAATATGAATGGCGGCTAATAGGATCGAACATTGCCGGATCAGGCGCTGCAGGGATAAAGATGGCTATTAATCCGGTAACTAACCTTCCGGCAATCGCTTATCAACGTACCGGAATCGATGAAAATGGAGCATCCATTGCCACAATCGACAAAAAGTGCGCAGTTGTTGCGCTTACTGCAGGTGGATGGCAATTTTTGGGAAGTCAAAAGGGGGCATCGGAATTCAGAGCTGATAATATTGCCATTGCATACGATAAAGCAGGGAATGCCTATGTCGTCTATAAAGAGTACATGAATACTGAGCAGAAGGCAACCGTAATCAAATATACGGATACCTGGTCGGTTGTTGGTAGCAGTCGGTTTACATTGTTCAAACCAAGTTACCTTTCAATAGCGCTTGACGACTCGAACATACCGTACATTTCTATGACTAAGGATGGCGCAACCCCTGAGCCGGGAATAGCCAACCGGGCAGTAGTTGTGATGAGCTTTAAAAACGGACAATGGTCGTACGATAGCACTCCTGGCGTCCTGGCTTTTTACACCCAGTTGATCAAGGCAAACGGTAAGCTATATCTTGGTGTAATGGATCGTTCTACCAATACCAACAGGCCATCCGTGTTTGTTTTAAATGGTTCAGCCTGGAATATTGTGGGCACGAGTTCATTCGGCGCTAATGCTACTGCCGGATATCAGATGGTTTGTCCTGCCGTTGCGCCTGATGGCACCACGTATGCTGCCTATCAGGAATCGGTATCTGGTAAAAGGGTTGACCACGTGATGAAGTTGGAGGACGGTGTCTGGAAAGAAGTAGGACAGGGTGTTCCTGTTCTTGGTACTTCTGATAATTTTGCCCTTTCGGTACACCCCGATGGTACTTTATTCTTCGCATGGGTTCAGCCTCAAGTGGAAAGCACCCCAGCAGGATTATATGTAAGAACTTTCAATAAAGATTTGAATAGTTGGAATAAAGCCCGGCTCGTAATTAGCGG
>DALYUO010000355.1:0-3836 GCA_031981225.1 Pararcticibacter sp.
GTCTCGCACCACTTAAGCAAGTCGGCAGCATAGTTAATGGGGTACGGTAATTTCACCGGCTTGTCAACATTATCTGATTCACCTTCCTTCTTTATAAAACCACCACCGATGGAATACCATGTTTCGATAAACTGGCCCGATTCACCCGCCTCTGCTATAAAGGTCATCGCATTGGGGTGAAATGGAAGAGATTCATTATACTCGAATAAAATATTACTTTCCGGAGCGAACGATATCCGTGTACTTCTACTTAAGGTGATTTCCGAAGTTTGGCGCACTCCATCAATAATCCGAGGAATAGTAGACGTATCGATTGTAACGGGATCACAATCCATGAGGCCCAGCATGATGGCAATATCAGTTCCGTGCCCCCTGCCGGTTTTAGCGAGTGATCCATATAGCATTACCGTAAGGGATTCGACCCTATTCAATAAACCATTAATTTGCAGTGACTTAACAAACTGATGTGCTGCTTTCCAGGGACCCAGTGTATGTGAACTTGAGGGACCAACGCCTATTTTAAATACATCAAAAACCGAAATTCTTTCTTCTTCCATTGAAAATGATTACTCCTGTAAGGGAGATTATAAATAAGCGTAATATTCACAAAGAGTTTTAATACAACAAATATCCAAATATTGCTTCAAAGCGAACGGATTAAATGCTCTAATTGAAGCGATGTAAGAAAGGAATTTTATTTAATAAATACCATATCTCCATAAATTTTGCTGCATAAGCCACGAGGAGCAAAAAATAAATCTAAATTAGCTATCACAAAATACCGGAATCAGAAAATTTTACCAGTATGAATGCTATCGACGATATTGACAGGATTATTTTAAAGGAGTTGCAGCAAAATGCCAAGATAACGACGAAAGAACTTGCCTCGCTGCTTAACCTTACTATCTCGCCGGTGTACGAGAGAATAAAGCGGCTTGAGAACCTTGGCTATGTCAAACAGTATGTCGCTGTTTTAGACAAAAACCTCTTAAGTCAGCCTTTTACAACCTACTGCCAGGTATCAATGCGGTATCATAATGAAGCTTTTATCGATAAATTTGAGCAAGAAATACAAAACCTGGAAGAAGTACAGGAATGTTACCATATTGCAGGTCAGATTGACTTTCTTCTGAAGATTAACGTGAGAAGTATCGACGAATACCATAATTTTATTCGATACAAGCTATCCAAAATCAGCAATATCGGTGTACTCAACAGCGCCTTCGTTTTGAAAGAAATTAAGCATACTCATGCTTATAATATTTGATGCCGGTTGTACGTAGTAAGTTCTAAGTAATAAGTTTTACGTAGTACGTTTTACACATAAATTGTCTAAGTTCTCTGGTTTGGTAGAAGTGCCACTTAGCTGTACGGTATCGTACATACGGTGTTCATCAATGGACATCCTGCATCCAAAACAAACAAACAACTCATTAACAATCAAATGATTAAAAATAAGGCATTGCTTATGAAGGAGATTACGGGGGCAGAAATCCTACTCCGTAATTAATACTGTAAAATGATAAGAAGCTATATACTGATCGCTATACGAAATATGTGGAAACGAAAAGTTTTCACCCTGATCCAGATGCTCGGCTTAAGTATATCCTTTGGGGCGGCCCTTATTCTGTTCCTCACTGCGATGTTTGAGTTCTCCTTTGATACTTTTCACAAGAACAAGGATAAAATATATCAGGCGTACAGACAGCAATACAGTCCCCATGGTATCGAGAACGATTCGCCTATGCCTGTTCCTTTTGCTCCTGCCGCGCAGCAGGAGCTAAGCGGAATAAAGTATATAAGCCGCTTCGGCAATTCGGGCGGGCTCTTGCGGTATAAGGACAAGTTCTTTGACATCTCTCTTAAATATGCAGATCCTTCTTTCCTTCAAATGTTCTCTTTCCCCCTTCTCAGCGGCAACGCTGCAGGAGCACTTCAAAAAACCGATGAAGTGATTATTTCCCGATCTTATGCGGAAACGGTTATGGGGACAAAAGATGCTACAGGTAAAACAATTGAAATAAAGACAGATAGCGGCTGGAAGAGTTATATTATTTCCGGGGTTGCCGAGGATCCTCCAAAAAACTCTTCGTTAAAGTTTGATATTCTTTCGCGGTTTGAGAACTTCCCCGGATATAAGGGAAATGAGGATAAATGGAGCAACCATAATCATCCTGTGTTTTTACAACTTGCTGATAATATTGCTCCTGATTCTTTCGAACAATCAGCAAGACCATTTATAAATAAGTACTTTCAAACCAATATAAAGAACCTGAAACGTGACGGTGCAAAACCGGATGCCGGCGGCCAGTTCATGAACCTGAAACTACTTCCTCTTGACGAAGTTCATTTCAGCAATATCAGTTCAGTCGGACAGAGTATGAAGCCCTTTTTTCCATTGGTTCTTCTTCTGTTAAGCGGTGTCATCCTTTTCATTGGCGGCAGCAATTTTGTCAACCTCTCGCTGGCGGCTTCCTTTACGCGTGCCAGGGAGATCGGGGTTAGAAAAACATTCGGAGCATTGAAAAGGCAACTTATTACACAGTTCTGGTGTGAAGCCTTTATTTTATGCTTTTTAGCTCTGCTTGCAGGCGTGGGCATGCTACTCGCAGGCCTGAAGTCGTATACCGCAGCTACAGGCTCCAACATTTCACTTGAAATTCTTTTCTCCGGCCGGGCCCTATTACTATTTTGCCTGGTTTTTCTGGTAACTACAGCCCTCGCGGGCGGCTATCCGTCGTTGGTGATGGCCCGTTTTAATACGCTGCGGACGCTGCAGGGGAAACTAAACGTTGGTTCGAAAAACCGATTACGGAATACTTTAACTATCGTTCAGTTCTGCATAGCTATCATTCTTATTGTATCGACTCTTACAATCAGCAAACAGCTTAATTTCCTGAGGAACATGCCCCTGGGATTTAATAAAACTGAAGTTATCAGCATCCCTATCGGAAGTGACATCGATCCGGAAAGCGCCCTGCAGCAGATGAGAAACAAAATGGCGTCTGTACCGGCAGCAGTGAGTGTAACAGGTACCGACATTAATCTCGGGCGGGGACTGGACGGCTCTGTAACTAATTCCGTAATGGGTTTTGATTACAAGAACAGGGAAATAAAAACCAACTGGCTGCGCATTGATTACGACTATCTAAAAACCCTGGATATCCCGCTTGTTAAAGGGAGGGATTTTTCAAGAGCTTTCGGTACAGATACGGCTTCTGTTCTGATAAATGAAAAAATGGCGGCGCTTTTGGGAGAAAAGGAGCCGGTAGGAACCATCCTTCCTCTTGATGAAGGTCAAAATGTGAAGGTGATAGGCGTCGTAAAAGATTTTCACTTCAAGAACCTGCACCAGGAGATCCAGCCTCTTACTATGGTGATCCAGCCGGGAGCCTGGCCTGTATCCTATATTTTTGTAAAGGTTAAAGGTGACAACCTCGTTCAATGCAACTCGTTGAAAAAGCCTGGAAAGAGGTAAATCCACGAAGTCTTGCTGCCGCTTCATTTCTGGACGAGAACACAGACAGGGAGTATAAAAAAGAAGATGGCATGTCGAAAATATTTTCAGCTGGAGCCGGTCTGGCTATATTCGTATCCTGCATGGGCTTGTTTGCCTCTGCCCTGCTCACGATAAATCAGAGAGTTAAAGAAATAGGGATCCGCAAGGTTCTGGGTGCCAGTGTTGCCAGCATAATAGTCATGTTATCAAGAGATTTTGCCAGGTTAGTGATTATAGCTTTTGTTATCGCTGCTCCCCTGACATGGTTTATCATGCACAAATGGCTTGAAGACTTTGCTTACCATATTAATATTTCAGGATGGATTGTGCTGGCGGG
>DALYUO010000356.1:0-721 GCA_031981225.1 Pararcticibacter sp.
CTTACATATATTCTTTCAATAATTCAATTCGATTTACTGACCCCGATGGTAAATGGCCAAATGACGGGAATGGTCTATCTCTTGTTGAGAATCTCTATTTAGAAGCACGAGATAATATAGCCTCTGGGATTTCGACTGCTATTAGCTGGGGCAAATCTCTTTTTAGCGATAGCCCAATGCAGGAAGGCAAGATGACTTACTCAAATGGAAAAGCATCTTTGACTATGACTAATGTGCCGGCTGGCGGGAAGCTAGCTGCAATGGCCAATGCAGGTTTAAATGTTTTAGGATCTATGCCCGGAGGTGGCCCCGCTGCAGGAATATTTATAAAAGCACCAGGCGTGAAGAATGCAATAGCTGACGTGGCAAAGAGTGTGTTACAGACTGAAAAGAGCTTGTTGAAATCGGAGAAGTCATTTGTAAATCTAATTTCTGAACATAAGCAAAAGCTACAACAGTATTTGAAAAACCCTGATAAATTTGATAATAAGGGATTACTCGAAGGTAAAAGTGATGAGATGCGAGCAAAAATAATATCTGGTAGGGTAAAAGCACTTCAGGGACAAATTAGTAAGCAAGAAAATGAGCTGAAAAAAATAAGAATGGAATTAAATAAATTAAGAGATGGAGAGTAATGTTGTTTCAATTGCGGAACTTGAAGGGATGTTTGCTTTAATAATAAAAAAGATCCGAACCGAGAATCTTTTGGAAATTCAACTTG
>DALYUO010000356.1:815-2432 GCA_031981225.1 Pararcticibacter sp.
TACATTATCTAAAACAGAGTTTACAAAAAAAGGAAATGATATCTTTCTCTGATTTTGATCGATTAGCGACGCTTTTAAAAGCTATAAGTAACAAGGTAGCCCCCTTTTAGTAATTCAAGAAATCATTACAAGCCTGATTCAATCAGATCAGGTTTTGTTGTTTTCTGCGATGAGCTTTTCTGGTTATGACGTTTTCAGCCACCAGATCAACCACAGGCCGCCTGTCAACTGCTGTACTATAACGGACGTCAGTTCGCCAAAGATGAACTATACATATAATGGAAAGGAATTGCAGCAAGAGCTAGATCAATATGATTATGGCGCACGGTTCTATGATCCGGTGATTGGCCGTTTTACGACTATAGGCCCCATTCCTGATGAAGAAGATCAGGAAAGTTGGACACCCTACCACTACTACTTTAATAATCCAGTAAATAATATTGACCCTGATGGTAAAAATCCGATTCTTGGATTATTGTAGGTGCGGGCGTCGATTATGGTTTTCAAGTAGCGGGTAACTTCATGGCTGGAAAGACAGGGACCGAGGCGTTTACAAATGTTGATTTGAAAAGTATCGCTATATCTGGAGTAGCAGGAGCAGCTACAATGGGATTGTCGGCAATTGGAGGTAAGGGAGCGCAAATCGCTATAAGTACAAGTATAGATGCCGGTGAATCTGTTGCTAATCAACTTATTAATAATCAATCTGTTTCTGTTACTCAAACTGTTTCGGATGTAGTGGCTAATAAAGTAGGGGGTGCTGTAGCTAAGAGGCTGGACGGGGCTTTAGGGATTAAAACAGCAGAAAGACAGCTAAGCCGGGCAGAAAGAGTAAGTGCCGGCGATCCCTCAAGTTCTGGAAGAGCACAAGCTGTAACAGCAGCCAAATCAAGTTTGGATACAAAAAATGCAGTTAAACAAGCTGCAGGAGGTGTTGTTGGTAATACAGCACAAAGCACTTCAAATACTGCCCGTAGTGGTGGTGGAGCTACTATCAGCCCAAACTCATTTGTTCAGCAGGATAATACAAAATATAACCAAGTATTTTTCGGAACTAGAAGATGAAATCAGCATATGTTTTAATAGGAGCTTTATTAGTGATCGGGGCGGTCTTTTTCGTAAAGGATGAGTTTGTAAACTTGGAGATATTAAATAAGGGGCGTACAGTAGAAATGGAAATCATTGAGAAGCCTGGTTCATGTCTTGGAACAAGGGCTAAATGGTTCATGAAAGTCCGGTATCAGGATAAGATTATTTCTAAGCAAGTTCCGGGAGGCTTCTGTGAAGAACATAATATTGGAGATATCATAAGGGTTAAATACCTAGAGGGTACTGATAGAATCTTACTGCCTGACGAAAATATTACTACTGAATTTCTATCAAGCGGTGTCTTAGCATTATTTGGCTTATATGCTATTTATGCTGGAATAAAGAAAGGAAAAAAGGCTAAAGCCTAAGGATCGCAGTTAAGAATAATTACAAGCCTGGTTCTTAGTTGGAGCCAGGCTTTTTGTTGTGTGCCGGGCATGGCAATCGACTATAGGGTGCGAATCCCGAACACGTTAGCAGTAGGAAGTGTTAACTAAAGACAAGGGTGTCGTGGGTGACTACGAATCT
>DALYUO010000356.1:2442-3831 GCA_031981225.1 Pararcticibacter sp.
GACACAAATAGAAGTCCAATACTGCGAGGACACCATTACGTAGATACGGGGGTTACATCCATAGAAAGTAGATTGTCTTACCCTGGGAGATCTGAATACAATCTGTCAAATGCATCCGCGAATGCAGGCGAGGAAACATTTTTCGGAGACGAATTATGGAATATTGAGAAGTCAGCCGAGGTCATAATACCGCAAGAGAGGGAAGGACTGAATGTTAGGATGGCAAAGGAAACATAAAGTTTATGGTAAAGCATTGACATCTGAAACACGTTAGAGAACTGCTTGCACGAGGGTAGGACAGAATCCGAGAGTAAATTGCAAGAGGAGCTGAGCTTAGCCGTGCAACCAATGTGCACAATGCCTGGGAAGGAGTTTTTTTTTAGTAGCATGCTTGAAGAAATATTAACATCCGAAATGTACAAAGAGCCTTTAGGCAGGTTACTGCCAATAGGGGCGCCGGTTGCATTGATGGTATGCAGACCGATGAACTTCGTGACTACCTGAATGCAAACTGGCAAACATTAAGGCCTGATATCTTGGAAGGTAATTATCGTCCAGAAGCTGTTAGGAAGGTAGAAATACCCAAAAGTGGTGGTGGAAGAAGAATGTTGGGAATTCCTACGGTGATCTTGTAATCTTCCCTTAGATAGCTACATTCAAAACTAAAGAATTCTCACTTACACCCACTATAGAAACAGATAACCTGGAAACCCTTGCAGTGGGGGAACTACAGCGGAATGTTCAGTATTTTGATTATTTCGGGTATCCAACAGTAAACATAGAGCTTGATGTAGCTCCGTTGGGCGGCGACCGGGTAACACTTCAGGAAACGGATGGCCTTTTCAGGAAGTCAAAAAACTGGTTGCCTATAGCTAAAAATACAAACGGTGGAATATTCTTGTCCCCTGAAGAAATCGAACAGGCGGCTAAGACAACGACGACCTATGGAAACGATCAGCGTCCTTATAGCCAGACGATCTATGACGGATCTCCACTGGACCTCGTTGTGAAGCAATTCGGACCGGGTAATGACTGGTTTAGTAATGGCCGTTCCGTTAAAACCGACCGGATGGCGAACTTCGGTACATCTGGCATATTATCTTGTGCCAGGTATACGGTAAGTGGAACCTATGCTGCTCCGACGCTCATAAAGGCCGGATATTATGCCGACTACGAACTATATGTAACCAGAACAACAGACGAGGACAACCACGCCGGTTATGAATTTAAAGACAAGGCGGGACGTATGGTTCTTTCGCGCAGGATGAACGGAGCGACACCGCATGATACGTATTACGTATATGACGACTATGGCAACCTGACTTTCGTCATCCCGCCGCTTGCTTCGGATATACTGACGGCCACCAATACGGCTTGGGATGAAGCGAC
>DALYUO010000357.1:0-2878 GCA_031981225.1 Pararcticibacter sp.
AGGTATTAGCCTTATCAATTTCAATAAGGAAACAAATAAGGTCGACAGTTATAACACCGAAAACGGACTGATATCTAACGAAATAAACGACGTGTTCGCAAGGAACGACACCATTTATATTGCCACCAATAACGGACTTTCTGTATTTCGTCCCGCACTCCGGCCGCCAGGTATACCCCCTGCAGTTTATTTAAAAAATGTTCTGGTGGATAAACGTCCCGTTAAAGCGGATGAGTATTTGCATCTTTCTTATACTCAAAATAATATAACCGTCAGCTATATCGCTTTAGATTACAGCCATCCCGCTCACATTCTTTATGGATACAAGCTTAATCACGACTCCCGGTGGTTCGAAACACAGGGAAATACATTAGAATTTGGATCCCTGGAGCCAGGAAAGTATCTACTGGAAATCAGGGCAAAGGGTTTAGACACAAAATGGGGTATTCCAGCAAAAATAAGATTCACTGTGTATCCTCCTTTTTGGAAAACATGGGGGTTTATTCTGCTTTCTGCACTGGCTCTTGTCTACCTCCTGTTTCTTCTGATCCGTTATTATTTCAGAATAAAGCAGACTGAAGAAAAGGAAAAATTAATTACGAAAACACGTATAATCTCTTTGGAGCAACAAGCATTGCAGGCGATGATGAATCCTCACTTTATCTTTAATGTGATGAACTCCATACAGTATTTTATTAACACGAAGGAAAATACAATGGCGAACCAGGTCCTGACCGGGTTTGCCCGCCTTATCCGAAAGAATCTTGATATCTGTAATAAGAGCTATATAAGCGTTGAAGAAGAAGTAAGCTACCTGACCCTATATCTGTCATTGGAAAAAATGAGATTTGGCGAAAAAATGAATTATAGCATAGACGTCGACCGGGAAATAAATAATCAGCAAATGTATATTCCATCTATGCTGTTGCAGCCTTATGTTGAGAACGCGATATGGCATGGCATTATGCCCAAGGATAGTCCCGGGACTATCAAGATATCTATCCGGAAACGGAACGATGAGCTGAATATTGAAATCGCTGATGATGGTGTGGGGATTGAGAATTCGAAAAAGTTTAAAACCGGAGATCATATTAGCAGGGGAATGCAGTTAACGGAGCAAAGGATAGTTCTGTTAAACAAATTCAAACGCGATCAAATAAAAATTCAGGTTACCCAGATACCCTCAGGAGGAACAAAAGTTCAAATTAGCATCCCTCTTAAACCGTTTACTAATTAATCCGTACCGGATACTCAATCCAATACTATCGAAATGTTTATTAATGTAATATTGTAATGTATATCTGCAATTTTAAGGATTAAAAATATTTTATCTAAGTGTGTGTTTAGCGGCTGAAGCTTCCCAAAAGTTTCACCGCTTTTTTTTGTCTCTGCTTTTTAAATAACCTGCCCGAAATTACAAGATCATGGTTAACCTGGATCCATGC
Organism: Pararcticibacter sp.; assembly: GCA_031981225.1. Lineage (GTDB taxonomy): Bacteria > Bacteroidota > Bacteroidia > Sphingobacteriales > Sphingobacteriaceae > Arcticibacter. Next base: position 1,446 of record DALYUO010000357.1, read on the forward strand.
AGGACATTTTATGCCTAACAGCGTTCCGGCCAACCATTTGACATGGCTTTAGCCTGATGCCCTGTCTTTAATCCAGGAGTGAAGTACTATATTTATATTCTGTTTCTGAAAACACTTCTGAAAATTTATATAAGTTTGCCGCTGAAAAGTGGAAGATATAAGATTAAATATAGAAGCGCTGGTATTTGCTTCTGAACAAAGCTTACCTGTTAAGGAAATTCAGGTTGTCATACATTCGGGCCTTGGAATTGATATCAGCGAGGATGATATTATTGCTCATTTAAAAGCAATAAAAGAGAAATACGATGGCGATGATTTTGCTATTACACTTGTTGAGATTAATGAAGGATACCAGTTCCTGACAAAGTCAGCACATCACGTGCTGATTCATCAGCTCCAGATCCAAAGATCAAAAAAGAAGCTGAGTCAGGCTGCACTGGAAACGCTGGCTATAATTGCCTACAGACAACCGGTAACAAAACTTGAAATAGAGCAGATAAGGGGTGTTAACTGCGACTACACCCTCCAGAAACTTCTTGAAAAGGAACTTATTTCTATTACTGGCAAAGCAGATGCTGCCGGCAAGCCGCTGTTATATGGTACAAGCGCTTTGTTCATGGACTATTTCGGAATTAAAAACAATTCAGAATTACCTCAATTAAAGGACATTAGTCCTGACAACAACGAAATAGGAGAAAAATCTGAATAATTTAATGTTCTCCGTTTCAGGCAAATTGAATTTCTGTTATTTTTGATGCATCGAAAAATAAAATAACATTCAATATTAAAATCTTTTTATTTTTATAGAAGCTTAACCGAATACTTTATTTAAAATGAAAACGCCAAAAAAGAAGCCTGGAACGAGTAAGAGCACAGTAAGCGGCGCTAAAAGTTCTAACATTAAGCCTGCGGATTCAAGAGCGATTAAACGCTTTGCAGATGATGACGATGACGACTTTGACGAACCGTTGGAAGATCTGGGAGAATTCAATGATTTTAATGAGTATGACGACGATGACGACTATTAATCTTGAAGAGTACGTCCGGTAGCATTCATACTCTGAATGCTTTTTTATTCTCTTCATTTGCGGAGAGAATTGGCACTGATATTGGATGTTCGCGGCTGACAGACGGCCTTGACATCATATTGCTATTTTATGATTATTACTGAAGTAAGGGACAAGAAAACAATAAACGAATTTTTAAATGTTGCACGTGTAATATACAAAGGGGACCCCGCCTGGGTTTGCCCTCTGGATAACGACGTTGAAAATGTTTTCATGCCTGAGAAGAACAATTTTCATAAGCATGGAGTTATAACCCGATGGGTGGCAAAAAATGATTCAGGAGCCCTGATTGGACGCATAGCAGCCTTCATTAACTACAATAAAGCAGATTCATTTGCCCAGCCTACGGGCGGGATCGGTTTTTTC
>DALYUO010000357.1:2888-3796 GCA_031981225.1 Pararcticibacter sp.
TTTCGAATGTATAGACGATGAGGCAACGGCATTTGCCCTCTTTAATACCGCTAAAGATTGGTTGCAGCAGCGTGGCATGCAGGCGATGGACGGTCCGATTAACTTCGGTGAGAATGACACTTTCTGGGGCTTGCTTGTAGATGGATTTACACAGCCGTCCTATGGAATGAATTACAATCCCCCCTACTATAAAAAGCTTTTCGAGAGTTATGGTTTCTTCCCTCTATATGAGCAGATCACCAACCACCTCGACGTTAATAAACCATTTCCAGAACGCTTTACAAAAATAGCACAATGGGTAATAAAGAAACCCGGTTATAGATTTGAGCATCTTAAAATAAAGGAAATCGACCGCTACGCGGCCGACTTCATGGAGATATACAATGACGCATGGGAAGACTTTGATAATTTTGTCCCTATACGAAAAGAAACCATAAGGGAGGCCTTCAATAAGATGAAGATCCTCATGGATGAAAATCTGATATGGTTTTCTTACGTTAATAATGAACCCGCTTCCTTTGTAATTATACTGCCCGACGCCAATCAGATCATTAAATCATTTAAAGGGAAACTCGGATTTCTCGAAAAATTGAAATTCCTCTATTACCGGTGGAAAGGGGTATCACGAATGCGGGCAATCGTTATGGGGACCAAGAAGGCATATCAGAAACACGGCCTTGAATCTGCCATGTTTATTAAACTAAAGGAATATGTTATTCCTTTAAAGCAATATAATGAACTGGAATTATCCTGGGTAGGCGACTTTAATGAGAAAATGATTGCGATCCATGAAGCAACGGGAGCCGTTTTTGGGAAGAAACACACAACGCTCCGAAAGATATTTTAATAATGCCCCGGTATTCCGGAGCATTATTTTCATGCTAAAACTTTTGTTCTTCTAAGCTCTT
>DALYUO010000358.1:0-1464 GCA_031981225.1 Pararcticibacter sp.
TATAATAGCGGATGGCCAGGATGGTATCCTCCGGGAACAGGAGGAGGTTACGGAGAATATGGGTCTGGTGGTTATGGAAGTTATGGGGGGAATGGGTCTGGTGGATATGCGGGTTATGGAGGGCCGTTCCCGAGAATTACTTTCAATAACCTTTGGAATGCATATCCAAGACAGAATCTTCATCCAAGTAATGACGGATATGAGAACCAATGCGCAATACGATTAGGGAAGGCCTTGCAAGATGCGTTCGGTGTCGATTTTACAGATAGCAGCTACACAAAATTTGGACCGGTAACGACGGAGGGATACCCCAGAGGAGCGAAAAGCCTCGCTGACTATCTGGAGTCAAATTTGTCGGGAGTAAAAAAAATGAGTTATGCTGAGTGGAGCTCTAGTCCTTATAAAAATTCTGAGGGTATTATTTTCTTGAAAGCACCACAAGGAGGAGTACATCATATAGATGTGTATTCATGTGGCGTTACGGGATCCGGTATGTATTATGCCGAAGAAGTATGGTTTTGGCCATTAGAAGATCATTAATTTACAACTATGAAAAAAAAAATATTTAAAATACTCAGGAGCGTTATTCTTGCCATTATCCTCTCTGTTGCCCTGCCGTCATTTTCACAAGACATAAACATAAAACAGTTAGAAAAAACATTTCTTCCCGAAGCCTATGTGAAAAGCATACTGTCCACTCATCTGAAAAAGAATACCCCAAATAAAGAACAGCCAATTGAGGCTATTTTAATTATAAAAGGTAGAAAGTATATCCAAACCTATGGGGGGAAACTAAGCCCTGCGCATACAAGAAAAAACTCGAATGGCGAGACAGAGTTACTTTATGTTCATAGATTATTAAACTTATTATATTTTGAGGAGGATGAATTCAAAAATGTGAAATTTTTCATAAGACAAACAAATGATAAATTATCGATAGATATTGTTGATAACGACGAGCGAAAGACGATCCCTTTCATTAGTTCCATCAACGGGTATCAATTCGAACTTCCCCGGTTTTCATATGTGAAACTTTTGTTAAAAGGTTCCTATGTATTATTAGATAATGGTAATAAATCAAACATTACTTTTGATTTGAATGGTCAGATTTCAAATAACGTGCACTGGAGTAAATATCTTATCGACCGGGTATATATGTTTAGGGACCGTCAGGAAAGCAGTTTCCACTCCATTACATTGCTATCAAAAAAAGGTGATCACCGTTTGAATTTAGCCTTCACTTATCTTGATGATACGAAGTCCTGGGAAGGATTTAATTTCGAAACAGTTAAGGGTAACGTTATCGTTCTGAAGGACGGGAAAACCATCAAACTGATAAGAAACCAGGTAATGTGACGACAGTTCAATACCTCGGGGGGGGGTAAATTTGAAACATGCTCCGATGTAGGCACATTATTTAAACGCTGTACATTAACGAAAAAATGACTATACGCACTTCTAACT
>DALYUO010000358.1:1641-3777 GCA_031981225.1 Pararcticibacter sp.
GAAGCAGATTCTGTTTACTTCAAGCCAATTGTCTATGATCAGAAAACTGCCCGCAGCGAATTTAATGGTGATATAGCTGTACAGTATTCTCCACATTGTTCTGAGCCTTTTCTTAAAAAGTATAATAACGATAGGTGTGTTCTGGTCGGTAAGAAGGGGATAGGAGAATTTACAGTTGTTTTTTATTTCACCGACAAAGCCAAGGAGCGTGCTTTGCGAATTATCGAGAATGCTTCGGGGATATTGAGATTCAAAGATTGATGATTATTTTTTAGAACTCGTTCTCCTTAAAGAGACTTTGAAATGCAAGGTGCCTTTTATTGATGGCGATCGCGGTCTGTTTCATAACCCTTGACTGCCTTTTTTTAAGGGAGAGCTAGATAGATTAGTTAGAACCATAATATTAAACTAGAAAACAATGAAACGATTAAAACTGAATTTAGACCAATTGGGGGAAGAACTGGGGATACTGGATCCCGGGTATTTACAGGGCATTAAAGGCGGATATGGAAATAGCAGCGGCAGCTATGGAGGGTATAATTCCTGGCAGGAACTGTGGGATGCAATGCAAAATGGATATTTGCCGCCTGCCGGCACGTATAACCCTGGTGGAGCTGGCGGTTATGGGAATTACGGAGGATATAGCGGTTACGGTGGCTATAACGGCGGATGGCCAGGATGGTACCCTCCGGGAACAGGAGGGGGCTATGGGGGGGCTGGATCTGGTAGTTATGGGAGTTATGGTGGTTACGGAGGTTACGGTGGATATGGTGCTCAGTTACCCAATGGTGATTGTCTTTTCAATATGGTAGCGTACATGCTGGATGGAAATACAGATGATGCACAATGTTATAAAGACGAATTGATGAACCGGTACTCGTTTACGCAGGAGACTTTGCCGAATGGAGAGCCCGCGTTCCGATATAATCCGGATGATGTAGCCGCTTATATGAGTTCGTATCGATCGGATTATACTATTTCGTTTGATAATACCCCAAATGCCAATGAGATCCAGTCCGTATTAAATAAAAGTGGCAGTAAAGTGGGTGCATCTTATAACGGACATAACTATATCGTCGATAAGGTAGATGGCAAAGGCTATGTGAAAATGTCTGATCCATCAAATCCTGGTCGAGCTATTTGGGTTAAAGACGCAGTCTTAACGGGAGTTTACAATCTCTATAAAAATTAATAAACAAAACATGCCTCAGGTGTTTTTTTTAAGACTTGAACTACAGTTTTTATCAATCACCCATTATTCCTTAAGAAGTTGCTTATCCCTTGATTAATTAATAAACATAGCGATGCTTGTATAAACACAGAGTCGCTTTTAACGATATTGACAAACGAAGTATTTTCTTGAATATATGATTAGCCTAAAGATGATAATCAAAAGGTTTTACCATTTAAGCTCGATTCTTTTTATCCTGGTATTGTTTTGCCATAAGATAGGCTACAGCCAGGATTTTTCCAAAACCTGGACATCGAGATATGGCGTTAAGTTTACAAAACCTTCCGGTTTTAATATGCTCAATAATGAGGGAGGGAATTCTCTGGAGTATTTCTTCTATATGACGAAGAAAGATGATAGAGGGACGAATATCCTGCCGGATTTCTATCTAGTTAATAAAGACTCATCTCTTCTTATTCTCGTTGAAGCTTTCGACTATACACCAATGGAGCCTGATATCTTTAATCGTTATTGGATTGATCCCAATAGATTTGGATTTAGTGGTGTAATCTTCAATGCAGATACAGCCAAAGATCCGATCAAATACTATCCTGCAAAGAAACGTAAATATTCAAAGGCAGATTGGATTGCCGAATTTACCCGTGATCTTGGAAGCAATAATACGTTAGGTGATTTCAAATACAACCGTTGTCTGGTGATCAACAAAAACGATCAGATTTTTTTACAGGTAACGTACCTGTTTAAAGAGTCATCCAAAAACAAAATGAAAGGACTGCTGCATTCAACCAGGCATATGTTTCGGTTTGATGACCGACCTCAGGCGTCGCTGGTTGGTATAAAAGCTCAACTCGACAAACATTATATCCAAATAGATCAGGACATTTTGTCTGATTCGCTGGCCACAAAGTGGAACAAGGGGAAAATTTATCAAAACCAATATTATT
>DALYUO010000359.1:0-2531 GCA_031981225.1 Pararcticibacter sp.
CATTAATTTTTCCTGTTCACCCGGCAGATCTATATCATCCCGATCCACATTCTCCATCACCGTTTTATTGTCGTCTCCAACTACAAGGACACAAATATCTGCTTGCTTTACTACTGAAACAGCTTCCATGATTAGCCTGCTATCAGGTTTTTGAATATCTGTCCCCTTAGCGTATAGTATCTTAACATCAGACCCCACAGCCTTTTGGATACCCTGTTTGACTGTAACAAAGTGTTTCGGCTGTTGCGTAGAATAGGTTCCTAAACGGACTGTATCGGCATTAGGGCCGATAACAGCAATTGTTTTATACTGATTTTTCTTTAGGGGAAGAATGCTTCCTTTATTCTTAAGCAGAATAATACTCTTCCTGGCCGCTTCCAGGGCCAGTTGATCATGTGACGCTGAGTTTAACACCTCCTGATAATTCTTCCTCGGATTGGATAAAGAACCATCAATTTGTGAGAAAAAAACATCTGCATTTACGTCCGCGTTCTTTGTCTCCTTCTGTAACTGCGACATCTCTCTTCCCATAGGATTTTCCTCATTTTCCAAATGTAAGGCAAACTTTAGTTCAAGGACTTTCCTCACCGCATTATCCAGCAACGCAGTAGATACCTGTCCATCTTTCACGGCATTTACCAAAGGAGGACCGTACATCCTTTTGTCAGCCCAGGTTTGCTTGAAGGCCAGTTCTGTATGAACTCCTGCCTCCAGAGCTTTCTTAATAGTTTCTTCCTTGGTTCCGGTTACTTTTAAGCGCTCCTGCACCCACCTTATATCGTTATTATCGGAAACAATCAGACCGTCAAAACCATATTCCTTTCTGAGAACATCATTTAAAAGGTGTGAATTAATGTGACAAGGCACTCCATTCAGGGTATGGTGTGCCGGCATTACAGCGCCGACGCGGGCCTCCTTTACAGCCGCTTTAAAAGGAACAAGATGAATTTCATGCAAACTTCTTTCCGAGATTTCTACTGCAGCTCCATTCGCCCCCTGCAAAGGTTCGCCATCCGCGACAAAATGTTTAGCGGTTGCCACGACATGGTTCCTGTCTAAATATTCCTTGCCACGCCCCTGCAGGCCATTAATAAAAGCAACGCCCATCCGGCTGACAAGATAAGGATCTTCTGAATAGCCCTCCTCGAAACGTCCCCATCGCGCATCGCGAACCACTCCCAGCATGGGGGTAAAACAATGATGAATACCTAAAGCCCGTGCTTCCCGGGCTATCACAGATGATACTTTTTCTACTAAAGTAGTATCCCATGAGCTGGCAAGCGCTATGGCCTGAGGAAAGGAAGTAGCGCCGGCAAAGACCACTCCATGTAAGCATTCGCCTGCCTGCATGTGCGGTATATTTAGTCTTTTATTTGCATTTGGATAAAAAGACGCCAGTTGATGGGCCTTCTCTTCAACAGACATCTTGCTAAGCAGCTGTTCAATTTTAAGTTTATCCTTAGTTGATAAAGAAATATAGTCTGATTTTTGGGCGAAACCATTCAAGACCAGAACTGAAAGCCACACAATCGAAAACAGCCTTTTCATACAATTGTTGAGAGTAAAACCACAAGCGGAAATTAAGGATTTCTGCCTGTGGTATAATGAACCAATGAGATTAACAGTCGGTCAATATTTAATTATATCCGGGATTCTGTTGAAGAACGGCTCCGGTATTTAATTGAATTGCATCCAATGGTATAGGGAACAGCACATTCTCCCGTTTCATAGTAGGGCCAATCTGAGGATTGTATTTCACTGTCCGTTCATACAACTTCCCTACACGGTTCAATGTAATCCGTCTCTCCTCCTCCAGGAATAGTTCTCTTGCCCGCTCATCCAGAATATAGTCCATGGTTACCTGCGCCGGAGCAACAGGCGTAGCATGTGCTCTGTTCCTTACAACATTGATGTCATCTGCCGCTTTTTGAAGATCGCCCTTATTCATATATGCTTCTGCCCGTAACAAATAGGTTTCCGAAAGCCGCATCTTATAGAAGTCGGTGTAAGTCCTGCCCGTGGTTAGGCCAGCCTCATATACTCCTTCCATTTTTCTCCATTGTGGGATTAATTGAGATATAGTATCAATTGGCACAGCATGGCTTGCGCTATAAGACAGCACCTTACCAAACCACTTTGTTGATGCGGGATTATTACCTGTATAGACCCTGAGTATATTATACTTCGAATTTCTGATGTCGTTTTTATCACTCCAGATGTCATAGCGCACAAAATTATTTGTGGCTAACCATCCTACTCCCCTGCCGATAGTATCTGTAACTACCATTGGATTTGGATTCGGTTGACCCGCTGTTGGAGTTGGATCGGGAATACCGAAATAAGCCGCACCCCAGGATCTCAACATATGATTTCCTCTTGCCCCGTAATCACTTCCTCCGCCAACCGTTAAATTTTCATATTGTAAAGCCCATATAGTTTCTGTGTTGGCGCTGAGATTCACATTTTTAAATCTGAAAAGATCGCGAAATACATCAGACGGCTCACTAACATAGTTACCAAAGCGTTGTGTC
>DALYUO010000359.1:2541-3748 GCA_031981225.1 Pararcticibacter sp.
GGCATATCCCCCGCTGATCACTTTTGTAGCGCTTGCTATTGCAGCATCGTTATCCCCAAGTTGAAGGTATACTGATGTTAATAAATGATTTGCAGCACCTTGCGAGATTCTACCTGGGGCAGCCACTTTATTTCTTTCTGGAAGCCACTGTGCGGCAAACTCCAAGTCTTCCTTTACGCCTTTCAATACCTCATTTTTGGGAGAACGAACAAAGTCATACTTTGGAGAAACATAAAACTCTGTAACCAAAGGAACATCGCCAAATAGATTTACAAGGCAATAATAGGCATATGCACGGAAGAACCTTGCTTCACCTATTACTGCATTCTTTTGGGCTTCGTTGGTAAAAACGCCCGCTTTTTCTTCAGCTTTCTGTATGATCAGATTCGCTTTCGGAATATAGCCGGTATACATTACATTCCAAAACGTTAAAGGGATGACATGCTGTGAATTCAATTGGTTGTAGTCGTAGATCGACGCAGAGGGTGTGTACGAACCAAGGCGACCTTCGTCCGTCCCTACAGTAAGCATATAGTAATAGGGATTATCGCTTCCTGAAATTTGGTCACGCGCTACCTTGTGTAAACCAGCTATTGCGGCATCAAATGCGCCAGCACTATTAAAAGCATTTTCAGGACTAAGCTTGTCCAAAGGCACTTCGATTAGCTCACTTTCTTTACACGAGGTGACTCCAAATACAATAAACAAAAAACACACAAGCACTAAATATCTCATTTTCATATACTTCAAATTAAAAAGTAAGATTTAAACCTGCTACAAAAGTCCTGGTTATGGGATATCCGCCACGAACCTGGGACTGGGTATATGCATTTATAACCGTGGTCATTCCTTCAGGGTCCCAGCCCGACCAGGGCGTGAATACAAATGGATTTTTAGCGCTGGCATATAAACTTAAGCGCTCAACCGATAATTTCTTAAGTATGGATTGTGGGACCTGATAATTAAGAGTGATATCCTGAATTCGAACAAAATTTGTCTTTTCATAAAATCTAAGGCCGCTCAAACCACTTGCATAAGCCAGAGACGGGCGCTTATTGTTTCGGTTATCGGGGGTCCACCAGCCCCCATCAATATCGATAATATTAACAGCCTGGTTAACACCAGTTTCCATATAGATGGGATTAATCAATTGATTTTCGGAAATAGAACCTTGAGCTGTATTTACAAAGACTGAGAGTGTAAAATC
>DALYUO010000360.1:0-3722 GCA_031981225.1 Pararcticibacter sp.
CGCGATTCTCAGATGAGTTTTAGCACCAAAGTGTTCAGCATCCATTGAAAGAGCCAGTTCAAATTCACTCCGGGCCGACTCATAATCTCCGTTTCCCATATACCCGAGGCCTTTTATAAAGCTGCAATGAATTCTATTCCGCACGTCAAGGTCATCCTCAAAAATCAGGAGATCTGGCAGCGATACAGCAAAGTAATCAATCTTTACATGATCTGAAAGATGCTGCTTACCATAGGATTCAAGCTTGTCAAATATTTCCTGAGCTTGTGTCTCGTTGCCAAGCTTCCTCCAAGCCAGCCCCTGGTAAAATATTTTATCAGGTTGCTGATCGTTGTAAAACATAGCGGCAGAAGGCTCTGACAAACCTTGGGTCGCTTTTAGATAGAACTCCTCAGCCCGCTGCTCCAATCCGAGTCCTTCAAATGCACAACCCATCCAATAAAAAATATCGTTCTCCTGAGTTCCATACAGTTTACCCTCTCCCAGATTATGCGGATATTTCTGTGCCTGTTCAAGCAAGTCTAATGCCTTTTCGAAATTGCCGGAATAAATAGCACTAACAGCCATCTGTACCAGGCTATAAACATACTGACCGGAAACTTTCCCTTCTCCTCCTTCCCATGGATGAAACTTCCTGTCCGCAAGCAGGCTTAGTGCTTTTTCGTTGTTACCTGTAAAATTGTAAAGCGCAACCCTTTCCAGGTAAAGGTCATCCCTTTCTAAAACCACATCTACATTACCCTCCAGAAATGCGAGACGCTGTTCCGGTGTTCGGTTCAGCCGCTTATAGAGCTGATCAAGTTCCATCAATACTCTTGCATCTGATGGGTCAAGTTCAAATGCTCTCTCATAGCATTGCAGTGCTGCCTCCTGATCGCCGGCCTTGTTGAATGTTGCAATGCCTAAATTTCTCCATACTGTAGCAAAAGACGGATCAAGCTCAGAAGAAAGCCGCCATAAGGACATAGCTTCGTTATACTGCCTCTTATCATAAAACAGATTACCAAGATAATAAGGTGCTTTTGCGTCAAGGGGATTCGTCTCTATCGCGGTCCTCAATATGATAATCTCCTCGAGGCGGTTAGGAAAACACAGATAAGGATTTGCTAATGAAGCTTTACGGAATTCATCCCCGGCTTTTTCAATCTCGCCTGATTTATAGAAAATCCAGCCCAGGCTATAATGTACCATTGGACCTGTGCCTTCATCCTTTACCGCGTAGGACAAGAGGTCAGCAGCTTCGTTGTATAAACCAGCAGATGCATAATCTAATGCATAAGTAATGATATTTTGCTCGCTATCCCTCGCGAGGTCCAAGAGTTCTGCAAGACATAACTCTGCTTCTCTATCCTTTGCAAGTAATCGGAGAGCAATGGCTTTCTCGAACAACGCTCCTAAGTTAAAGCCATCCCTCCTGAGTACTTCCGAACAAGTTAAAACGGCGGCTTCATATTGTCCCAGTTTCCTTTGCATCGCAGCTTTAAGTACATAGGCTTTACTGTTGGCGGCATTCCTGTCGAGCGACTGACTGACATGTTCCTGACCTGTTTCAAAATCTCCTCTCATCAGGTCAATTTGGGCCAGAGAGAAATACCCGCTGTCCTTCCAGGCATTACTCCAGACTGATTTATAAAACGCTCCATATGCTTCGTCGTACCTTTCAAGGAACTTCAGACACAAACCGAGGTTATAATACGGTTCACTATCATAAGGATTGGGATTACGTCGTGTACTTGTTTCAATTGCTTTCCTGAAATACCCTTCACTCTTTTCAAACTGCCCGCGCCTCAGGTACCACAAACCGAGAGCATTGTTGTTACGTATATCGGCGGGATCCCTGCGCAATGCTTCCTCATAATAAGGCACCGGACTATAAGTAGCATGACGATATTGCTCCAGGTGCTGACCGGTTAAAAACAACTGCTCGGCAGAGGCTACCTCTTCGGGCGGCAAAGCAGGTTTTGCCGCCTCAGGGATTTCATTATTCCGATTTCGTGCCGGATCATAGGATATCAGCTCTTTACCCAGGGCAGAGTAAACAGAAACCACTATCAGCTCTTCCGAAATACCTTCAAATACCTCCACATCTCTCACAAGTACATCTTCAGGCCGCAGGCTAAGGGTCTCCCGGTATAACTCTTCTCCGGCGCATTTAAGAACAACAGTCACGCTTTCCTGCACAGAAGTCACATATATTTTTAGGCTTACACTTCCTTTACTAACATTAGTTGAAACGAGAATATCTTTAGTCGCATTTTTCACAATGCCTAATTCCCTGTAAGGCAGAAAATATTGTGTAAACGACTTTTCTTCATAAGGCATAAGCCACGAAAAATCCGGCTGATTATCGGTAAACATGCCGGTCATCAGCTCGATATAAGGGCCGTCTTCGTCTGTAAGATTCCTGTCCCATGCCTGTCCGAAGTCGCTATGCCCCCATGTCCATTGCTTCTTGCCCGGCGAAACATAATGATTGGCAACATGCAACAGTCCAGCCTGCGTATCATGCTCATATCCACCCACAAAATCGTAGTCCGAGTTGATCGCCATATAAGAAGTCGGTACCGGAATATTCTTATACATAGAAATATCCGTTCCCGGAGAATAATCTACCTTATAATAAGTACCCGTAGCTATAGGAAAAGTAGAAACGTCGCGTTTTCCGTGATCGAAAACAGCATTCACGTCAGGAGGGAATACCGACTGATAATGATCGTTCACTTTCACAGCCGGGTTAGCCCACCATAAAAAAGTTTGCGGAAGCGGGGTTCTGTTATAGAGTTTTGCTTTTATTTCAATATACGCTTTTTCTGGATGCAGGGTAAATCCAGCCATAGCCCTGGTGCCAAACATGCGTTCGACTTCGTTTACCCAAACCGTTTTGCTGCCATCTGCATTTTCTTCAAGTTTATAATCCACCGGCTCAAAAGTACTTGGGCGATGGTGCTGAGGCCAGTTAAATTCAATTCCTCCTGAAATCCAGGGGCCCGTCAGTCCGACCAAGGCCGGCTTTATCACCTGGTTATAATAAATAAAATGTCTTTGTCTGATCTTATCATAGGCCATCTGGATGCGGCCTCCCAGTTCGGGAAGGATCATCACTTTCAGATATTTATTCTCAAGGAACAACCCATTGTATTCCTTATCCTGTTTTTCATCAAAAATCTTCTCGGTAACAGGATTGGGATACACTACACCACTGCTACCCTGATATACACGCTTTTCAAAGAACATCGGATTTTTGTCGGGCTTTCCGATACCATAAGTAGGCAGGGAAACCATCTCTTGCCATATGGCTACATTCATATTATTCATAAATCTATTTAATGTCTGATGAGATTTTCTTCAAGTTCTTCCAGTGTCCTTCCCTTTGTCTCCTTCACCTTTTTCTTAACAAAAAGGAAACCAGCGAAGCAGATTATGGCATACAGGTAAAAAGGGCCGTAAGTCCCGAGTTCGTCGGCAAGTAACGGGAATGTAAATACCAGGACGAAATAAGAAGCCCACAATGAAAGAATCGCTACAGAAGAAGCAAGCCCCCGGATATGGTTGGGAAATATTTCAGAAATGAGTACCCAGGTTACAGGGGCAAGTGAAGTTGCATACATTGCGATAGCCAGCAATACAAATACCGACAGCAAGCCAGGGGCAGCATGACTCTGAAGCAAAAAGGCCAGCACTATATAAATAAGGGAAAGACCAAGCGAGCCGGCAAGCATCAG
>DALYUO010000361.1:0-2485 GCA_031981225.1 Pararcticibacter sp.
GATTAAAGACTCCCTTAATGAAAGTATATCAACTTTTAAAGCAGAGCTCAACCGGCTGCAACAATTGCTGGATGTACTCCGTACTGGTGACAAAGTATATTTTCTGATTGATGAGATGCTAAGGGGAACGAATTCTGCCGATAAGTACAAGGGGTCGAAAGCCGTTATCGAAAAGCTGATTGGACAGAAAGCTGTAGGTATAGTAGCGACGCATGACTTGCAGATCGCGGAGCTGGAAGAGAAATACCCCGATTATATCAGGAATTTTTATTTTGATATACAGGTACAGGGAAATGAGATGCATTTCGATTATAAGCTGAAAGAAGGTGCCTGCAAAACGTTTAATGCATCGCTGTTATTGAAGCAACTAGGAATCGAAATCCCGGGCGATCACTGAAACTTACTACTTATTACGTATAACTTAACGCTAGTCCTGAAGTCTGTATCCTCTTAAAAATTCTTCAGTGGTCATTTTCTTTTTGCCTTCCAGCTGGAGTTCCTTTACGTCGATAAACCCGTCGCGACAAGCAAAGCGGAGAAAGGTTTTTCCGTCGCTTTCATGCACGCCGGGACTAGGCTCTGGTTTCTCAGCGAGTAAGGACGATCTGTAAATCTTTAAAGTTTTATCGTTTAAAAGGGTATAGGCAGCAGGGTAGGGGCTCAGGCCTCTGATATGATTGTAGATCTTTACGGCAGGTTGGTCCCAGTTGATCAGGCAGTCTTCCTTGAAAATCTTTGGCGCATGTTTTACATCTGTTGTATCGACTCCTTTAAGCAGCTCCCTCTGGGGTGTTTCTTTATAATCGCCTTTTTCAATGGCCTGTACTGTTCTAACCAGAAGTCCAGCGCCTGTATGCATTAATTTATCATGCACTTCGCCCGCGGTTTCATTTTCGCCAATATCTACCGTTTCTGAGAATAGGATATTGCCGGTGTCAATCTCATGCTGAAGGAAAAATGTAGTTGCTCCGGTTTGTTTTTCTCCATTGATTACCGCCCAGTTGATGGGTGCTGCGCCTCTATAGTCGGGCAACAAAGAAGCGTGCAGGTTAATAGTGCCTTTTGGTGGCATGTTCCAGACTATCTCTGGCAACATACGAAAAGCAACCACCACCTGGAGGTCTGCGTTAAAAGACCTTAGCTGCTCTATAAACTCAGGGTCTTTGAGTTTGGCCGGCTGTAAAACAGGGATGTTGTTTGCCGCCGCATACTTCTTTACTGCAGATTCGCTCAGTTTTTGTCCTCTTCCCGCTGGCTTGTCGGGCGCTGTAACTACAGCCACTACGTTAAATCCCGCGCCAAGCAGCGCATCCAGCGACGCCACAGCAAATTCAGGCGTTCCCATGAAAATAATTCTCATCATCGTTCCTTTTTAACCTTCAGCAAAGTTCTTAAAAAAGTTCATTTCGTTAGAAATATCTTTATGTAAAGATGGATATTTAAATAAAGAGCCCTTCGCCTGATAAAACAAAAGGTAGAATTTGCATATTTGCTAAAAGTACAAAATCTGCAGACTTGAATCTTTCAGCCTTTATAGCAAAAAGAATAACGTTAAAATCAAAACGGACATTTTCGAAACTGAGTGTAAGAATTGCTATTGCCGGTATCATGCTTAGCCTCGCCGTGATGATACTTTCTGTGGCCGTCATGAGAGGCTTTAAATCTGAAATAAGGGAGAAAGCGCGTGGCTTCGCCGGGGATATCATTATAATGAAGTATGATCTCAATGCCTCTTATGAAAATTCCCCTTTTTCTGTTGGTGCAGATACAATCAGGAAACTTACAGAGCTCCCCGGCATTACCTACGCTCAGCCTTATGCGTTAAAGCCGGGAATTATTAACGCTAATAATGAGATAGAGGGAGTGGTATTAAAGGGGGTTGATAAAAACTATCACTGGGACTATTTTAAAAAGATCATGGTGGCGGGGAAAGTGATTGATTTTACAGATAGTCTTAAAGCCCGAACCCAGGTTATTATTTCAAAGTATATAGCCGATCGTCTGCATCTGAAGACCGGTGACGACTTTTTAATGTATTTCGTTCAGGAGCCTTTAAGGAAACGCAAATTTGTAATATCCGGCATTTTTGATCTCGGAGTGGAAGAAGTGGATAAAACATATGTGCTGGGGGATCTATCTCTGATTAGAAGACTAAACAACTGGAAGGACAATGAAGTTGGGGGATACGAGTTACGCGTAGACGATTTCAGTAAGCTCGATGAAACGGCTACGAATGTTTATTACGAGCTGCCAGTCAAACTTAAATCCTGGTCGGTAAAGGAATATTATCCCACCATTTTCCAGTGGCTGTCACTGCTCGATGTCAACACCCAGGTAATATTGGTTTTAATGCTTGCTGTTGCCATCATTAACATGGTTTCAGCCCTTCTTATCATTATCCTTGAACGTACCAGCATGATAGGAATACTGAAAGCCCTAGGCAGTACGAACTGGATGATTCAGAAAATATTTTTGACAAATGCTT
>DALYUO010000361.1:2495-3712 GCA_031981225.1 Pararcticibacter sp.
TCTATCTGATTGGCTTTGGAATGGTACTAGGAAATGTACTTGGCATTGGACTGGGTCTTTTTCAAACGCATACTCACTTCTTTCAACTAGATCAGGCTTCTTACTATGTATCTTTTGTTCCCGTCGAACTCAATCTTACCGATATTCTTCTGCTCAATGCGGGTACACTCACCATTTGTTTGATTATTCTTATTATTCCTTCGACTATGGTGACAAAGATCGCTCCGGTAAAGGCAATAGGATTTAAGTGAGTTGTAAGTTCTAAGTTATAAGTAGTAAGTTATAAGTAGTAAGTTTTAAGTTATACGTAATAAGTGGTAAGTTTTAAGTATAAATAAGCTAATAGTCGTCGCTTATGAAAATTTCACCTTTAACATACCTTAAAACTTATTACTTACTACTTATTACTTACTACTTTAAACGTACTACTTAAAACTTACTACTTACAAGGTATCGCTAATTTAACCTGAAGGCTGTTTTAGTACGGATATCCGAAGACGAAGCGCCGATGATGGCTTCAAAGTCTCCTGGTTCGGCTACCCATTCGTGTTTTGCAGCATCAAAGAAACTTAGCGCAGACTTGTCTATTGTGAAAGACACTGTTTTTTGCTCGCCAGGTTTAAGAGATACTTTTTCGAATCCCTTCAGTTCTTTTACCGGACGGGCAACACTAGCTTTAATATCGTTGATATAAAGCTGAACTATTTCTTCGCCTGCTCTTGATCCGGTATTCTTTACATCAACCGTGAACGTGATTTTATCAGAAGGAGAGATAACGTTCTTGTCGGCTTTTACCTTGCCATACTGGAAGGTTGTGTAGCTCAAACCATGTCCGAATGCAAATAATGGCTTTATCTTTTTTGCTTCAGCCCAGCGGTACCCAACGAAAATGCCCTCTTTATAAGTGATTTCCTTGTTGCCGGGAAACTCGCCTGCATTATGGGCTCCGTTGTCGGTTAGCTTTACAGGAAATGTGAACGGCAGTTTTCCGGAAGGGTTTACATCGCCCGTCAGCACCGACGCTATTGCATTTCCGGTTTCGGATCCGAGGAACCAGCCTTGAAGAATGGCAGGCACTTTATCAACCCATGGCATGGCTACTGCATTCCCTGATATATTGATTACTACCAGGTTCTTGTTTGCCTTAGCCAGTTCACTGATCACACCATCCTGATTGTAAGGTAATTCCAGTTCCTTGCGGTCATTTCCTTCAGAAT
>DALYUO010000362.1:0-1389 GCA_031981225.1 Pararcticibacter sp.
TTGAGTTGGGTTCTGTAAAGAACTGCGCTCCCACAACACCATCATATATAACATGCTGAGCATCACCTTGTACAATAACCTTTTCGTTATTGTTATTTATTAATCGGTTGTTGAAGCTAACCTTTGCGTTTTTCACAAGGTCGTAAGGAACATTAAATACAGTCCCTTTCATTGTGTATATGTTTACTGGTTTTTTCTGCGTTACCGTGTCAATTTCTATCAGGCTTTTATTCTTCTCGTAAAAAGGATAGGCGATGTTTAAGAAGTCGTAAGATCCGGTATTTAGATGGCCGACGTAATTCAATTCGTTGATTTTTAGTTTTAAACCGAGGTTGTTATTGGATAAAAACATATTTGAAGCATCGCTAGATCCTATCATCTCAGCACGCTTAGGGAAAGAAACAGTACGTTTTTTTTGATCGAACTCTATCTTCCCAATTAGTTTTATTGCTGGCAGGCCCATTATTATTAGCTCTTCATTAAAAACTTTTTCAACCTTAGATTTTATCTCATTTTTTAAGGTATCGGGCAAGGTAGGCATTATATTGTCGTTAAAAACTAACGCGGGGATGTTATATAGTTTTAGTCCCGCAAAATCTATACTATCGATCAGCTCTATTTTTACTTTTCTTTTGATGCCGTCTATTGTCTGTACGCTATCCTGATTTTTATTGATTAGTTTAGTTCCTATTTTGTTTGCAAGTCCTCGTGTTATCATAAAATAGGTTGTAGCTGATGTATTGAACCATGTTTCTGCGGTAACATTGTTGTACCTAGCATTAAAACTCAGAAAATCACTATCGTTAATCTTTATCGTTCTGCCTTTACCTGAGCCACCTTTCTTAATTTTAATCCTCGGTTCATTGGCATCTCTGTATTGGAGAGCTTTCTTTGTGTTTTCTATAGAAGTCATCTCATTACGAATGAACTCCTGATCCTGATCAAATGGATTTCTTCTTAAACGGTCTATGTACTTATCGCATACTCTAATTGCATCTTTAAACTGTTGTTTACTATCATAAACTGTCAATAGCTTACCATAATATTGGCCTATTGCAGGGCCGATTTTAAGTTCATGATTAGCGATCAGGTCTTCCAGATAAATTGCGGCGCTATCCGGTTTATTAAAAAACAGGGCCATATGTGCCTTATAAAATACATCAAAGGTTCTGTCGTTTGACGGTAACTTGTCTGCATATTGCGAGCGATATTCCCTTGCTTCAAAGCATCTACCTTGTTCTATTAGGCTAATAAGTTCCTGAGGGTAATTGCGCTGGGCAAAGGATGATAAAGTAAAAGAAACAGATAATAGTAAGGTTAAAAGAATTCTTTGCATGTCATTGATTTGGTTTATTTAGTACGCCTCTTTCTTTCAGTATCGCTTCCAAC
>DALYUO010000362.1:1399-3653 GCA_031981225.1 Pararcticibacter sp.
TGCAGTTTATGTTTCCACTGATTTTCTTCACTAAAAAGAGCTTCCTCGAACTCATGATCAAGTTCAGGAGCAGAAATCTGCTCAGAGGGTTCTTCAAACTCTGATATTAGAAACTCATATTCTATACCCTCCTTCATTCTTTGAGATGAAAAAATATATCCTGCACCTTCTATTAAGAACCTTTGCTGATCGGATATCAAACTTAATATCGCAAATTGGGGAATCCGATATTCCCGCCCCTCTTTTTGAGTCACTAATCCGATCATAATTATATTAATCCTTTATTTTCTAACTCTGCTTTTAGTTCCAGGTATCTTTCCTTGATATAGTCAATGTTTTGTTCCTTAATTTCGGATGGCTCGTCAATACACTGTATATCTTTCACCTTGATATTTACTTTGTCGCCCGATTTCAATATCTGATTTGGCCATTTTACCCGGTTCCCGGATAGATCAGTTCCACTAATAAGCAGGAGAACATTCGATTCGATTACAGTGAGGAATAGTTGGCTGCTTTGTGATGCAATTTTGATTGGGATATCATTGTTGATTTTCACCTCAAATCCTATCATATACTTATTTTGAAGTTAATAGTCGTAAGTTTCTTCATTCTTAGATTTTAGGTTACAGTAAATATCGGGCGGCGATCAACCCGAGGGTGAGTACTTGTTGTTGACTGTGGAGTTTAAGCATTTTGGTTAGGGTGCCTCGAACGAAAATAAGATTTCAATGAATAAAGGTGATGATTAGCCCGGAATTTCGTTATACAAATCGTCTCAAGATTTAGCTTTAATGTCTCATTTGGTTTGAGGGTATTCTTTATAAGTAAAAAGGAGAAACCTGATAACAGGCATCTCCTTTTTGCTTATAAAGAATTATCGCGTTGAGCCAGCCTATTCGCTTTCTATTGCTCCAGCTCTTCGAGTTCGGCCTGAACAAAGGTTACCAGTTCGCGAACGTAGTCGGCGCTGAAATCGAATTTAATACCGGCGGCTTCGTAAATCTCCTTAATGGTTTTGGTATAGCCAAGTTTAAGGGCTTCCTTGTAGTTTTTAAGTCCTTCGGCCCGGTCTTCCTTGTAGTTTTTCCATACGGCGATTGCACCGAGTTGCGCTATTGCGTACTCTATATAGTAAAAGGGAACTTCAAAGATGTGTAACTGCTTCTGCCAGAGATTGGCGAGGGCATCTTCGTAACCGGACCAGTCGGCAAAGTTATGTTTGAAGGGCTCAAATATTTTAACCCAGGCTTCGCGGCGCTGTTCTGCAGTGTGATCGGGATTGGTGTAGATCCAGTGTTGAAACTGGTCGACTACGGCTACCCAGGGAAGAGTCTTCAGCACATCTTTTAACTGGTCTTTTTTTGCGCGGACGAGATCTTCCTGATTATTGAAGAAAACATCCCAACGATCCATCGAGATAAGCTCCATACTCATGGAAGCAAGTTCTGCCACTTCGGAGGGGAGGTGCTTAAAGTCGTTCAGCTCGAGGTCGGCCGAAATAAAGGTGTGCAGGGCATGTCCGCCTTCGTGAACCATGGTTGTGAGGTCGCGGAAGGTGTTCGCAGAATTCATAAATATGAAAGGAGCACCAGTTTCGGCAAGGGGATAATTGTAGCCGCCGGGCGCTTTGCCTTTTCTGCTTTCAACATCGAACAGGTTGTTGGCCTGCATGATGCTCAGGCTTTCTCCGATATAAGGATCGAGCCCTTTAAAGCATTCTACTGATTTTTGGATCAGTTCGGCTCCCGTTTCGAAGGGTTTTAATGCCGGTTTACCGGACGTGTCGACATCCATGTCCCATGGCTTCAAAGTCTCAAGTCCGAGCGCTTCCTGTCTTTTCTGCGCATGTTCCTCTAATACGGGAACAACCTCACGCTCAATGGCTTCATGGAATTTATAGCAGTCGTGCGGCGTATAGTCAAAACGGCCCATGGCACGGAACATATAATCCCTGAAGTTTTCGAAGCCTGCGTTTAAAGCAACCTGGTGCCTTAGCTTCAACAGTTCGTCAAACAAACTATCGAGCTGCTCCCTGTCTTCCAGCCTTCTTTCTGCTATGGCTTCCCATGCTTTCTGCCGGAGTGCCCGGTCAGGATTCTTAAGGAATACAGAAGCTTGTTCGAGTGTATATTCTTTGCCGTCGAGCGTAACGCTCATCGCTCCGGTGATCGACTGGTATTTTTGTTGTTTAACCTGTATCTCTGTAAAAAGGGGTACGTTTTCATCGCGGAACAGCTCGAGCGCATTCTTAATG
>DALYUO010000363.1:0-3635 GCA_031981225.1 Pararcticibacter sp.
ACTCCGATATATCAAATGGTTTAGCAATAATATCATCCGCGCAAACATTCAGAAACGTTTCAATATTCATATGCGTGGATAAAACAATCACAGAAACCTTATCAAACTTTTTAATGGTCCGGCATAATTCCGTTCCTTCAACGGTCGGTTTAATTATATCAAGCAACACCACATCTGGTTTCTCTCTTTCAATTCGTTCCAGTACTCCAGTCTCTGCCTGCGAAGTACTTACCTCGTAACCTTCAGAGCTAAGAATGTGCGATATGATTTGAAGAATATCTTTATCTTTTTCAACTATTAACACCTTTTTCTTCATATCCAAATATATGACATTTAATAAACGAAAACCTTTTGCCGTAAAAAAATAAAAACAATTACCCGTTTTAGGTGTATCAGGGCTGTTTAGCACAAAAATTAAAAAAGCGGTGATGCGAAACTATTTGCGCTAATAGCTGTAGATAAAAAGGGTGTATCATCTTTGAAACGCGGGGGGAAGAAGATTGCCTTTAATTTCATAACTTTATAGCGGTGCAATTAATAATTTGGTTAATTGTTGCTATAACAAATACTACTGGAATAAAATTACTTCATACATGATACTGACTAATATTGAGTTTTCTGAATTTATAAAAGACTTCGAAATCACCCTTAAACAATTGTTCCGCGAGAAAGGAGACATTAACCAGCTTAGCTTAGAGAGAGGCTTACCCCCTTCAATAATGACTGAAATAATGTCTAAAACTCCACTTTCCGTTGCTATCCCCGAGCAGTTTGGAGGGCGTGGTAGTATCGTGAAAGAGTGCCTTGGCCTTTTAGCTGCGGCGTCTTATGAATCACTCTCTCTGTCGTTGATATTCGGAATCAATATCGCGTTGTTTTTAGAACCCGTATCAAAATATGCAAACGAAGCTGTAAAAAAAGGCATTTTCGACCGTTTTCTTAAAAATCAGAATATGGGCGGACTTATGATCACCGAGCCGGATTATGGGAGCGACGCCTTGAATATGAAAACCATCAACCGCGAAGTGGAAAATGGCTATCAGATAAAAGGAACAAAACATTGGCAGGGACTTACCGGTGCGGCCGATTACTGGCTTATAACATCAAGAAAGGAAAACAGCAACGGAGAATTGGGTCGCGACATCGACTTCTTCATCTGCGATGTATCACAGCCTAAACAGCAGGTAGTCGTTGAAGAATACTTTGATAACCTGGGGCTCTATATGATCCCGTATGGAAGGAACATATTAGACCTTGAAGTTCCCCGCGAGTATAAATTAGAGCCGGAAACTACGGGCATAAAAATGATGCTCGATGTTTTGCACAGAAGCAGAATGCAGTTTCCAGGAATGGGAATGGGATTCATAAAGCGAATGCTCGACGAAGCCATAAACCACTGCAGTAATCGAATCGTAGGAACGGGGAACTTACTATCGATGGACCAGGTACAGTTCCAGATATCACGGATCCAGTCGGCCTTCACCATATGTTCTGCTATGTGTGCCAGAAGCAGCGAGATAAGCGGCATTGAGCATAATCTAGCTGCAGAGGGGCTTGAAGCCAACAGCATGAAAGCAGTGGTTACCGATTTAATGCAGGAATCCTCTCAAATGTTGCTTCAGCTTTCAGGTGCCAACGGGTACAAAATAACCCATATAGGCGGGCGCGGGGTAATGGACAGCAGGCCGTTTCAGATATTTGAAGGCTCAAACGAAATGCTTTATGCTCAAATCGCCGAGATGGTTACCCGACAGATGAAAAAGCAAAAACTATCAAACTTATTCGATTTTCTGAAAGACTTCAAACGTACTTCTGATGCGTGCTTGTATTTCAAGAACGATTTGAATTTCAATATCGACAATAATATACCGCAGCGTAAACTCGTTGATCTGGGTAAAATTATCTCCAGGGTAATTTGTGCCGGATATGTAACCGATCTCGCCAGTAAAGGATTCAGATCTGATCTTGCTGATAACTGTATCACCTTAGTTAAACAGGAAATATCGTCCCTCGTGTGCTCATTCAAGTTTGATAATACTGTAAATGTAATCGAAGACTATACCAGCAACAGCTCCTGGATGGAGTTTGCATAATCCTTAAAGTAAAAATACCTGATTTAAGATGTTTCTCTAAAAAATGACCTGTGTCATTTTTTAGAGGAGTTCCGTTTTGTAAATTTATGATTGTTTAGCTGAGTAAATTATTTGATTTCTAACCAATTAAATTTAGTCGCTATGTCATTCTATTATGTAAACGATAGCCCTCAGTACAACGGCGATCATGAAGTTCATGAACAGGGGTGTTGCTTTATGCCGGTCAATAAAACCTTCCTGGGGGACTTTTCAAACTATGAAGATGCGGTTAAGGAGGCTGTTAAAGTTCATCCTCGTGCTGTAGCATGTGTCTATTGTCTTGGGAAGTACCAGCATGACAGGTACCACAATGAACTTCATTCCGTTTCTGGATTTCGGGGGACCGGAAGAGCGAAGCATCATTGATTGATAATGCAAACGGGTGGGAAGACGACCAGCCTTCTTCTTCTTCCGGTAAACCATTTTGCCCGCTAGTAAGTGAAAGACGTTCGAAAAATGGTCTTCCTGAAATATCTTGCAAAAAAAGGTGATATATTGTAAGTAATTTGCACTTAGTAGTAAAAAAGAAGCAAATGGCTCAAATACAAACAACAGCACACGCTGCGGCCGAGCGGGAAGGTCTCCTGATCTCTCTGTATCAAAGTACATTTCCTCTGATTGCCCGTTTTGTCAGCAAAAGGGGAGGGTCACTGGAACAGGCGAAAGACATCTTCCAGGATGCTTTAGTAGTATGGTACGAGAAAGCGGAAGAAGCCGGCGGTATGCCGGTTCGTTCAGAGGAAGGCTATATTTTTGGTGTTGCAAAGCGACTGTGGTATAAGTGGCTTGCCGAAGGCTCTCTGTCAGTGCCATTGGAGTCTGATTTTGAAGATATCGCCGATCAACACCCCTCATCATCAAAGCTGCTGGGCGTCCTGGAAAGTACCGGTCGGAAATGCATGGACCTTTTGAAGTCCTTTTACTACGACAAGTTGTCAATGGCCGAGTTAAAGGTCCAATTTGGTTTCAGCAGCAGCCACTCCGCTACAGTTCAGAAATATAAGTGCCTTGAAAAAGTAAGAGAGACCGTAAAAGAAAAATCGTTGAGCTATGAGGACTTCCTTGAATGAAATTCAGCAAATAGAAAAACATCTTTCACGTGAGCTGAATGGTGGAGAGGAACTGTTGTTCCAGGCTAACGTTATTCTCAACAAAGAACTCGCGGCCAACGTGCAATGGCAGCAGAAAACTCTTCAGCTCGTCCATGTCTACGGCCGGGAGCAATTAAAGCAGGATATCCACGCAGTGCACCAGAAGCTATTCACACAACGGGAACATCTCAGCTTCCGTCGAAAAATACTGGCCATTTTCGCAGGCAGATAAATCAATAATCTTAAGATATAAGCAGGGTTCAGGTTGCTTTCCAGCGCCAGGGAAAAGCTATGCCCAATCCATAATTGAAAAATAGAATGAAAACAGAAAAAGAAGAATTCAGGAACTATGCAGTAAAACATCAGAGCATAAATGGACTTATAGTCGACAGTTTTATATCCAGGGTTGAAA
>DALYUO010000364.1:0-1568 GCA_031981225.1 Pararcticibacter sp.
TCTGTGCCGGCTACTATGGCTGTATAAATTACTTTATTTCTAATTCTGTCTGAACCGGCTCCAGCCAGGGCGAAGAAAAGCTAACCTGAACTTTCTCGCCTGCCTTGCCGTTTGTACGGATATAGGCTATAAGCTTCCCGTGATATACCCTTTGCCTGTTGTCGGTATAATCCGACATGTCCGAATTGTTTCCGGCCTCAAGTCCCAGTAATTTTGCCGGACCTGCTATACGGCAAGTTACTTCATCATCCGAAAGCATCACCGGTACACCATCCTGATCCACCACCTGCAATGCTATCTGGGCTACTCCGCCATTAGCAGCTACTGTCTTTTCTGTGGAAACTATCTTTAAAGCATGCGAGCGTTTAGAAGAGCGGATGCTATAGCGGCATGTTTCCTTGCCCTGGCTGTCGAGTCCTATCACTTCGAGCTTTCCGTGGGAATATGGGATGTCCCAATGGATAATACCGTGCTCACCATCTTGAGTTTTGGCTTCGCCTATGGTGCTTCCATTGAGCTCAAGTCGGGCTTTAGCAGCGTTGGTATAACAAACGACTCTTACGGATTGTCCGTTCCTGTAGTTCCATACCGGCCAGGCGTCCATTGAAGGCGCCTGTTCGGTTTGGGTATCTTTTGAATTTTCAGCTTCCAGTGCCGACCATACGTCTTTCGCCTGCGGAGAACTGTCGCTTCCGGGAGCAGGGTAGGTGCCGATATAGGCTACAGGCTTATCCGACCAAAGTGCCTTGCGGAAATGTCCGCGGGGTTTAACAAATCCTCCAAAGTCTAATAGTCCTGAGTAGAACCCGCGGGAGGGCCATCGGCCTGATTCACCCAGGTAGTCAATTCCCGTCCACAGGAATTGCCCGAAGATATGTTTGTTATCCCTAACAGCTTTCCATGCTTCGAAGTCGTGCCGGTTTTCGCTGCCATAGATCACTCGCTTTGGATATTTTTCGTGGTCTGACAGATAACGGCTTTCTGTGTAATTATAGCCGGCAATGTCGAGTGCTCCGGGATATTCTGTTTCGTTCGACATTGCCACGCCTGCAAGGCCGGCAGTGACGGGGCGCGACTTATCGTATGTTCTAACCACTGCTGCCAAACGTTTAGCGATAGCACCAAGTCTTACTGCGTCTGGCGCATCTTTTTTATATCCACCGAAGATAGGCTGCGTAAATCCGCCTTCACGACTTCCATCCAGCACGGGGTGTGAATAGGGGTCGTTCGGGTAATCTACCTCGTTACCAATGCTCCAGGCAAATACGGAGATGTGGTTGCGGTCGCGTCGTACCATATCTGCAAGATCTTTCTCTCCCCATTCTTTAAAGAAGTCGAAATTTCCATCGAAACCAGGTTTGCCTACATTCCAGCCTTCCAGCCATTTTCTTTTGGGGAATTCCCACTCGTCAAATGCCTCGTTCATTACCAGGATGCCCAGTTCGTCACAGAGGGCATATAAACCGGGGGCCTGTGGATTATGGCTGGTACGGATAGCGTTGCAGCCCAGTTCTTTCAATGCAAGCAGTCTCCTGCGCCACACTTCAGGATAGACTTCGGCCCCAAGT
>DALYUO010000364.1:1578-3626 GCA_031981225.1 Pararcticibacter sp.
TTTTGCAGAACGCTTGTTCTAAGCTTGTAAAGAACGGGATTGCCGAGACTCCATAACTGCGGTTTTTTTACATCAATAGCAAGCTTTGCTTTGTTATTCTTGCCTGCATCGACTGCCACCGTGCTTGTCTTCTTTGCGACAACACGTCCATCGGCACCCAGCAGCTCATTCTGGACAGTAAGACTGACATTGCGGTCTGAACTATTGGTCAGGCTAACTTCGACATGCAGTTTTCCGCTGTTTGCAGTAACTTCCGGATAGGCATAAACACCCCACTGCTCTATATGGACCGGGTTAGCCGATACGAGCCATACATCCCTGTAGATTCCTGAGCCGGTGTACCATCGTGAATCGGCATACTTGCTATGGTCAACGCGTACGGCGATAGTATTTTCCTGTCCGGGCCGGATGTACGGGGTGGCATCATACATAAAGGAGATATAGCCGTTTGGACGGCTGCCAAGTGAATGACCATTGATGAAAACTTCACTCCGGTTATAAACGCCTTCGAAATAGAGGTATGTTTTTGTGCCCTGTTTCTCCTGTGGAACGGTTATTTTTTTACGATCCCAGCCGATGCCGCCGGGGAGGAAACCCGTGGCGCTGGCCAGGCCGGGACTAAGGGTTTCTTTAACACTCCAGTCGTGGGGCAGGGTGACACGTCGCCATGCCTTGTCATTAAGATCAATTGCTTCTCCACCCGGGATATCTCCCCGATGGAACAACCAGCCAGCGCTGATCTTTTCTGACCGGCCAAATCCTGGCTGCGCATGCAGGGATATTTGTGCTGATGTAAGAATTAAGAGACAAATTGTTGTGAGCAAGGATGTTAATTTCATAAAAGTGGTCGGGATATTATTTGTTAAAATAGTTATTTCAAATTATAAACAACTGTTACCACGGAATTTGGGTTTACGGGAATGGAGCTCGTCACTTCAGTGATTGTCCGTTCGGCCATATCCTGACTGGCGCTGGTTGTATAGGCTTTTATGGATGCTATTTCTGCACCTCCTATGAGCGCTTTCGCATCAAATTGCCGCGACGAGAGATTGGTATAAACAGCTACTATCTTTTTGTTGATTTGCAGATCAACCCGGTTGTATCCGGGGCGTATAAATAAGCTGTAATTGCCCAATACCCACAAGGTCTTTGTTGCCGCATGGGTTCCGGACTGAGTGATATCTCCGTAATCGCCTCCGGAAGGCGTTACTTTGATAAGCAGAAACCTGTTTTTATGGCTCCAACGCTCGGTTGCTAAAGCAGTCCAGTAAGACCATGAGGACGCATTGGCGTATGCCAGATCGACATGGATAACTTTAGACATATAGAGAGCGATGTCCATATAGGAAGCACTTTCAAAGCCAGGAAATTCACTTGCATCGTATCCGCCTCCGAGCATGCTCCACTCTGTCTGATATACTTTTAGTTCCGCCGCCTTTGCGCTCTGGTCCACTTTCGTCCTGGTGGAAACCAATGATTGCCAGGAACCATCCGTCCAATAGCTATGGCCGGCGATTACAGGTGCGACATGCTTGAGGTTGCCTATGAAGTTCGGCGATGCCTGACTAAAGAGGCTGTTAATGACGTTCTTTCTGCCTGCGTCGCCATCTGTTTCGTATACGTGGTTCCACGCTGCTGCCTCAGCCAGTAATATCTTAGTGTTTAATCCTTTATTTTCAATAGCCTTATCGAGCTCTACTGTGAGTTTTTTTATCTCGCTGTTTTGCCAGCCTGAGCCTTCCTGCCCCGCCTCATTCCAGTTATACTGCGGTTCATTGACAGGGCTGATATAGGCGAACTCAATTCCTTTGTTCTTAAAATGTTCCAGTGACGAAGCCATGTATCGAGCAAAATCATCGTAGTGATCATCTTTAAGGTTCGCGTAAGCACCCATCAGAGAATACCCCTTTCCGTTGCGGGTGTAATTAACAGGCGGTGTATTGCTGAACATTACAAATTGTTCGCATCCGTACCCTTTTGCCTTCTCAATAAAGTATT
This sequence comes from Pararcticibacter sp., assembly GCA_031981225.1. Lineage (GTDB taxonomy): Bacteria > Bacteroidota > Bacteroidia > Sphingobacteriales > Sphingobacteriaceae > Arcticibacter. The sequence continues at coordinate 3,577 of DALYUO010000364.1, forward strand.
GCTGTCCTGCCTGCCTGTTCCAGTCTATTGTACCGGTTACGGGATCGATG
>DALYUO010000365.1:0-3582 GCA_031981225.1 Pararcticibacter sp.
GCTGTTATAGAGGATAGCGCTGCCAGAGGGAACTACTACGTTTTCGTGCTCGTCTTTTTCGGCAAGGGTATATAGGGATGCCCAGGTGCCAAGGTCTGACCAGCCGAACTCTACCGGAAGTACGTAAACGTTATCAGCTTGCTCCATAATACCATAGTCAATGGATATGTTCTGGCACTGCCCGTAGTTTTGAGTGAGGAATCCGGCTTCTTCGGGGGTGTTGTATATTTCTTTTGCATCGTCGAACAGTGCATTCATTTCGGGAAGATGCTGCTCGAATGCTTTTAATACTTCTGCGGCGCTCCAGATGAAGATTCCTGCATTCCACAGGTACTCTCCGCTTTCCAGAAATGCTTCGGCGCGTTCTTTATCGGGCTTCTCTGTAAACTGCTGCACTTTACGGAATCCGTTGCCTAACAACTGGTCGCTGAAGCGAATGTAGCCGTATCCTGTATCGGGCCGTGATGGCTGAATGCCCAGTGTAATGAGAACTTTGTTTTCGCTTGCTGTTTGCAGGGCGTTGCTTACGTCTTTTGCGAACTGCGTTGTATTGAGAATGAGATGATCGGACGGCGCTACTACAATCGATGCCTTTGGATTCAGTGCGGCGATCTTATGGCAGGCGTAAGCGATGCAAGGCGCGGTGTTACGCATTACCGGCTCGCAAAGTACCTGGTGGTCCTGAATTCCTTTCAGCTGTTCTTTTACCAGCTCCCTGTATTTCTCGTTGGTGAGAATATATATATTTTCTTCGGGTACAATGTCTTTAAAACGCTGATAGGTGGCCTGGATGAGGCTCGTGCCGGTACCGGCAATGTCGATAAATTGCTTGGGATAGGAAGTGCGGCTTACGGGCCAAAAACGGCTGCCTACTCCTCCGGCCATAATAATTGTTCATTGGGTTGTGAGTTGTATGTGGTGAGTTGCGAGTGTTAATAAAGCGGTAAAGATAGTGATATTGGTAATGAAAATGAGGTACTAGTGTTATTTTTTTATTAAATAATCGTAAGGTATGAACATTTATCATAAAATATTGTTTAATTTTACAAAAATCTAAAACTATGAGTACCATTACAGGATTTAACGCAGGTGGAAATACCTATAACTCCATGGCTGATAACAGCCCCCTGCATATGTGCCCGAAGTGTCAGGGTTATACCGATAAGAGGATTGCAAATTCGAAGTTGGTGAACAAGATGTTTTTCTGGATGTCGCTTCGTAAGTACCAGTGCCAGCATTGCGACCACAGGTTCTACATCCTGGCCCGTTAAGGTTAATAAATCGTTTCTTATTTATTAATTTATCTCATTATTTTTTACCTTTCCACACTTTTTTACGTAGTGCTTGGAAAGACAGATTTTTAAAGGCTTAAGAGGCCTTGGCCAGAATATTTACATTTCGCTGCTGCTTAAGCTGCTTTTGGTTGCGGCGCTTTATACAGTTTGCCGCATAGCTTATTACCTGTTTAATACTTCATTGTTCCCGGCAATTGATGCCGGGGCGTTCCTGCTGATCCTGGCAGGGGGGCTGAAGTTTGACATCAGCGCCATACTTTATACCAATTCGCTGTATATCGCCAGCCAGATCATTCCTTTTAAATTCAGACATCATCCCCTCTATCAGAAGATTACTGCGGGGATCTTTTATGTGGTGAACGGACTGGCCCTGGTGGCTAATATTGCCGACATTGCTTATTATCCCTTCACCCTGAAACGTACTACCTTCACCGTGTTTTCGCAGTTTTCGGGCGAGCAGAACCGGCTGAGGCTCTTATCGCGGTTTTTGTTTGACTACTGGTATTTGCTGCTGCTGCTGATTGTATTGGTAATCGCCATGGTATGGCTTTATAAACGAATCGGGAAGCATACGGTTACTTTCAGGAATCCTGTCGCTTATTACCTGAGTTCTTTGCTGATGATCCCGGTAGTGGCTGGCTTGTTTATCGCTGGTGCAAGGGGAGGCTTCAGGCATAGTACCCGCCCCATTACGCTGAGCAATGCTGGTGAATATGTTGAGAACCCTGCGGAGCAGAACATTGTGTTGAATACTCCTTTCGCCCTGCTGCGCACGATAAAGACGAAGTCGTTAAAGAAAGAGCAGTTTTTTTCGCAGCAGCAGCTGGATTCGTTGTATAATCCGCTTAAGGGGCCGGATAGTAGTGCGGCGCCTTTTATTAAAAAGAATGTAGTGGTGATCCTGCTGGAAAGTTTCAGTCGTGAATATCTCGGCGGCTTTAACCGTGACCTTGAAGGGGGGAAATACAAGGGATATACTCCTTTTCTGGATTCGCTGATGGAGCGCAGCCTGGTGTTTACCAACGCCTATGCGAATGGCCGTAAATCGATCGAGGGCCTTCCTTCGGTGCTGGCCAGTATCCCCGGAATACAGGAGCCTTTTGTGCTTTCTGACTATTCGTATAACCGGATTAACAGCTTTGGAAACCTGCTTTCGGCAGAGGGTTATCATACATCGTTTTTTCACGGCGCTCCAAATGGCTCCATGGGCTTCAGCTCTTTCGTGAAGATGGCAGGGATCAAAAATTATTACGGCATGACGGAGTATGATAACGACGACGACTTTGATGGCATGTGGGGGATATGGGATGAGCCTTTTATGCAGTTCTGGGCGCAGAACCTGAACCGCTTTAAGCAGCCTTTCTTCAGCGCTCTGTTTTCGGTATCATCGCATCATCCTTTTAAGATCCCTGAAAAGTATGAGGGCCGCTTCCCTGAGGGTACCTTGCCCGTGCACCGTGGCGTAGGGTACACGGATTTTTCGCTGAAGCAGTTTTTTAAAACGGCGTCGCGTATGCCATGGTACCGCAATACTCTCTTCGTTATTACTGCAGACCACTCTTCTGTAGCCTGGCATGAGGAATATAAAACTTCGCTCGGGGCTTATGCTGTTCCTATAATGATCTACGATCCTTCGGGAGATCTGAAAGGACGGAATGAGCAACCTGTGCAGCAGGCGGATATTCTGCCCTCTGTGCTGAATTACCTGCATTACAAAAAGCCCTATTTTGCTTTTGGCAACGATATGATCCGCTACCGCGACGACCATCCGGTTATACACTTTACGGATGGCCTGTACCAGATCATTATGGGAGACTTTGTCCTGATGTTTGATGGAGAGAAATCGGTGGAAATGTACAACTATCGCAGCGACCGGCTGCTGACCCGTAATATTATTAACATCGGCAACCCGATGCAAAACAAGCTTGAAATGCACGTAAAGGCGTTTATTCAGCAGTATAATGCTCATATGATCGATAATACGTTAACAGCAAATTAAAAGCTGTCAGCCGTCAGCCATCAGCTTTCATCTATTGGTAAATGGTTATTGCTTTTGGTGGTCAGCGGTTGGCAAACTGAAAGCCATAATTCATAACTCATAATTTATAACCCATAATACCCCTGCAAACTGCAGCGAAACTTTTTTTTAAATGGCGTAACATTTGTTGTTAGTTTAACGTTAAAATGTTGTTGCTAACGTAATTATTCACCTTTTAAAACAAGCCCCATGACATCTGTTATAATATTAATCACTGTTACATATATCTGGTTGTACGAGGAGCTGATG
>DALYUO010000366.1:0-3503 GCA_031981225.1 Pararcticibacter sp.
ATCCCCAAATATGGGATAAGATGCTCTACCACATTCACAACTTCGCCCGTTTTTTTAATATGCGATTTGTATTAATGTCGGCAACTCTTCCTAAAATCAGCAGCTTGAAAGTTGGATTGACCCAAACCATACCATTTGTTGATTTGCTGCCTGATGCTCCCAGGTATATTACTAACCCTAATTTCTCCCGGAGAGTATTGTTCAATTTTGAGTTATACAACCAGAACGATATACCTTTAGAAAACCTGGCTGAAATCGTTATTCAAAAATCAGAGAGCTGTGCTTGAATCGCGCAGAAGGGAAATTATCAACTTCATTAAGCGTACTTCCGGTGAAAAAAGGAATATTCTTTTGATCACTACTCAGGTGGTCGAAGCGGGGGTAGACATAGATATGGACCTGGGATTTAAGAACGTTTCACTGTTGGATTCCGACGAGCAACTAGCGGGCAGGGTAAACCGTAATGCCCGAAAGACGGGCTGTGAAGTTTATCTATTTAAAGCCGATGATGCAAGAGTCTTGTACGGGAAAGATTATCGGTACACTCAAACGAGGGAGGCGATAAGTACAGATCAATATCAGGAGATTCTTAAAAATAAAGATTTCAAGGCGCTATATGAAAAGGTGTTAACGCATATTGACGGTCTGAATAACCCCATGTACAAAGACTCGATTGTCGGTTACGAAGCGGAGATCGCAAGTCTCAGATTCCCGGAGATCGACAAAAATTTCAAAATTATAGATCAGGAGAATATTCCGGTCTTTGTACCATTGATAGTGCCGGTAAAAGTTGCGGGGATTAAGGCAGAAACCGAAGATGAAATATTTACCAGTGATGATCTTAGATTCCTGGAAAGATTTAATATGCTTCCGGAAGAGTTCATATTTAACGACGGAAAGAAACCGGGGATAGACGGGCGGGAGGTTTGGGATTTATACGAATCGTTAATCTTAGGACGAATTCAAAACAGGAAAGAAAATTCTCATATAGACATGGGAGGGATGATTACTCTTAAAACCCTGCAATCTATTATGGCAAAGTTTAGCTTTTCCCTTATCTCCCAGTCAGCAGATCACAAGAAGATTCAGTCGGGGTTTGGTGAGGAAAAGTATGGCTATTTATACTTCTCTTATTGGAATGATCCGCGAGAAAGCGGCACGCCCTACGACTATCAACATGGACTAAACAGTGATGCATTCAGCGACGCCAATTTCATTTAGTTATGACTATTAACGCCACACTCATTAATTTATATCATGTCTGCAAAAGGGAAATGTGGCTTCATGCGAATGGAATAAGGATGGAACACACTTCAGAGGTTGTTGCTGAAGGTAAATTTATAGGAGAAACAAGCTATCAGGAACGGCCGGAAAGATATACCGAAGTAGAGATTGACGGAGTGAAAATTGACTTTTATGATGCCAGGAATAAGATAGTCCATGAAGTGAAGAAGTCTGACAAAGCCAAGGAAGCTCATATTGCACAGGTGAAGTACTATATCTATAAATTGAAGGAAAATGGTGTCGAGGGTGTTACTGGTCTGATTGAATACCCCGGAATGAGGCAAACTGAAGTTGTTAAATTATCTGAGGACGATATCTGTAATATCCGGGAATGGGAGATGGATATAGAAAGGATAATCAATCAGGAAACCTGCCCCCCTTTGCTTCGGAAGCCAATATGTAAAAAATGCAGCTATTATGATTTTTGTTATATAGAGGAAGAACCATGAAAAAAACCTATTATCTTTTTAATCCGGGCAGGCTGAGCCGAAAAGATAACACCTTAAAATTCCTGCCTGTTAGTGAAGATGGAGGGGAGGGGGCGCCGAGGTATCTTCCGGTAGAGGGAATTTCTGACCTCTATTGCTTTGGAAGCCTGGATGCTAACAGTATGCTGTATAATTTTCTCGGTAAAGCGGGTATTGCAGTCCATTTCTTCGACTATTACGAGCATTATACCGGCAGCTTTTTTCCTAAAGAATATCTGCTGGCCGGCAAGATGCAGATTGCACAGACTTCACATTATATAGATAAGAAAAAGAGAATGATCATAGCTCGAAACTTTGTTGGTGGAGCAGCTTTTAATATGATCAAGAATCTGAGGTATTATCAGAACCGGGAGAAGGATGTTAATCCGCAATTGTTGTGCATTGAAACCTTTGCAGAACAGATCCAATCGGCAAAAGCAATTGACGAACTGATGGGGATAGAAGGAAATATCCGGCAAAAATACTATCAGGCTTTTGATATCATACTCAGAGATTTTCAGATGGAAGGACGTAGCAGGCAGCCTCCATCGAACGAGGTAAACGCTCTGATTTCGTTTGGCAATATGCTGGCTTATACTCTATGCCTGGGACAGATCTATCACACTCAGTTGAATCCAACAATAAGTTTCCTGCATGAACCCGGTTTTCGTCGGTTTTCCTTGGCGTTGGATATTGCAGAAATCTTCAAACCTCTTCTTGTTGACCGGATTATCTTCAGGGCACTGAATAAAAAGGAGATTCAGCATAAAGATTTTGACAGGAATTTGAATTCCTGTTTATTAAGCCCATCCGGGAAAAAGACTTTTGTCCGTATCTGGGAGGAGCGGATCAATGAAACGTTTAAACATCCAAGATTGGGAAGAAGTATAAGCTATAAGCACCTGGTAAAACTTGAGTGTTATAAACTTACAAAGCATCTTCTTGATATGGAGGAATATAAACCCTTTAAAGCGAGGTGGTAGCATGTATGTAATTTTGGTTTACGATATCGGAGAGAAGCGGGTAGGGAAAATATTGAAACTTTGCCGGCAATATTTGAATTGGATTCAGAATTCTGTATTTGAAGGAGAAATCACACCTGTGAAGCTAAAAGAGCTCTTATCCAGAATCAGGGAGGTTATTAATAAAAAAGAGGATAGTGTTATCATCTTTAAAAGCAGGGAAGAGCGGTGGCTCGAAAAGGAGATTGTCGGGCTGGAGCGAAGCCCTCTTGATACGTTTATTTAGTCGTCGGTGATGGCTAGAAATGGTTCTTTGACGTACTGAGTAAAAGCAAAAATCAGTCATTTTGCCTCATCGCTGTTCCTGAAGATGGTTGTCGATCCCCCGGATAAAACCGGCTTTTGGCGATCGACTACTTTAACCCGATAAATAGATTTAGTAAACGCGGTTCTGTGTTATCAATAGCGTATATTTACGTAGGTTTAATAACGGCCTGTAATTGCACCATGTAGGTATTGAAATATCATCCGAGGCCCTTTATTTTGCTCGTGTACCAACACCTGTAATTGCACCATGTAGGTATTGAAATATGTTTTATTAATTTATATAAATGGAACCTTATTTGTCCTGTAATTGCACCATGTAGGTATTGAAATATCCTGTAGGGCACATGTAATACCTTTGTGATCCCATCCTGTAATTGCACCATGTAGGTATTGAAATCATATCAGCCGGACAATACATAGGAACAACGAACGCCTGTAATTGCACCATGTAGGTATTGAAATT
>DALYUO010000367.1:0-2034 GCA_031981225.1 Pararcticibacter sp.
ATTAGTCGTCAATAATAAAGCAAGCCAAAAATCAATTAAAAATCAACATAAAATAAACCCAAACTATACTATTAATTATGAATACTGTGTTATAATTACCCTATGTTAAATAACCATGGGAGTGATTCATTATGTATGATAAAATAACAATTCAGGACATAAAAAAGATGGAAGAAGAGATTGAACACCGGAAGCTTGTAATCCGGAAAGAAGCTCTTGAAGATGTAAAAGAAGCAAGAGCACATGGTGATTTAAGCGAGAATTTTGAATACAAAGCTGCCAAACAGTTTAAGAACCAGAACGAAAGCAGGATCCGGTATCTCGAAAGAATGATAAAAACAGCAAAAATTATATCTGATGAATCCCAAGCTGATGAAGTCGGCCTTAATAACATGGTTACAGTTTATTTACCGGAAGACGATGAAGAAGTTACCTACAAGCTTGTTACAACGGTAAGGTCAAATACTTTAAAAGGGAAGATCAGCATTGATTCGCCCCTGGGTAAGGCTTTGCTGCATGGCAAAGTAAATGATAAATTAAATGTAAAGGTTAATGATGCTTATTCCTATGATATTATCATCCGTAAAATTGAAAAAATTCCAGATGACGGAACCGATGAATTAAGCAGATATTAAAATCAGTGCGTGAATTGCCTGAAATAAGAGAGAGCCGATAACCGCGTAATAGGGGTTATCGGCTTTGTGTCTGTACTGCTAGCTCTTTGATATGCGTTTATCGGTAACCTTTCGGTTATGTCACTTATTGCTGGTCTTCTTGATCAAGTCCACGCCATCGTATACCAGATTTTCCACACTCGCAGCCTTCTGCAGTATGTAATGATCAAAAAAGTTCTTCGTATAGTCTGTAACAAGATTTCGCATCTCCATAGCATCCCGTTCACCTGTGAATTCCTCATTAACACAGGTAAACACGAAGTCGCAGTAATCTAAATGCGCAACACGATCAACAGAGAAATAATAGGTTTCCATGCTATTGTTAGCGCCAATTATCGCATTCATGTTATAGTTAGGTTCGCAAAACAGCAGCAAGAAGGGTTTCTTAAGGTCGCTGCCCTGAAGGCCGAACGCACCGCTATCCAAGCAAATCCCGCAGGCGAACCGGTCGTCGTCCCGGCAAACAATCGCCGTCGTAGGCCCTCCATAAGAATGTCCGACTATGCCCATGCCGGTGTCAAGCAGCAATCTGCCTTTGAAAATGGAATTCAGCTCTCCAGAGTCCAGTTTGTAAAGAAAATCAGCTATATACCTTACATCTTCTGCCTGTAATTCACTATACTCTGTTAACTTTTCAAGTATCGGCAGTGTAAGTACGTTATGGCACATCTCAATTGCAGTTTCATCGTTTGGCCGCATCTCCATCTTACCAGCCAACTTAAGCATCTTAGGATCTTCAGAAAACGCCATAATGACATCCGAAAAATCCTTTGATATATTAAACAGGCGCCCGTCTTTCCGCTTATATATCGTGCTATTCTGATGGCCGATGCTTACCACAACATATCCCATGCTTGCCAAGTCTGTACAGATCACTGTACCCCATTCTGGAGAGCTGCCCCCGCCGCAAACATAGAATAACACCGGATAGCGCTTTTCCTTCACGGAGAGGGTAAGGTCGTCGTAACATTGGGTCTTGATATCTATAGAGAAAACATCCTTCAAGACAGAGACAAGTGGCTGCTCATTAAACATCTCGTAAACTTCAGGAAACATGTACGTTGATGTAGCCTTACCTTCGCTACTGTCGGACGGATAGTACACAAACGCCGTCAGTTCTCTTTTTGAGTGATCGGATGCCGAATACTCAAAATCCATCTGGGTTCGGCCGACCGTATAGCCACCAATTGGTTCTGGAAATGCGTCATAAGTTTTCATTTTCTTGTTCCTCCTTAATTAATAAAAGTGGTGCGAGTGAAATAGATACATTGCGCTATAAGCGCTTTTCAAAACGGTGAGACTAATACATACTATCTTCAGTGAATCATATCTACTCCTTGGCTTTCTTGAGATCGCTCAT
>DALYUO010000367.1:2044-3502 GCA_031981225.1 Pararcticibacter sp.
TATGATCTTCAAGCAGCCCATGACCCATAAAGTCAGTAAAGTAATTGCTAATCTTTTGCTGCAGCTTAGAGTCCTTAATAGCGAATTCCCTAAAAAACATGACTAAATTAAACTGCATTGACTCAAACATAAAAGAAATCAACTCGTCGTCAATATCAGGTCGTAGATATCCGTCAACCCTCATTCGACGTAAAATGTTCTTGATCAAGGGGAATGACTCGCCCTTTAGCACATTCAGATATATTTTAAGCAAAATGTTCTCAGGAATGTATAAAAATGTTTCTGTGAGTTTGATTTCCAACTCATTCAGTGGCTCGGTCACAATGCCATTAACGCTACCAAATAAACCAGTAAGGAAAAAGTGGAAAAGGGAATCTTCAGTACCGTTATTAAAATACGCAGCTCTTTTCTGGATCACATTTCGTATTAAAAGACAATAAAGGTCATCTTTGTCTTCAAAATACCGATAAAATGTTCCGGGGTGCATGGACAAACTATCCAAAACCATCTTCATAGTTATATCCTCGTAAGGATTATTAACAAAAAGATGCATAGCGCTATTAGATATTTCCTCGCGCCTTGCTTCATCTAAACGAAAAAAAGTGTTTTTTGGCATAAGATACTCCTTAATTTGAAGTGTGAATATATTCACAAGTCAAGTAGTATTTGAAACAGATAAAGGTAAATTTGATAAGTATATTGTTATTTTCGACAGATAGCAATCTGTCTTCTTGTAATACCAAAAAATAATAATCCATTTAAAAAGGGAAGGACAGGGTTTGAAAAATCTCAAACACCTGTCCTTGTAAGCAAGAGCCTGTATTAAGCCTCTCTTCTAAATGACATTGGCGGCAAAGCCGCCCTTCTAATTATTCTACTATAAATGCTCACTGTCCTGTTTATACTCAGAGGGGGTCTTACCCGCTACCGCTTTAAATACTTTCATGAAATATTTTTCATTCTGGAATCCGATACGTTCTGCAATTTCATAAACTTTTAAAGTTGGGTCCCTGAGCAGTTCTTTTGCATGCTGAATACGCACCAGCTGCAAATAAGCAACAAAGGATAAACCGGTTTTCTTTTTGAACAGCGTACTGAAATAATTGGTATTCATATTAGCCAGATTAGCGGCGTATACGAGAGTAATATCCTTTGCATAATGCCGGTTCACATACAAAAGCACCTGCTCCACCGGTGATATGGTATCAGATGGCCTGTGGTTTTTTGCAATGGTTGTTATGCGTGAAACAACTGCGTCCACAAAATCTTTGGCTGTTTGCGAGGCACTGAGCAGAAATTCAATGGTCTGCAGCTGATTCAGCTGCTTTTCGTGGTAACGGTACTGCTCCGCCGTATAAGCCAGTACGGATAACTCTATAATTTTTGCCTGACGGATTAAGACCTCTGCCGTACAGTTGTTATCTGTCAGTAAATTACCAAAATAATCTTTTATAATAC
>DALYUO010000368.1:0-3496 GCA_031981225.1 Pararcticibacter sp.
CATTTATTTACTTTTACTCAAACCGCACAACGGGTATTATATTATCTTTGTGTTTGTATGCACTTTCTCAGGAGATATATTGTTTTAACACTTGCTTTGCTGATTACTCTCTCGGCGAGGAATAAACGTCTCTGTACACAGGTGCTGCGGCAAAATTAAGAATTTTACGCTTTTAGGAGATAACAAAGTTTGTAGTGAGGCTACCCAGCCTGTTTTACTCTCCTGTAGCCTTAAACAACATGAGGTACAGCCTGAACCTCAGGGAAGGAAATGTTGTAGCGACCAGAAGATTAACGTGAGTAATGAGCTGGAAGCTTCACTTCAGAAGAATCAGATCAGCGAGAAACATGTTCAGCCTTTCCTGTTTTCAGTCAGCTTTTTCAAAAGCTTGTTCTCAATTGATGAATTACCGGCGGTAAAAATCCGACCCTTTATAGAAAAACATTTTAAAGAACCTCTTATAGTCCTTTTCCAACAGTTTCGGATTTGATTAACATCCTCTCACAATCTGCTATCAGTCTTTAGCGATTGTAACAGAATAGTCTTTTCCAAAAAATCATCATTTTTAACGGACATGAATTGATTGTAAGCTATTGCTATTGAAATAGAGCTCATATCTTTCTTCAATATCGGCATTCAATTTACGTTCTGCATTTTACAATAGTATGGTTGAGAAACTCATTGCATTTTCATTGCGCAACAGGTTTCTGGTTTTACTGATTGCGACAGCAATATTTATCTGGGGTATTTACTCAATGAAGACGAGTAAAATTGATGCCATCCCGGATCTTTCTGAAAACCAGGTTATCGTTTTTACCGAATGGATGGGCAGAAGTCCGCAGATAATAGAGGATCAGGTTACCTATCCTCTTGTGACTAACCTGCAGGGTATTCCAAAGGTAAAATATGTCAGGGCCAATTCTATGTTCGGTATGAGTTTTATCTATCTCATATTTGAAGACGATACCGATATCTACTGGGCCCGTTCAAGGGTTCTGGAGCGCCTTAGTTCTATCGGAAGTGTACTTCCTCAAGGCGTAGCTCCTACGATGGGGCCCGACGGGACGGGTGTTGGTCACGTCCTTTGGTATACCCTCGATGCTCCTGGCATCGATCTCGGCGAGCAAAGAGCATTGCAAGACTGGTATATAAAGTTTGCTTTACAGAACGTGGAAGGAGTAAGTGAAATCGCTTCTTTCGGAGGCTTTCAGAAGCAATATCAGATATCCGTAGATCCCAATAAGCTAAGTTATTATAAGCTTACAATCAGCGATCTTATGCTAGCTGTAAATGCGAATAATAACGAAGCAGGTGGCCGTAAATTCGAGATGAGCGATATCGGATATATTATAAAAACAACCGGATATCTTCAGTCTATTGATCAGATTGAGAATCTGTCAATAAAAACCAGCAATTCGATTCCTGTAAGAATAAGAGATATTGGAACAGTGCAGATGGCTGGCGAGAGCAGGCTCGGCATCTTTGATTACAATGGAGAGGGAGAGACGGTTGGTGGAATTGCAGTGCTCAGGTATGGAGAAAATGCCGATCAAGTAATACAAAGGGTTAAGGCAAAAATGGAGGAGGTGAGTAAAGGCCTTCCCAAAGGAGTGAAATTCAATATAGTGTACGACCGCGGCGAGCTTATCGAAGAGTCTGTCTCTTCAATAAAGAATACGCTTATTGAAGAGATGATAGTCGTTTCTATTATTGTTATTGTCTTTCTATTTCATTGGCGGAGCGCGATCAGTATAATAATACAGATTCCCATTACCATAGCAGCAAGTTTCATCATACTTAACTTTTTTGACATATCTTCAAATATCATGTCTTTAACAGGTATTGCTCTTGCTATAGGAGTAATCGTTGATAACGGAATCATCATGGCCGAAAATTCATATAAACATCTTGCTGTGAGACAAGATGAACTAAACAGGCAACAGAAAGGAGGAGAACATGTTTAACAGATTCAGGAACCCCTTTAAACGATCGGTAAGGAAGCCAGATTACGTAAAGCTTTCAGATGAAGAAAGGCTCGCGATAATAGAAAAGGCATGCAAGCAGGTGTCACGGGGAGTATTTTATTCTACCGTTATCATCATCACTTCTTTTCTTCCGGTATTTCTGCTGACAGGACAAGAGGGCAAGCTTTTTCATCCACTAGCATATACCAAGACTTTTATACTCATTATTGATGCTTTTTTAGTAGTAACGCTTGCACCTGTTCTGATCTCCTTTTTTATGAAAGGGCGGTTTCGCTCTGAACACGAACACCCGGTGAACAGGTGGATGGAAAAGATCTACGAGCCCATTGTACGGGGGTGCATGAAGTTTCGTAAGACAACGCTTGGTGTTAATATTGTAGCTCTTTTAGTCAGCATTCCGCTTCTTTTAAGCATGGGAAAGGAGTTTATGCCTCCGTTGGATGAGCAATCCATCTTATTCATGCCGGTGACCCTGCCTGATATCTCTAATGCCGAAGCAAAAAGACTTCTGCAGGTGCAGGATAAGATCATAAAATCCGTTCCCGAGGTCGATAAGGTGTTGGGCAAAGCAGGAAGGGCGAACACCGCAACTGATAATTCTCCGATCAGCATGATTGAAACAATAATTTAACTGAAACCTAAAAGTGAATGGCGTGCAGGTTTAACAAAGCAGGACATCATACGTGAGCTGGATGAAAAACTTCAGATACCGGGAGTCGTAAATGGATGGACACAGCCTATTATCAACAGGATTAATATGCTTTCTACCGGCATCCGTACGGATGTGGGTGTCAAAGTGTATGGGCAGGACCTGAATAGAATTGATGATGTGTCACGAAAGATACGGTCTCTTCTGGAGAATACAGAAGGGATTAAGGACCTCTATGTAGAGCCGGTTACTGGGGGTAAGTACCTCGAAATAGACATCAAACGCGATCAGCTTGAACGATATGGGCTTACTGTAGACGATATTAATTCGGTAGTAGAGACCGCCATCGGTGGTGCACCTTTTGCTACGACAATTGAAGGACGCAGACGCTTCAGTATACAATTACGGCTAGGCCAGGAGTACCGCAATAGCCTTGATCGTCTGAAACGTATTCCGCTAAACTCGCCGGATGCAGGAACAATTCCTTTGTCCGCCGTTACCGATATCCGCTTTGCCGACGGGCCTCCTATGATTACTTCCGACAATGCAATTCTCAGGGGAGCAGTAATGTTTAATGTCCGCGACCGCGACTTAGGCACCACCGTACAGGAAGCGATAGATAAAATCAACGCTGAGCTCGATCTGCCTTCCGGGTATTTTGTGGAATGGAGCGGACAATACGAGAACATGATCCGCGGACAACAAACCCTGATCTATATTCTACCGGTTGTGCTGTTAATTATTTTCCTATCGCTCTATCTCGCTTTTAAATCCGTAAGAGAAGCTTTTCTAAGCCTGATCACTATTCCTTTTGCGTTGATCGGAGGGGCCTATCTTGTATATTTCTGGGGGGTGAATCTTT
>DALYUO010000369.1:0-327 GCA_031981225.1 Pararcticibacter sp.
AAGGGTTTTGCTTCGCACATCCACATTGCCTCGGGAGATGATGACCTCTTTGTGAATCAGAATTCAAATAAAGAGAATACAGTGATAGAAATTCGTCCGCAGAGCCAGGTATGGTCGGAGCCAAAAAGAGCCTATTCATCTTACTGGAAGCAAAAGATTCGCCATATGGGGGCGGGTAAAGCTTATAAAAAGAGGGACAAGGTAATCCTCTCTCTGCAGGCTGCATCTGCAGGGTTGTTTTATATATTACTGCTTCTGTTGATTGTTTTGAAGGCGCAATGGTGGATGCTTTTAGGGATTTATCTCATCAGGCTACTTATGAAATTG
>DALYUO010000369.1:337-1591 GCA_031981225.1 Pararcticibacter sp.
TAAACAATAAAGACCTCCTCTGGTGGTTTCCGGCATTGGATTTGTCTTATAATTTCTTTATTATCGTGTTAAGCATTATTTCTTTATTTAAGAAAAAAGTCAAATGGAAGTAAATCCAAGTTTTTCGGCCAATGCGGTTAATGACTTCAATCTCGTTATACGGGCAAAGGAAGGTGATCAGAAAGCGTATGCCGATCTTATGCAGCGGTATAAGGACTCTATTTATTTCATGGCGCTGAAGATGGTGAATAATAAGGATGATGCAATGGATCTCACTATTGAAACCTTCGCCAAAGCCTTTGAGAATATTGAGAAGTATAAACCGGACTTCGCCTTTAGTACCTGGCTTTTCCGTATTGCCACGAATAATAGTATTGATTTTATCCGGAAAAAAAGAATAAATATGGTTTCCATCCACACGCTCACCGACGACGGTGAGGAACGACAGCTGGAGATCAAATCGGATGTATTAAATCCGGAGGAAAAATCTATCAAGAAACAACAAAGCGAGGCTATCAAGCTTATTGTTGATAAGCTTCCTTTAAGATACAGAACTTTAATTATGCTGCGGTATTTTGATGAACTGTCGTATGAAGAGATAGCACAGCAGCTCGACCTGCCATTAGGCACCGTAAAGGCCCAATTGTTTCGGGCCCGCGATCTGATGGCTAATATTTTAAACCGAAGGAAAAAAAACAACCCAAGTGACTTCTGACATTATTTATCACTACTTCCCTGGTCTCAGCACGGCACAGAAAGAACAATTTGACAAACTTGAGGAGTTATACATCCTATGGAACGCCCAGATAAATGTTATATCCAGAAAAGATATTGAAAGTTTATATCTGCGGCATGTTCTTCATTCTCTTGGAATAGCTAAAGTGATGCCGTTTTTGCCTGGAGAGAAAGTGCTGGATGTAGGAACAGGCGGAGGGTTTCCGGGGATACCATTGGCTATTCTGTTTCCTGAAACAACATTCCATTTAGTAGATTCTATAGGCAAGAAGATTAAGGTGGTGAATGAGATTTCCAGGGCCGCAGGATTAACAAATATTAAAGCAAGCCATGCGCGGGCGGAACAGATTGACGAAAAATTCCATTTTATAGTGTCGAGGGCAGTTACGCGTTTAGGGGATTTTTATCCCTGGATAAGGGGGAAATTTGAAACGAAGTCGGGTAATGTTTTACCGAATGGAGTGTTATACCTAAAAGGAGGTGACCTGGAGGAAGAGATTAAAGAAAGTCGCTTAAAGC
>DALYUO010000369.1:1601-3495 GCA_031981225.1 Pararcticibacter sp.
GATTTGTTCTCTTTAGGTTCTTATTTTTCAGAAGATTTCTTTGAAACAAAATTTGTAGTATATTTCCCTGCTCAATAAGTTTTTATGCCTTCCTTATATGAAATAGCTCTTACCCTGGTACCGGGTGTTGGAGTTGTAACAGCCCGTAATCTTCTGGATCAGTTTGGAGATGCAGAGGCTGTGTTTAAAGCGAAACCTGCTCAGCTAACGGCAATACCTGGTATCGGACCTAAAACTGCAGGTAACATTCATTCAAAAGACTGTTTGACGCGTGCCGAAAAAGAGCTTGCTTTCGTCGAAAAGTATAAGATTAAGATGCTTTTCTATACGTCTGAAGAATATCCCTCCAGATTGCGGAATTGCTATGATGCCCCTGTTTTGTTGTATTACAAGGGAAACGCAGACCTTAACAGCAGCAGGGTAATCAGTATCGTTGGTACACGGAATGCCACTGCTTATGGAAAAGAATTAACAGACCAGTTGGTGGCTGACCTGAAGAAGCATGATGTTGTTGTAATAAGCGGTCTTGCCTACGGCATAGATGGAATAGCGCACAGAGCCTGTTTAAAGCAGGATATTGCTACAGTAGGAGTGGTAGGGCATGGTCTCGATCGTATTTATCCAGCGCAGCACCGGCCTTTAGCCGAAAAGATGATGAACAATGGAGGACTGCTCACTGAATTTCCATCAGGCACAAATCCCGACCGGGAAAACTTTCCGAAACGGAACCGCGTTGTGGCGGGACTTGCCGATGCAACGATCATCGTTGAAGCCGCTGTGAACGGAGGTGCATTAATTACTGCTGAACTCGCTAATTCATACGATCGCGATGTGTTTGCATTTCCAGGGCGTGTCCACGATGAATTCTCTTCGGGGTGCAATTATCTCATAAAAACCAACAGGGCGAACCTGATAACAGGCGTCAAAGATATTGAATACCTGATGGGATGGGAGGCTGAAGAGCAACAGGAGCAGAAACAGCTTAGTCTTCCCCTTAATCTGTCAGCTGAAGAAAAGAAGGTTGCCGAAATTCTCATGCAAAAGGGTACTATGGCTATTGATGAAATCTCGATCCTTGCACAATTGCCTCACAGTAAACTTACTATGATACTGCTTTCGCTCGAAATGACAGGAATTGCAATTGCGTTACCCGGCAAAATGTACAAGTTGTCTTTTACTCCGCAACATTCTTAGGGAAGTCATACAGTTTCTGGTCGCCGGTCCAGTAACTGATCATATCCCATTGAGTGAGAGGGAAATTAATGAGCACCATGCCACACGTCGGGATATTGTATACATCACTATTGCAAAGATTAACGGCAAGGTTGGTTAAGCCGGGATTATGGCCGATTAGAGCTGCAAAGTGATAGCTGTTGTCAAGCGAATTAATAATGCCCAGGAGCGCTGATGACGAAGCTTCATAGATGTCGCGTTCTTTTATGATGGTCGACTTTTCGATACCAAGAACCTCGGCAAAGCACTCTGCTGTAGTTAGGGCGCGTAATGCCGGACTCGTAATTAATATTTCGGGAATCAGCCCGGCTTTAAGTAATCTGCCTGCCATTTCAGGGGCATTTTTTTGTCCTCTCTTGTTAAGAGGGCGGTCAAAATCTTTCAGCTCAGAGTTTTCCCAGTCGGATTTGGCATGACGAACAAGAAGTAATTTTTTCATCCGGGTATAAAAAAGAGAACCCAAAACCGGGCTGCACAATTATAACAAATTCTTCTGTAGAAAGAATTATAACGGTCTTAAACGAAGTAAGAAATTATATAAATTCAGAAATCTTATCGAGGTCAATGTCATACATGCATTTGAAATGGCCCAGAGGACATTTAGGCCTACCGAACTTTGAACAGGGCCGGCAGGGGAGCGTGACGCCGGCTTCGTACACTT
>DALYUO010000370.1:0-2558 GCA_031981225.1 Pararcticibacter sp.
AAGGGCAGTGATCTTTTTGTCGTGTTCCTGCTGCAATAACTGCATTTTGGACCACATTGCCTGCCGGTCTGTTCCTGCGCTTCTTGCTGCTGTACGCAGGCTGTCCATAGCTTTGACCTGTTCCATAGCGATAGTATGAATCTTAGCCTTTTGATCAGCCGTTAAACTAAGCCTTTTTTCGAGCATTTCAACATTACGCGTTGCCCGTTCTTCGGGGGTACGTTGTTGTACGGGTTGCGCCAGGGCTAAAGACGCCGTTCCGCAGAATAAGGTAATGAATAAAATAATCTTTTTCATTTGAGTATGGGTTTATTGTATTAGACCAACTTTTATCGAATAGTTTAAAGGTAAGCTAATTTTTATCCTGCTGAAGTTGTGAAATCGACTTTTGCATCTGCGTTATCATGGAAGTAAGGTTTTCCATAGTCGGTTCAGGAGCAGGCTCAGGGAAATTAGTAGAAATATAAGCCTTTCCTTTCCATATTTCCAGAATATCTTCGGCCTGTACCGTGTAAGGATCATATACAGAATTATCGGAAATTAATTTTAACGACTTATTCTCTTTAAACCGGTTGCCTGCTCGTTTGTACACTACGCCATCAGTTTTAGTAATAAAGATGTAAGTTTCTCCGGGCTTTACATCGATCCAGTTTTCCAGGTATTCGCCGATAACGATCGTACCGGGTTGCAGCGGAAGCATGGAATCTCCCTTAATTTCAAAAGCACGGTAAGTTCCCTGTTTTAAAATCGGAAGACTAAATTTCGGAAGATCGCTTATAAATTCAGGATCGGCGTAACCATTGAGGTAACCGGCACTAGCCTTAACCGGAACAAGTTCTATGTTTTCCCTGTCCTTGGAATCAACAGAAATACTTAACACACGAATGTTAGAAGCGTCGGCCCTGGAACGAGGTTTCCACTTTTCATTTATCTTTTCATTTATCAAATCGTCGATGCTTAACTCATAGAACTCTGCGAATTTTTTTAGCAAATCGTAACGAGGCTCCGCGCGGTCCTCCTCATAGGCTCCTACTAAAGATCTTTTAATGTCCATTAAATCAGCAAATTGCTGCTGTGTCAGGCCTTTGTTCTTCCGAAGGTACCTCAGGTTGTTAGAAATGTTACGCATTTTAAAATAAATTTGTATTTGCTAATATTATTAGTATCTTTATGCCAATAAAATTAGTAAATATTTTCTATATATAAAGATTTTAGTTATGAAAAGATATGTTTATATAATTACCGACAGGAACCGCAGTTCTCTTCATGTAGGAATGAGTGCAGATCTTCTCAAAACGATCAGTTTTTACAGGCAAATGCCCAGCCTGTTTTTCGACAGTCCGGGGCAGTTGAGCAGACTGATCTATTTTGAGGAACTAAGGACTGAGGATGCGGCTCTTCAACGCTTCAATCTTATAAGTAAATTTACGCGTGCCCAGAAGGAAAAGCTGGTGAGGGATGTGAATCCTGATTGGTTAGATCTAAGCCTGGGTCTTGATTACGAAAAAATGATATTATCTGCAAGTCTGCCTGTGCGAATAAAAAAAGCGGCATAAAGCCGCTTTTATCAACATTCTGTATGCAGGCGTTACCAGCCCGGTGCAAAAGTAAGACCAAATACACCGCCATTAACATCTTTACGTGAAAAGGGGATGGCGAAATAAGGTTCCAGCACAAAATAGCCGAACATGTTAACACGAAGGGATACTCCAGCGCTCATAGATGGGGCACGGTTAACGACGTTAGTGGACGATAACCCACCTCCGATACCGCCAACATTTCCTATACCCCCGGTATTTGGATTCGCATTTTCATCAACGTCAGTTGTCCAGTGTATTTTAGAATTGCTGTTATAGGCTAATCCGATATCAAAGAATAGATTTAAATCACTAAAGAGGAATTTCGATGGAAAAGCAGCAAGCTTTTCTGGACCGGTGAAAGGTAGCCTGATTTCAAAGTTTCCGACGGCTATTTTTGATCCGCTAAGCTGATCAATATATGCAGAAGAATTAACAGATCCATTTCTGTAGAACGAATTGGCTTCATATCCTCTTATAAGGTATGGATAGCCAATAAATAAAGGATACAAAGCTTGCTGGTCTTTCCCAAAACGTGTATAGCTGTACAGCCGGGCTGCTAAAGTTACTGGTTTGATCCGGGTATATTTCCTGAAATCGGCAGTAAGTGCATTGAAATTATAATCTCCGATATAGCTTTCGATACCCAAGCGGAACCTGAAGCCACTTAATGGAGACGTGACGCCAAAATAGGAGTTGTCGCCAACAAATGCCGCATTTAGCTGATAAATAGTAAAGGCATTAAAACTGGTTCCGTAATACTCCCGGGCGTCCTCTTTGGATAGTTTGTGTTTATCAGAGTCAAAAGGATAGTAGTCGCTACCTTCGTACGTTTTCGATCCGTCAGGATTCTCGGTAACATATGCCTGATAGTAGTCGGCCCAGCGGTCAATCCTGTAGCTATAATATGAAGCCCCGGTTCCTGCCTCAAAACGGAAGATCCGTGAGAAGGGATAGGCTGCAAATGCCTGTACCTGGTCC
>DALYUO010000370.1:2568-3327 GCA_031981225.1 Pararcticibacter sp.
CGTTTACGTAGTTATAGCCGGTTCCACTTGGGTTATTGCCTTCCTGTATCTGGTTTACATAGTACCCTGATACATATGGGATGTGCGACACTGCACCCCCGTAATTAATGCGGCTTTGCTGATTGACATAAGCTACCTGTCCTCCAAAATCATATATTTCACCATTCACTGCCAGCGTCGCGAAGATCTGGTTGCGACCGAGGATATCACTTAAGATACCCTGGATACCACTGGATAAACCCGTTCCAAACCTACCTACTGACGCTCCCACTCCGTTACTTGAAAGATAATCGAGCTTAAACTGAGGACGATACTTTACAGGGTTGATCTTATCATCCGTAATCGTTTCGAAACGGTTAAAATTATTCAGGTTGGCGTTAATCAGATCTACTCCCGTTTGTTTAATAGGAGGGAGGGTTCCTGCATCAAAATTGACGGCATCTGCGGCAACTGGCACTGGCTTGAAATCGCTGCCCTTGGCGTTAAAGATCGTGTATTTCTGATACCTGTAATACGAATACAGAACGTCGTCATTTCTCGAAACACTCAGAGCCGGTGAATATTCGGTGATGCCGCTGATCCCAGTGAAATAATCAGTAAGCTGTTCGATCTGTTTGCTCTCCAGAGTATAGCGATATAAATTGCGGAATCCATCGCGGTTAGAAAGAAAATAAATTTGTCCTCCGGATGAAGAGAACTGCGGATTCATATTGTTAGCCCCGTTAAATACAGGAATATCGGTAACCGTTTTCGTCGACA
>DALYUO010000371.1:0-376 GCA_031981225.1 Pararcticibacter sp.
GAATTCTTATTTCCCCGGCCTAACTCTATATGTGCATATTCTAATTCAACATACACCCTGCCACCGTTGTGTGCGCGGTTTCATCAATCAAAATAGCGCCTCCGTTTGCCCTCAAAGAGATGTAGTTGTCATAGACAATCGGAGAGGCGGTTTTTCTGGTTACATGAACAACATCATTCAAAGCGGCTTCAGAAATATTCTCATGCTTTTCGAGCGTGTTCACATCCAGCTTAAAGTTAATTTCCTTTACCACACAACGTACCCGCCGGCTTTGTACCTGCAGAAGGTATTTGTTGCCCGCTACAAGAGGCTTGCTGTCCATCCAGCAGATAGTAGCTTCAATGTCCTGTGAAACCTTCGGATGCGCCGTTTTTGT
>DALYUO010000371.1:552-2599 GCA_031981225.1 Pararcticibacter sp.
TTAGCCTGATAACTGCACTCTGAGGAGCAAAAGCTTCCTCCACTTCTTCTCCATGCACTTCAACCGCTTCAATAACCGACTCTATTCCATCCGGCAGAACAGTCACTGCATCCCCTTTTTTATAAGTCCCGCTAAGCACCTTTCCGGCATATCCTCTGTAGTCGTGAAGATCTTCAGACTGCGGCCGGATAACGTATTGGACAGGAAAACGCGATTCCGAAAAGTTAATATCACTTACTACGTCCACATTTTCAAGAAGGTGTAACAAAGTGTCGCCCTTATACCATGGAGTGTTTTCTGAAGGATTAACAATGTTATCGCCCTTTAACGCGCTAATGGGAATAAAGGTAACATCTTTAATATTCAGCGTAGCGGCCATTTTAGAATACTCTTCGACGATGCTGTTAAAAACCTCTTCAGAATAATCCACCATATCCATCTTGTTGATCGTTACCACAACATGAGGGAGTTGTAATAAAGACGCAATGATACTATGGCGGCGCGTTTGTTCGATCACCCCTAAACGGGCATCGATCAAAATGATAATGAGGTCGGAGTTAGAAGCCCCTGTAACCATGTTACGCGTATACTGTATATGCCCGGGAGCATCAGCAATAATGAACTTTCGTTTGTCAGTTGCGAAATACTTATAGGCCACGTCGATGGTGATACCCTGTTCGCGCTCTGCACGAAGGCCATCTGTGAATAAAGCAAGGTCTATTTCGCCTTCTCCTTTATTTTTACTTTGTTTCTGAATAGTCTCCAGCTGATCAACTTTTATTGAATCAGTATCGTAGAGAAGACGTCCAATCAGAGTACTTTTACCATCATCAACACTGCCCGCCGTTATAAATCGAAGTAAGTCCATATGTTAAGCTATCAGAATGTAGCCTTCAGCTGTCAGCTTTCCGGCTTTTCTATTTTTTTCCAAATTAAAAATAACCGTTCTTTTTCCTGTCTTCCATGGCCGCTTCCGACACCTGGTCATCGATCCGCGTTTCGCCGCGTTCGCTGATATTCGTCTTATTGATTTCGGCGATGATATCGTCAATAGAAGAGGCTGTTGATTCCACTGCAGCTGTGCAGGTCATGTCGCCAACGGTGCGATAGCGCACGTTTTTCTTCACGATTACATCGTCTTCATCAACACGTACAAAAGGAGAGAGGGCTACAAGGTGCTCATGATGAACGATCACTTCCCTTTCGTGGGTGAAATAAATCGATGGAAGTTCAATTCCTTCGCGTTTTATGTAGTTCCAAACATCGAGCTCAACCCAGTTACTTATCGGGAAAACCCGCACATTCTCACCTTTCGAAATCTTCCCGTTATAGAGGTTCCATAACTCGGGCCGCTGTTTCTTAGGGTCCCACTGACCGAATTCATCCCGTACCGAAAATATCCGTTCTTTAGCACGTGCCTTTTCTTCATCACGACGTGCGCCGCCAATGCAAGCGTCAAAGCCGAATTCTTCGATGGTGTCAAGGAGAGTATATGACTGCAAAGCATTTCTCGAAGCAAACTTTCCGGTCTGTTCTTTTAGGCCTTTAGCTTTGATCGTATCTTCAACTTTCCTTACGATAAGCCGGGCTCCGGTTTGCTCCGCAATCCTGTCGCGGTATTCAAGCGCTTCGGGGAAATTGTGGCCGGTATCGATGTGTACCAGAGGAAAAGGGATTTTGCCAGGCTTAAAAGCTTTAAGAGCTAATTGTACCAGAGTGATGGAATCCTTACCTCCGGAAAATAAAAGAGCCGGACGTTCGAACTGACCCGCTACTTCCCGCATGATATGTATCGATTCGGCTTCCAGCAGGTCGAGGTAATCTAATTTATGTAGAGGCATAAAGCTATATTGTTAATATTTAGGAATGAGCGTGTAATCCGCATTCTTTATTTGTTTTATCTTCCCACCACCATCTGCCGGCACGGAAATCGTCTCCCGGCATAACAGCACGTGTGCATGGGGCGCAGCCGATACTTACAAAACCTTTATCGTGAAGAGTATTGTAGGGGATGCCATTTTCGTTAATAAACGCTCTTACCTGATCT
>DALYUO010000371.1:2609-3271 GCA_031981225.1 Pararcticibacter sp.
TAATATTTGGTTCGTTTCGTCCCATTCAAGTTGCGGAAGGTCACTACGGTCGGGTGAGTGTTCTGCCCTTAAGCCGGTTATCCACAACTGATTTCCCGCGAGCGCTCTTTGTAGTGGTTCCACTTTGCGGATGTAGCAGCAGCCTTTCCTGTTTTCAACCGATTCGTAAAAAGCATTAGGCCCTTTATCGGTAACAAAGCGTTCAATCAGTTCCTGATTAGGATAAAAAGCGTCGATCCGGGTATTATACTGTTCGTTAGTCCGGCTCCACACATAATACGTTTCTCCAAATAGACGGCCTGTATCCAATGTGAAGATCTTAACAGGAAGGTCCCGGGAGAGTATCATATGAGAAATAGCCTGATCCTCCCAGCTGAAACTGGTTGAAAAGACAATTTTTCCCTCAAATTCTTTTGCCAGCAGGGCAATTGCGTCCTGCGGCGAAAGACCATCAAGCGCCGGAAGTAATTCTTCTAACTTACTCTTTAGAGTTTCAATCATTTTCTATCCCCGTATTCTAAATCTATACCAAAGCAAAAATACTGATATTTTATGGGCTCTCTATACGCTTTATAAACGAATAGTCTATAGATGAAGTAGACAAATGTACGGAGAATTAGGCATTTATAGATCAACAAAATGAAAATTGCCAATGGCTTTTC
>DALYUO010000372.1:0-3263 GCA_031981225.1 Pararcticibacter sp.
CTTATTAATAATTTCCTTTATGATCCCGTCGAGTTCCGCTGCTGATATAGAAAGGTAAGACATGAGTGTTTCTTTGGTACCGGCATCGGTTTTTCGATCGGCGAGAAGCGGCACAATCCCCATTATACGTGCCAGCGGTGCACGGACGAGATGTGACTGTGTCCAGGCAATGTCGCGGAGGCGGAGGATGTGTTGTTCGATAGTCTTGATATAATCGAGATGTTTCTGAAAATCGGCTTTACGCTCTGATACGTCCCTTAACACGCCGATCATCCGGATCGCTTTACCCTCTGGATCTCTTAAAATGTAGCCGTTTTCTTCGATAAAACCATAACTTCCATCGGCTCTCCTCATCCTGTATTCCTCGTTCCAGTTGTGCACGATGGGATTCACCAAGGCATTATTGAAGCTCTTTTCAACCATGACCATATCGTCGGCATGAACCTTTTCAAACCACTTTTCGATTGTTCGGTGCTCATCCTCGGTCTTGTATCCAAATAACCTGAAGAATGAGTCGCCCCATTGAATCTGATTTGATACAATATCCCAATCGTATATAGCATCGTTTGTTGCCTTATTTACATAGGTATAGCGTTCCAGGAGGTGTCGCAGATTTGCCTCGCTGGCTATTAGTTCTTCTTGTATTTTTTTGCTTTCTGTAATATCGAGACAGGCGCCGATCATCTTCAGAGGCTGTCCTTTCTCATCATATTTTAATTTACCCCAGGATTTAATATATCTTATTTCGCCCGTTGGCCGGATAATCCGTTCTTCGAACTCACAATCTTTACCGGTTGCCAGAACATTCTGAATGATGCTTTTAACCATTTCATGATCGTCGGGATGGAGTATCTCAAGATAACCTTCAAAAGTAGCCTTAAAGGAGTTTTTGCTCTGTCCGTATATGGCATATAAAGAATCAGACCAACTAATTCTATTTTCGGAGATATCCCATAACCAATTGCCAAAATGTGCGAGTTCCTGCCCCTGCGTCATCAAAAGAGTGGTTTCCTCCAACGTTTCCGAATACTGCCTGTTTTCCAGAATAACCTGCAATAGTGATGCTGCCCGCGTAATAATATTGAGCTCTTCTTCATTGGGCTCTTTAGGCTCATTGTAGTAAATGGCGAATGTTGCCATTACCTCTCCGCTGCTATTTATGATAGGATATGACCAGCAAGCCTCTAAACCATGTTGTAACGCGATATTGCTAAACCCCGCCCACCTGTAGTCTGTTTTGATATCTGTTACAATGACCTGTTTTTTAAAATGAGCCGCTGTTCCACATGACCCAACCTCTTCCCCTATTTCTAGCCCTTCTATTGCTTCGGAGAAAGCTTCGGGCAATGAAGCAGATGCCCAGTTGAACAAACGATTATGCTTCACCTGCATGATGGAACACTGCATCCGGGGGAAAATGCGTTCAATTCCCTTTGTGTAATAGTTCAGGATCGTGCGGATTGGGACGTCTTTTTTGGCGTTCAACTCGAACACATTCTTCTCGAGATGGTCCAGGTCTGATCGTAAGTTTACATCCAACTCCATCATAATCAGATTAAATCGTGATTCGGTTTCATCAAATTGGTAAATCTAAAATACCTATAATATTTGATACGGGCAAGGGCCTGAAATGTTCTGAAATAAAGTGCTATTAACGAAAAAAGTATGAAGTGTATACCTCAGAAGAACTGTAGCTGACTGTTTGCCATGGCTGTTGACTGCCTGCTGGCAGCGGGCTTTCCCGGGCAAATGATATAAACGGGGGTTTCTTCATAGCGTGAAGCGACCACTACGCTTGTATCTCCTGCATGCTGCGAAAAGAGGTTATGAACCAGGTCGGGACAGTTATTATTTTTAGAGAGGTGTGAAAGCAATAAGTGGCTGAGTACTGAAGAGCGGCAGGATGTAAAAAGCTCAAGTGCCTGCTTGTTAGAAAGGTGGCCTAAGCCTCCACGGATGCGCTGCTTAAGGTAGTAGGGATAATTGCCTTTATCAAGCATTTCGTCGTCATAGTTTGCTTCCAGAAAAACGGCATGGCACTCACGGAAGTTCTTAATCACATGCTCGCAGGGCCGCCCGATGTCGGTAAATACGCCCACCCGGATATCATGATAACTAACAACGAAGCTATGAGGCTCTGAGGCATCGTGAAATTTGGGGAATGCGGTTATGCAAAGGTCGCCGATACAGACAGTTTCGTAAGCCGTGAAAGATATGACCTGCGGTGCCGGAAGCATTAATCCTCCGCGCAGGAGTGTCCGCTCGGTAATGTAAACGGGCAACTGGTATTTTTTTGCCAGAACAGGAATTCCTTTAATATGGTCGGAATGCTCGTGAGACACAAAAATTGCCTTCACTTTGTCCATTGAAAGTCCGAGGCGCTTCATACGTTTCTCGGTTTCGCGACAAGATATGCCTGCATCAACAAGGACTGCTTCCCTCCTGTTCCCGATATAATAGCAGTTTCCGTTACTCCCTGAATTCAGCGAGGTAATAAACAATTCCATGTATTACAAAAGTAAGCAGTTTCTACCGGAATTATCAAAATACCTGGTTAAAAGAGACATGTTCTATACTACGCCATGTGAGATGGACAGACAGTTAACGAACGCTCCCGGCTGTCCGGGAGCGTTTGGTTTAGTGGCTTGGTTTAAAGCCCGCCTGACTGGGTTGCTTTATTGAACTGATCTTTGAGTCGATCGGCATAGGGCTGCGCCTTTTCCATATATGGCTTTGCCTTCTCCATCCATTCGGGCGCTTTGTCTTTAATATCATCCATCATTGACCTTCCATCAGGTCTTTTTTTCGTTAAGTAATTTATGCCGTATGCTACTGCAGCGCCGACAGCCAGAATTCTGATTAAGCCCATAATTATTTCAGTTTTAATCGTATTGATGCAAGTATGGTGCCAGACTGAAGATCAGGCCGATTCTGTATCGGCTCCGAGCACTTCGTCGATCATTCCAAACTCTTTGGCTTCGGCTGCGATCATCCAATGGTCGCGGTCTGCGGCGTCATGTATGTTCTGATAGTCCTGACCGCTGTGGGTGGCTATTATCTGATACAGTTCCCTTTTCAGTTTTAAGACTTCGCGGGCGGTAATTTCTATATCGGAAGCCTGGCCCTGCACGCCTCCTAATGGCTGGTGTATCATTACCCTTGAATGTGCCAGGGCGGCTCGTTTCCCCGGCGCGCCGGCGCAAAGCAATACTGAAGCCATGGAAAGGGCTGTACCCGTGCATATCGTTGCGACATCGGGGCTG
>DALYUO010000373.1:0-3246 GCA_031981225.1 Pararcticibacter sp.
TTTAAAACACTTGTCGAGTGCCTCTGTTAACGACATATCTTTAACAGATAAGCTCACTGGCTTTGTATTCTTCAGGTCCTTGGAATTATAGAGAAAACTATAATTAGTTTGCAACTGAATTTGCTCAAGCACCTTTATAATAGAGACATTCTCTACATGGATAGAAACTTTTTGAGCTAAGCCAGCCGCGCTGGCATGTAATAAAGCCACTGTCAGTAAAACAATAGTAAGTTTCATTACTAGCAGAATTTTTTTGATGCAACGGGATCGGCTATTGCAAATCTTTGCTGTAAAAATTTTATACATTTGAATGTTAGATTAATAGTTAATTGGTTGTATTTCCATTCGATTAAATTATCTGACCCAGCTTTCTACAGCTGACATCCGGGGGCGGAGCGAACGCTCCCGGTTTTAAGATAATTGATTAACTCACAGGGTAATGGTTAAGTCATCACAATAATCCTCCTTCCTTCAATTTTAAAATGCAGTGAACCGAGTTTCTCCAGGTAATGGAGTAATTCTTTAAAGCTTTTTGAACGATAAAACGTACCTCCGAACTTCTGACCCTCTACGTCTCCGCGGTACTCTACTTCTATGTCATACCAGCGGGCAATTTTTTTCATGATGCTTTTAATATCCTCGTCGCGAAAAAGGAAGTAACCATTTTTCCAGGCCATTACTTCTGAAATATCGGCGGATGAAATAACTATCTGACCTGAAAACCTGTCAATAACAGCTTGTTGACCTGGCTGTAATAAAGCCTGATGACCGTTCTTAAGGACCCGCACGGATCCAATTAAAAGCGTGGCCGTCAGATCGTTTTCATCAGCATACGATGTAATATTAAAACTAGTACCCAATACCTGTATCGTAGATCCATTTACGTGCACATGAAATGGCATATTCTTGTTTTTAGCCACTTCAAAATAAGCCTCACCTGTTAAACGGACATCACGGGTATGGCTATTAAACACGGTAGGATAGCTTAGAGATGAAGCAGCGTTGAGCCAAACACGAGTGCCATCAGGCAGTATCACCTGGTATTCTCCTCCCCGGGGCGTTTCTATCGTATTGAAAACCGCAGCGCCCGATCGGGCAACGTCGCTTAAGGCTTTGTAAATAATTTCCCCCTTTTTTGTCTTCTCTATTTCAACCCCCGACTCTTTAGCCAATTGCCCGGCCCCAGCCTGGCCGAGTACTATTTTTTTTCCGGTTGAAAGTGTCAGTATGGCTTTATTACCACCAGGCACAACAATGTCCTTTGTATTTACATCCGCAATCCTCCCGGCCGAACTGAAACCGGCTTTTTTTGTATTGACGAGATAGCAGGTAAGCGACAGGGAAATAATCAAAACTGCAGCAATACGAAACCAGCCCTTATGATAAAGCTTATGCGGGGAGACTTTGAAACGTGGATCTGATTTAATAAAGTCATACACTTTATTTGCCTGTATCTCCTTAAACACAGGCCCATCTTCCTTATCCCGCACCAATCTGTCGATCATTTCTGAGAATAATTCAGGGTCTGCCTGTTCTATATATTTTAACAATTCGCCACAATCCCGACTGTTAATAGTATTGTTAAAATATTTTTCTAGTAAAATTTGGAGCCTGTCTTTATTCACGGTTCTCGATTTATAATCAGCGTCTAACTGGTGTTTTTATATAGAAGAACACAGAACTCAAGGGGTACGACTAGTGAGTTGGAAAATTTTTAACGAAAGATAAAAATGACAAAATAGATAAGGTCAGAATATTTCAAGTGTGCCCTTAATGTCTTCAAGGCTTCTACTATATGATTTTTAACTGTGTTTGGTGAAATATGAAGTTGTTCGGCGATCTCCTGGTGCGACAATCCCTCAGTACGGCTCAAACGGAAGATAAGCCGCTGCTGCTTTGGCAATTTACTAACAATCTCCTCTGTCAGCCGTTGCATATCGGCGGCAATAATCTTTTCCTCTGTTGAATTATTCGCTTCCTTAATATTAACCAGTAATCTTTTAAACAAATCGTTAGATTTATGAACTTCTCTCAATGCGTTTAAACATAATCTCTTCCCGATAACGTAAAGGTACAGCCACATGTTACCGTTCACATCCAGCTTCTCCCGGCTCAACCAAAGGTTCAAAAATACTTCCTGAACAATTTCTTCGCTTTGCTCTGTATCTTTTAAAAAACGAAAGGCTAACCGGTAGACTCGTCCGCTGAATTGATCATATACGAGTCTAAAAGCAGCTTCGTCACCTTCCCTTAAGCGCTTAATATCTCTGCTTTCCATAATTATGAGTACTATGAACGGAGCAGCGTTTATCTAAGTTCTTTGATCCTTATATTGCGGTATGATACGGTGTTACCATGATCCTGCAGAAGGATATGGCCTTTAGGTGCCTCGCCAAACTTGGCCCACTTTTTATATTTACTAATGGCTACCAAATCCCTGAAGGCATTTGAGCCACGCTCATATTCTACTACTTTCACACCGTTTAGCCAGTGCTCAACATGATTGTTAGGGTATACTCTTATCTCACCGGAATTCCATTCTCCAATGGGTTTGATAGCAGAGACAGGCTTGTCAGACGGAATCAAGTCATACAGTGACGCCAGTTTACGATTGCCATCGCGTCCCAATTTAGCGTCGGGATGACGATCATCGTCCAGGATCTGGTATTCCAGTCCAATGCCCGATAGCTCGGTTTTTTCTTTTTCGGTTACAAAGTATTTTATACCGCTGTTAGCGCCATCGGTCAGCTTAAAATCAAACCGGAGAATAAATGCTGAGTATTCTTTGTTGGTGACAATGTCGCCGCCCAATCCTTCTTCCTTACCATTAGAGCCCTGAATGGTTAGGATCCCGTCCTGCATCTTCCAACCTCTTTCCGGAAATTTATCCTTAAAAAGCCCCCTCCAGCCTGTACTGGATTTGGCGTCCCACAACATGGTAAAACCTTCTCTTTTTTCATTCTTTGTAAGGGTGTTTGTTTGCTGTGCTAAAGCGGGTATAGTAACAATACCTAACAGTAATAATCCTAAAAATACTAGGGTAATTCTTCTCATTAATCTGGTATTTGGTTTTCTGATCTGCCTTAATTAAGATGATGTTTGTTGTATCCTAATTTGAGGTGTAAAAATAGAAGATATACAATACATGGACTGTTCAACTGTTTGTCGAATTGTCTCATTCTGTCTCAATCTTTGTACTTTTTTCTTTGACCGCAAAGAAAAAAGCTACCAAAAAAGAAACTCGCG
>DALYUO010000374.1:0-221 GCA_031981225.1 Pararcticibacter sp.
TTTAATGCGGTAAACGAAGCACAGCAGGAAAAAGAGACTTTAATCAACCAGGCCAAATCAGAATACAACAAGGTGATCCCAAAAGCAAGCGGAGAATCTAAAGCGACGATTCAAAAAGCTGAAGGATATGCGATAGAACGCGTGAATAATGCACAGGGCGAGGCTGCACGGTTTAATGCGCTTTACAGCCAGTATTTAAAAGCTCCGGAGGTAACGAGGAA
>DALYUO010000374.1:231-3220 GCA_031981225.1 Pararcticibacter sp.
AACGAATTTATCTGGAAAACATGGCCAGTGTAATGTCCAAAGCCGGCAACGTGATCATTACCGATCAAAATGGCACCAATATACTTCCACTGCTGCAAATGCAGTTATCCAAAGAACCTCTTAAAGCTGATAAGTAATGAGAACAAAAACTATAATTGCAGGTGTTGCTGCATTCTTTCTATTGCTGGGCCTGATGCTGAGTACATTTACCGTAAAGGAACACGAGCAGGTTCTAATCACACAATTTGGCCGGCCTATCGGTAAAGCTATAATCACCCCTGGTATTAACTTTAAGATACCTTTTATCCAGACGGCCAACTTTTTCGAGAAGCGCTTTATGGACTGGAACGGTGACCCTAATCAGGTTCCAACGAAGGACAAAAAGTTCATTTTCGTAGATACTTATGCCCGATGGCAAATAACTGATCCGCTTCAGTTTTTTAAAAGGCTGACAAATGAACGTGGTGCACAATCCAGGCTCGATGACATTCTGGATGGCGAAACCAGGAACTTTGTGGCTAAGCATAATATTGAAGAATTGGTTCGCAGCACTAACAGGAAGCCTGAATTGGATTCAATAGGTGAAGTACTGGGTGATTCACTTGCCTTTGTGCAGGTGGGACGCGACAAGATGCAGGGGATGATCCTGGCATCGGCTAATAAACAGGCGAAAGAACTTGGAATTACGGTACTCGACTTCCGGTTTAAAAGGATCAATTATGTAAAAGAAGTACAAACCCAGGTTTATGAACGAATGAAAAGCGAAAGGTTCAGGATCGCTGATAAATTCAGGTCTGAAGGTCAGGGTGAAGCCTCAAGAATTAATGGTGAGAAAGACCGTGAATTAAAAAACATTCAGTCTGCTGCCTTCAAAAAAGCAGAGGAAATCAAGGGTAAGGCAGATGCAACCGCGGCGTCTATTTATGCTTCGGCTTATAATCAGTCCAGCCAGTCGAAAAATCTTTATGGCTTTCTGAAGACGATGGAAACACTGGATAAAACGTTCACTGATAAAACGTCCCTTGTGATATCTACCAATAGCGAAGTATATAAATATTTAAAGAAAGCTGAATAGCCGAAACAATTTAATCAGCCGACCGCGGATAGTAAAATGAGACAAACTATCTAACTTTTGAGAGCTTTATTTAGCGAAGTTTGCTTTTCTTTGATATTTAAATGAGAGGACTTATAATCAGTCCCTTCGGTTTTACCAATGAGTATTAGTAAAACCGGAGAACTACTAGCCATACATTTAAATGAGAAAAATAATACAAACATCCGTTATATTCTCTTGTCTGATTTTAACGACCGCAAGTAATTTATTTGCCCAAACTCATCACCAATACGATTATGTTTTTTCCCGTAAGCCTTTAGCGGCAAGCAGCTATGCCGAACTTCCTTTAGGCAGTATCAAGGCGAAGGGCTGGCTACTAAAACAATTGGAATTGCAGGCGGCCGGATTTACAGGCCACGCTGAGGAGCTGTATCCCGAAGCTGATAACCTGGGCGCCAATTCTGATTGGCTCGGCGGAACAGGTAATGGATGGGAAAGGGTTCCTTATTATGTCAAAGGCCTGGTTGCTCTTGCTTATACATTGGATGACCCTGCCTTAAAAGCCAAATCTGCGAAATGGATTAACTGGACCCTGGATAATCAACAGACTGATGGATTATTTGGCCCTCCTAAAATGAAGGATTGGTGGCCGAGAATGCCGATGCTTTACGCAATAAAAAGCTATTATGAAGCTACGGGAGATAAACGGGTCATTCCCTTCTTCAGTAAGTACTTTAAATATCAACTTGAGAATCTGAAAGCGGATCCTTTAAGGGAATGGAGTAAATCAAGGACTGGTGATAATATCGAAATTGTTCTTTGGCTCTATAACAGGACCGGTGATGAATCTCTTTTAAAACTGGCTGATCTGCTGAAGGATCAGGCGTACCCATGGAAAGATATTTATTCACAAAATATGTTTTACCACTTCGGCGGGGATTTTCACACGAAGCACGCGGTCAGTGTGGGACAGGCATTAAAGTTCCCGGCGATATACTACCAAAGAAGCAACGATATATCCTATAAAGAGGCATTTACCAAGGGGATAGAGCATCTAATGAGAGATCATGGTCAGTCATCCGGGATCGCTTCAGGCACTGAATTTCTGGCCGGCAAGAGCGCGGTACAAGGCGTTGAGACCTGCACGGTAGTTGAGTGGATGCAAAGCCTGGAAACTGCTGCCAGGATAATCGAGGACCCGTCCATAGGCGACAGACTTGAAAAAATAGTCTTCAATACGCTCCCGTCTCAGTTTAGCCGCGATCTTAAGGAGCATCTGTACTATACTTTGCCCAATCAGGCTGTATGCAAGCATGGAAACGCTGGCTTCGATGAAGATTATCCCGAGGGATTGTTACTTAGTCCCTACTCCGGCATGGGCTGCTGCAGGTATAATATGCACATGGGCTGGCCCTATTTTGTAAAAAATAGCTGGGCTGCAACTCCGGATAAAGGGTTGGCTATTATCGCTTATGCGCCGGTAGAAGTAAATGCAGTAGTGGCAGACGGCGCGCGTATCCGGATTGATGAAGAAACTAATTACCCTTTTGAAGAACAAATTAAGCTAAAGATATCGTTAGACCGGACCGCCACATTTCCGCTTCGCTTGAGGATCCCCTCCTGGTGTAAAAACCCATCGGTAAGCGTCAATGGGAAACGAATCAAAGGAGTCACAAGCGGTCAGATTGCGAAAATCAGCCGGGAATGGAAAAACAAGGATGAGGTGGTTTTAAATTTTCCGATGGAAATAAACGTTTCGCCACAGGTGCATCAGTCCGTAAGCATCGAGCGTGGTCCGCTTGTCTACGCTTTAAAAATGGATGCAAAATATGTGTCTATAAAAAAACATCCGGTGGAGGGATTTCACGATTATGAAGTATATCCGGTTAACCCATGGAATTATGGTTTGGTCTTCGACAAAAAAAATGTCCAATC
>DALYUO010000375.1:0-3219 GCA_031981225.1 Pararcticibacter sp.
CTCATGATTCAGAAATAGCTTAGTAGTCAATTTTCAACGATCAAGCGTTCCACCCACAACCCACAACCCTCCTAAAACAATTGCGCCTGCTGTTTGCTTTTGGATATATTACTCATATGGACGAAAACAACTCAAAGCACGAACACACTTCAGGGGGTAAGAATCTCAAGGTTTATACCCAAAAAGTATGGATAACGCTCGGCATTATTGCTTTGCTGGTTATCCTTATTTTTATATTGAAAGCCGCATTTAACGTACTTTTAATGGTCTTTGCAGGCTCTCTTATTGCTACATATTTTCACGGCGTGGCCGACATTATCGAAACCCGCACCCAATGGAGGCGACGCTGGTGCGTAATGCTCTCCGTGTCATTGTCTTTTGTTGTAGCCGGACTGCTTTTCTGGTTTCTCGGAGCGAAGATCTCAGAACAAGTAGGGGATATGTCGAAAGAACTGCCCGCCCTCGTTAAAACGGCTGAGGAGAAACTGAAGCAAAGTTCTTTAGGAAGGAAAATAATCTACTATATCTCAGGCAACAACAGCCAGAAGCTTATGACTTCCTTTCAGCAGATCTTTCGCACCAGTTTCGGCATCGTAGGCGATTTTTACATCACCTTTTTTATCGGTGTCTTTTTTACCGCCAATCCAAACTTGTATAAAGACGGTATCATCAAGCTCATTCCTCCCGCGGGGAAAGCAACAGCTAAACGACTGATGGACCGCATTAGCTACACACTGAAAGGATGGCTGAAAGGCATGCTGATAGCCATGTTCTTTATCAGTATTTTAACCCTTACCGGACTGACGATCATTGGGGTGCCCATGGGACTCGCCCTGGCCGTGATGGCCGGCTTGCTTAATTTCATTCCTAACTTTGGTCCGCTGATTGCCATGATCCCTGCAGTGCTCATCGGGCTAACGGTGAGTGTTAATACAACACTCATTATTGTGGCCCTGTACCTCCTGATCCAGGCGGTAGAAAGCAATATTGTAACACCCATGGTACAAAATGCGATGATAAAAATACCGCCGGCAATGATCATTATCAGCCAGGTTTTGTTCGGCACGCTTACCGGAGGCCTCGGAATAATCCTGGCAACGCCTCTGCTCGCGGTCATTATTGTAACGGTAGACGAACTCTATGTAAAAAAACTTCAGGATAATAACGCATAGTCACCCTGTATATAGTTGATATTTGCTATTAAATATATATTTTTACAGGGAACTATCCGGCGCTATATTAATGTCTCTCAGCGGAAAATTACGTAGAATATTTTTTATCCTGCTACCCCTGTCTTTTCTGTGTTCGTACGGATATTCACAAACCATTTCCGCATTGTTAGAAGAATGGAACAGGGTCAGGTTAAATAAAGATTACAAGCAAAGAAGTGCGAACATTCCACTGCTACTGAAGATAGCAGAGCACTACCGGTTCGCTTATCCCGACAGCTCACTGATGTACGCCAGGGTAGCGCTGGATCTCTCGAAAGCCCAGAATTCTGTTAAAGCTGAGAAGCAGGCCCTGAACAGCATTGCCAAAGCATACTATATAAAAGGAGAATACAACCTTTCGCTCGAAGCCAGCTCGCGCGTAGTGTTTTTGAGTGCAGGAAAGAAGAATGATGTAATCGTAGCAGATGCCATCAATAATACGGGACTAATATTCCTCGGTCAGAAAAAGTACTCTGATGCCATTCCTGAGTTTAAAAAGGCGTCTCGATTGAACCTGCGTTTTAAAAATATGTCTTCCCTTTCTGCCAATTATATAAATCTTGGTATTTGCTTTGACGAAACAGCACAGGCAGACTCAGCATTGTTCTATCTGAGGAAAGCAGTGGATATAGCTCTTAAAACCGGGAATGCCAATATGCGCGATATGGCCTTCAACAGAATAGGTCACACCTATTTCAATGCCGGAAACTATAAAGAGGCGATCGACTATTACGACGAGGTTATTAAGATTACAACAAATAGCTGGGAGCTCGCTTTTGCCAATACCGGCCTTGCTAAAGCTTATTTTAAACAGCAGCGATATAAGGAAGCCATCAGGCATGCA
The DNA here is from genome assembly GCA_031981225.1 of Pararcticibacter sp. Lineage (GTDB taxonomy): Bacteria > Bacteroidota > Bacteroidia > Sphingobacteriales > Sphingobacteriaceae > Arcticibacter. The sequence goes on from DALYUO010000375.1 coordinate 2,056, forward strand.
ACCAGGGGACTCGAACTCGCGAAAAAAATGAAAGCGAAGTGGGACGCGTCTGAGGCAAGTAAGGTACTTTCAGAAGCCTACGCCGAAACCGGAGATTTTCGAAATGCCTATTATTTCTCAAGACTGAACAAACGTTACGATGACACCTTGCTGAGCGAAGCAAAGGAAAAGGAAATCAATTACCTGAATCTGAAACGTAAGATGGCTGAGAATGAACAGCTCGCACGTGATAATAAACTAAAAAATCAGGAAATAAAGTTTAACGAACTGATATTCATATTGATCGGTGTGGCAGCGGTGCTAATGGTTGGATTTGTAGCCTATGTTTTACGTAACAGCCGGAAGCAAAAACTTTTAAACCTCAGCTTAAACAAAAAGAATAAAGATATAGAGCTGCAGAAAGATAAAATTGAACAACAGAATAAAGAGCTGTCACGGCTCAACTATACCAAAGACCAGCTTTTCTATATCCTGAGTCACGATCTGCGGGCGCCTCTCGCATCAGTGCAGCAGGCTTCTGAGCTGCTATGCGACGAGTGTTTTTCACCGGGCGAGCAGAAGATCATCGTAGAGGGGTTCTACCGGGAGATTACCTCTGTATACAATATGCTTAATAACATGCTGTATTGGGCCGCCAGTCAGCAGAAAGGGATCAAAGCGAACCGCTCGTTCATCGACCTTTCGGCAATAAGCCACGAGCTGCTGGACGTATACGAGATTGTTGCCAGGAATAAAGGCATCAGTCTGATCAATGAACAAAAACTCCCGGTGTGGGTACATGCCGATCCCGATCAGGCAAGAGTGATTATCCAGAACCTGGTAGGGAACGCTATCAAGTTTACCAATACAGGCGGATTGGTGCGCCTGTTCTTTGACGAAGATGAACTATTTTACCGGCTCCATGTTAAAGACACAGGAGTAGGCATAACAGAAGAAAAGATAGAGCGCCTTTTTAAAGCAGTAGGGAAGAGCATCTCCACTCACGGAACCAACAGCGAGACAGGAACAGGCCTGGGACTTGTACTCGTAAAAGAGTTTACAGGGGCTAACGGAGGGAACCTTGAAGTTCGAAGTAATTTCGGCGAAGGATCTGAGTTTATTGTTTCTTTACAGAAGAAACTGGACTATGTGCTAAATGAAGATTACGGTCCTGAGGGATAGCAC
>DALYUO010000376.1:0-1590 GCA_031981225.1 Pararcticibacter sp.
GGAGGAGTGTCCAGCATCGGAGCTGCTTTGACCGGAAATGTACCGGGAGTTGTAACGACTGCCAGTACGGGTATGCCAGGAGAAGAAGACCCTCAGATCCTGATCAGAGGAAGAAGTACATGGAACAATACCAGTCCCTTGATCCTGGTAGACGGCATAGAACGCCCGATGACAAGTGTTGATATAGGATCTGTAGAATCAGTCTCTGTACTGAAGGATGCGTCGGCAACTGCAGTTTTCGGAGTCAGGGGTGCTAATGGGGTCATTCTCATTACCACCAAAAGAGGCAATGAAGGGCGCGCAAACATTCGCGGAACTATAAATAACGTAGTTAAGGTGCCCTCCAAACTGCCAGGAAAGTATGATGCTTACGATGCTCTGCGAATCAGAAATCAAGTGATTGAGTACGAGCTCGCACTACGTCCGGAAAGCTGGAACGACTATCTCCCGCAGGAAATTATTGATAAATACCGCTATCCGGCCGATCAGACAGAAGCTGAGCGATATCCCAATGTAAACTGGGATGAAGTACTGTTTAAGAACTACGCTATGTCTCACAATGCCAATTTGAATATCTCAGGAGGCACTAATAAAGTAAAATATTTTGCCAATGCAGATTATCTCTACGAAGGTGACCTGTTCAGGACTTTTGAGAATAATCGCGGTTATGAACCGGGGTATGGCTTCAATCGTTTAAACATGCGAAGTAACCTTGATTTTCAATTATTTAAACCAACGACTCTGAAAGTTAATTTATCGGGATCCAGGGGCGTTAAAAAAATGCCATGGGGGGCTTCTAACGGAGATTATGGCTACTGGATATCAGCATATTCAACTGCTCCTGATGTTTTCATCCCCCAATATTCCGACGGAACCTGGGGGTATCATGCCCCAAATGTCCAACGCGGACTCAATTCTGCAAGGAATCTTGCCATGAGTGGCATAGAATACACCACGACCAACAGGATAACAACAGATTTTATTCTGGATCAGGATTTAGGCAGTCTGGTGAAAGGGCTGAACTTTAAAGGAACCATTGCGCTCGACAATACCTTTGTTGAGGGAGACAGGGGGGTGAACGATTTATTTAATGATGTTCAGGCCAAATGGGTCGATCCGAAAACCGGGCAAACAACCTATCAACTGGCTTTCGACGCTACCAATCGTTTCGATTTCCAGAATGGAATTAACTGGGCTACAAGTGCGGGCGCCGTTGAAGACTGGTCTACTTATCGCCGGCTTTTCTATCAGGCTCAGCTAAATTACACCAAAACTCTGGGCTCCAAACATACTATTACAGCCATGGGCCTTTTCAACCGGAATCAGTATGCTAGGGGAAGTGAAATACCATTTAATCGTGAGGACTGGGTTTTCAGAACAACTTATAACTATGCCAATAAATACATTGTAGAATACAATGGTTCTTACAATGGATCGTCACAATTTGGTCCTGAAAATCGCTTTGCTTTCTTTTCATCCGGAGGGATCGGCTGGACAATATCTGAAGAAAAATTCATGAAGCCACTTACTTTTATTGACAATTTAAAACTCCGTGGATCTTATGGCGAAATTGGAGATGACAGTGGCGGG
>DALYUO010000376.1:1600-2526 GCA_031981225.1 Pararcticibacter sp.
TATGGACAGCAGACCAGACTTGGTGTAACAGGTGTGGATTCGGAGAATAGCCCTTATGTTTGGTATAGGCAAAGCGCTTTGGGCAACCCGGATATACGTTGGGAAAAAGTTAGCAAGATTAACATCGGCACTGATTTTAGTTTTTTCAGAGGCTTGATTTCAGGTAAGCTTGATTTCTTTAAGGATAAACGCTCAGACATTTTGCTTTCCGGCGACAGCCGTGCCGTTCCTTCATATTACGGTGTGGATCCTCCTACAGCAAATCTTGGGGTAGTTGAAAACAAAGGATATGAACTTGAACTGGCTATTGACAAAAAGTTAAATCGCAATTGGCACGTTTGGGGAAACATCAATTATACCCGTTCTAAAGATAAGGTCCTGGAAGCAGATGACGCTGCCTTGCTACCCGAATATCAAAAACGGGAAGGAAAGCAAATCAGTCAAAATTATTCCTATGTAAGTGCAGGTTACTACAATACATGGGATGAACTTTATGCGAGTACGGTAGCTGATAACGGGGATGCTCAGAAGTTGCCAGGTAACTATCATATTCTTGACTACAACGCAGATGGGATGATCGACTCAAAAGATAACATTCCTTATGCATTTCCATCTGTTCCACAGCATACGTTTAACGCCACTTTGGGTGTCAACTGGAAGGGATTAAGCGCTTTCGTGCAGGTTTACGGAGTAAATAATGTTACCCGTCAGGTGGTATTTAATAGTTTATCAGGACAGAATCATCTGGTGTATGACGAAGGTTCTTACTGGTCAAAAGATAACACAGGTGCAGACGTGCCTCTTCCCCGTTGGTTATCAACACCAAGCAGTTATAATTCTGGCAGCAGATATATGTTTGACGGATCGTATATCCGGTTGAAAAATGCAGAGGTCGCCTATACTTTCCGTAAAGAGAACAGCTTCAT
>DALYUO010000376.1:2559-3203 GCA_031981225.1 Pararcticibacter sp.
GGTTTTTCTGAATGGAAACAACCTGGCGGTGTGGACTAAAATGCCTGATGACAGGGAGTCGAACTTTGCCGGAACCGGATGGGCATCCCAGGGGGCTTATCCTACTGTAAAGCGCTATAATATAGGTGCTAATATTATCTTCTAAAAGAAATACCATGAAACAATATATTAAAACTATCATATCTTGCTTTATCGTTTGGGTATGCATTTGCCTTTCGTCATGCGAGAAGTACCTCGACAAGGATTCAGAAACCAATATTTCCGAGAAGGAAGCGTTTAAAAATTTCACAAATTTTCAAGGTTTTACAGAAGAACTGTATAATTGTATAGTCAACTTTAGCAATAATTACTGGACAAACTCCTTTAACTGGGGCGAAGACGAAATTACTTCAACAGCCGGAAATTTTCATTTTATTCATAAGATAGACGATGGAAATTTCTGGGGCTGGCAATCTGAATTTGACGGCTGGGGATCAGGATGGATGAATCAGAGTGATTTTACTCCCAGTACTGCCCAGGATAACCGCTTTAACAAAGACCTATGGAATGCTGCCTGGTATGGCATCCGTAAAGCCAATATCGGTTTGGCCAACATGGACCTGATGACCGATGCGACACAAGAAGAACGGAATTTGGTAAAAGGT
>DALYUO010000377.1:0-2752 GCA_031981225.1 Pararcticibacter sp.
TCATGTACAGACTATCTAAAATCTATGCTTAGTCCCCAACTTTTTTGCTTGATCCATAAATGTATCTTCAGCTGGTCACCAGATGGCGTCATTCAATTTTGAGGATCCTAATTTCGAGCATACTGAATACCAAACCCTTGTCGGCTATGGGCAGTCTAAAACTGCCAGCAATCTCTTTACTGTCGAATTTGACAATCGCGCCAAAGCTTTTAACGTACGGGCGTACTCGTTGCATCCTGGGGAAATCGCCGGGACGGAGTTAGCAAGAGGTGCGGATGTGGAAATATTCAAACAGTTGGGTTTTATTGATGAGAGTGGAAATATTCGTCCGGAAATCCTGGTTAACTTAAAAACCATTCCTCAAGGTGCTGCTACTACGGTATGGTGTGCAACCAGTCCCCTGCTTAATGAGATCGGCGGCGTGTATTGCGAAGATGCCGAGGTGGCGGAGCTGGCGGCGGAAAACATCGATCCTGGTAATGGTCTGGCAACGCGGGGGGTAAAGCCGTATTCAGTCGACGAAAGCAAAGCCAAAAGACTTTGGGCTTTAAGCGAAGAGATGACAGGCATTGCCTTCGAGGTTATTTAAGATTATGTATGCTTTGGTCTGCCTTTTGAAGAATCGAATTAACCCCTAGCTGAATCCTATTAAAAGAATATAGGGAATAAACTTCAGACTTTGTCAAATGAGGCTCGTACATCCTTACCAATTCTAAGGATGTATCGGCCGCTTTGGGCTGCGGCTTGTCAGAAAAACAAAATTACGCAGATAGCGCTAAGTGGTGACGGTATTGCCTGAAAAACAAAAGCAAGACTCGACTATAAGAAAGCGTGGATTTTTTTGTTTCTTTATAAATCGAGCAACAAAAACATTATATGGCATCATATCCGAAACCTTCAGTATCAAGAAAATATCAAACCCTTGTTATTGCAACTCTTGATTACCTGATCGATCACTATACTGGCGAATTTGTTTATGATGGATGGGATCCCGTAAAGCAACATTATGAAAACCAGAAAGTGCAGGCGGAAAAATACGGCAAGAAAGGTCAGCTTGGGAAACTCAAGAAGCAACTGGATGAATTTGTAGAAAGGCTTCAAATAAATGCAGATTTAGACTTCCATGATTATATCAAGAAAAGAACTGGATTTGAGTTGAACATATTTAAAGATCTGGAAGACTTCCGGGACGAAGTTTTATTAAGGGGCGAGATTCGAGACGAAATTGAAAGCCGGAAACTAAGTAGGTTGTTAATGTACTATGAACGGACTGGTGTAGATACTGAAAAGCAAACAGGGCTCTATAAGATCCTGACTGACTTTCATGAAAAAGCTGCCACTCAACAGAAACAAAGCGGTACATCACGAGTTGTCAGGACGGAGGAAAAAGACGGGATAATAACAGAAACCATAGAGGTTTCATTTGGTCCCAGGCCGAAGCACCATGAAAGGCGCGAGGTACTTTCTCCCGATGGCGAAAGACGGCTCTACATTTCCGAATGGATGAATAATGAAGGAACGCAGGCTAACACCTCCATAGGCATCTCATTTAAAACAGCCAGCGGGGGTATTTACGTAGTTGACGGAATCCACCCTGATATCAACGCTTTTTGGAAAAACAATAATACTGTTGTTATTGAAACCTCTAAAGATTATAGCATATTATCCCAGCATAGGCTTATTCAAAGCTTTGATGACGTGGTGAATGTGGAATACGTGGAGCGATAGTAAAACGGATGGCCCTCACCTTTTAACATAAAGCCACAACTTTTCAGCCGACTGAATTCGTTAAAGTTAGCAGCATTAATAAATAGAGTCGAATGACAGCCGGATGCCATTGTGCGGTAAAAGCACGGTCAAATTAAACGCTCAGTTTAGAAATTTTTATTTTTTTGCTTATTATTGGAGCTACATCTTGAAAAATCTTAAATACTATTTAGCTGCTATATCTGCTTTTTCTCTCTGGGGATTTTTCAGCCTGGTGTTAAGGCCATTACAAGCGTACTCTTCATTAGACATTCTCTTTTATCGTGTATTCAGTTGTGCGCTGATTATGTCGGTTATATCCATTCTCTTTAAAAGAAAAAAAATAAGGGACAATGTTAGTTTGTTTAGATCCTTGCCGGCAAGAAGCAGGCGGGTAATTATTTGGTTAAATGTTGGCGGCAGTATTTTTTTAACGGTCAACTGGTTCTCTTTCATTTATGTGATGAACCACGTCAGCGTACGGGCGACTTCGGTGGCTTATTTAGTTTGCCCCATATTAACAACATTACTCGCATTCTTTCTATTGCATGACAGACTGAGCCGCCCGCAATGGATTTCTGTCGCGCTGAGCTGCATCGGATGCTTATTGCTCTCGTATACCAGCCTGAGCGTGATGTTCTATAGCACTTTTATCGGGCTTAGTTATGCTTGCTATCTGATCAGTCAAAATAAAAACGGCAGGTTCGACAAGTTCCTGGTGCTCAATTTCCATATTCTTTTATCGGCTATTATACTGATGCCCTTTTATCCTGCATTCGCAGGCGAGATTCCTTCTGACTTTAAGTTCTATTTTTACGTGGAAATCATTGCTGTAATGTACACCATCGTGCCATTGTTCCTAAATCTGTATGCGCTCAATGGTATTAGTTCATCGAAAGTGGGTATGTTATTGAATATTAACCCTATTATTGCCTTTGTCTTATCGGGGCTTGTTTATCATGAACCGTTAGGAACCTTACAGATATTCGCCTATGCGCTGATATTC
>DALYUO010000377.1:2775-3196 GCA_031981225.1 Pararcticibacter sp.
GTTTGCTACATAGTATCAACCGAAAGACCTTTATTCACTCGAGATGTATGCCGGTTGGGAAACGTAGATTGTAGTTTGGAAGATCTGAAGGCAATGCCTTAAATTGGTAACTCAATCGTATATTGCATATATTGAACACTTTGATATAATGAAAAAATTATTATTGGCTCTGTTTCTTTGTACGCAAATGGCTCCTCTCCTCTTTGCGAAAGACGTCTTCCCTGATGGGACGCCTATACCCGACTGGTTCAGACAAAACAACTCAGTGGATATTAAGACGCTGGGTAAAATCTATCGGATCACCGATTTTGGAGTCGTCAATGACAGCACTATAGTGCAAACAGAAAAAATACAAGCCGTTATTGACAGGACAGCCGATGCGGGAGGTGGAGTTGTGGTGATACCGAAAGGAACTTACCTG
>DALYUO010000378.1:0-3185 GCA_031981225.1 Pararcticibacter sp.
ACAGCGTTAACAGCCCGGCAAACAGAGGGAGACGGCAGCGGTATTTCCGTTCAGAACGATTCAGAAGAATCCGACAATTATATTATTATCAGAACAAATTTCAGAAGTGCCGGTGGCACGCTGACAGTACTTATAAAGTTCTCCGATATCATCTATATCAAGTCCCTGGGGAATTACCTCCAGATATACACCGAAGGCAATAAGCACTTTACGTCTCACATGACACTGAAAGCCATTGCGGATAAATTACCGGCGCAGTTTGAAAGAATAAACAAAGCTTACCTGATCAACTTAGACAAGGTCACATCTATCGAAGGCCGAGACCATGTTATCTTAAATCAAAACGCCCAAAGCCCCATTCCGATCGGGTGTACTTACCAACAGCGTTTTGCAAAATGGAAAAAGCAATACAGGCCAAAACTCCCGGCAAAGAATATCGCAAGCATTGTTGGAGCACTGCACTATGTATTTCTTAGTTTAACAGACTGGTGCGAATTTTATCTATGATAACGATGTTTATTCACAGGAGCAGTTAAGTCTTATATCGTAAATTGATACCTTAAGGACAAGTCAATTAAGCTTAACTCGATTAAGTCTTGTTTCTCTGACAATAATATACATCAACACAACAAAAAGCGCTAAAGGTATTACGTTAACTCCATATAACATGGCATCCGATTCCTTGAATTTCATCATGACTTCAAGATTTAAAGGATCAAAGGTTTTACCCAAACGTAGATGACCTAACTTATCTTCGTATAGAAAAACAACATACTCCGGTCCGTTGGTAATCTTGTAGAAAAAGCCATTTGTAAAGACGTGAAAAACTTCAACAAAGCAAAGCGTCGCAGTTATTTTGATTAGTCTAATATCTTTATTGAATAACATGTAACCATTAATGGCCGCAGTTACAATAGCAACTGCGGCCAGCAACAGTATTAGCAATATTTCAACGAAACCTCCTACATCGTGTGTTAAAACTGCTATAAAAACTATAGACAAATTACTTACGGATGTAAGCAGCAGAAAAACGTTAATAATAGTTAATAACCGATTACGTTCTTCATTCATTCTGTTCAATCTTTTGACGTTCCCGGACAGACAGCTCCTAGGACATATTTCTGACTTGCCAGGCTGCCTATCTCATAAGCATAATAACCAAACCCTTTGAGTTACCCTATTTTCACTTGATGATACTTCCGGTGATAATATGAGTCCCTTTGCTAACTATAGATCGTCCGTTGATAAACTGAAACCCTCTTTGAGGTACAAGCGTATCTTTAGAACCCTTCGCTATGGTAATACTTGTGAACTTCACATCAAAGTTAGAACGCGTTTGGATGCTTGGGTTATTTAATAATTCAAAAGTCACCACTCCGTTTAGCGGTCTAATTTCATTTTTGGATGAGTCGACATTCATGATTATTGATATATTTCCCGTAAAATCCTCGGGAACCAGAAGAATGCATAAATCGGCAACATAAAAAAATCTTACGTAAAAGATATTCGTCACCATTAATAAAGCAAGGAATACCCATTCTAATAAGGCTTTTTTTATGTATAAAGTTGACAGGACATAACCTACCAATAAAATCATATAAATACCTAGTGCTCTTAACAAGAGACTTAAGGTTATATAATTACCTAAATATAGCCACAGGACAATAATTGCCCCAAGGGTTAAAAGCGAAAAGACTATCTTTTTAATTGCCATTTTAATTACTTTGATCATCTATTTTTTTATAGTATTTATTAGTCTCGTGCAGATTATTAATTCCTTCCTCCATCGTTGAATTTCTAAAATTGTCTACCGCATTACTATTTTCATTTGCATTAATTTCTTGCGCCTTTTCAACTCGTGCTGTAAGACCTTTTGATAGCTTAGCGTCCTTTAAAGCTACCGTGCTGCTTTTTTTATCTTTTGAATATGTAGAAGGAGTATTCCCTATCGAACCATCTTCAATTTTGTAAGTTCCAGTGAAAGAATCCGTCATAGTTTCTACCTCATTGGATTCTAAGTTTACAGTAGTCGAGGTGACGGTGCGACTGATAATTGCGTTATCCCCATCAAATTTTATCGAAGTGTTAGTAACACTTTCTGAAACTTCTGTAACTACATTCATAGATGGGGGAGAGCCTGTAAAAATAGAAACAGCATATTTTCCCAAATCTGAGAACTTCCTTTCAGAATTGTATTCCACTCTTATATTAGTTGCATTTTGCCTCTTATAAATCGGCATATCATAATCCCCACCAGTCCCCACGATTCCTTGTTTTCGAAAAACATTTGCGGGTTTATAGGGCCACGGCCATTTTCCGTCAGGGTCAATGTATCTGATTGGATCATTAAAAGCGTAAGCATAAGAAGACCATCTCCTGCCTTTCTCAGCCATCGGATCCATCACCATCCACCTCCCAATCGCTGCATCATACATCCTCGCTCCATAATCTAAAAAGCCCACATCGCCTACAACCTGCTCTTCCTTCCCGTTATACTTATACCGGTTGTCACTCATCAGATAATCGTTCCTCTTGTGACGCGCTCCAAACGGATAATAATCATTTTTCTCGAGTACTGCACCGTTGCCGTCTACCACTACACGGGTACTGCCCAGATGGTCGTTCAGGAAATAGTTCACCATGTACCCATCGGCTTGTTTCCTGATCACCCCATGATCGAAGTGAATAGCATCTACAGTCATGCCCGAGGTGCTCTTTGCATACACCACTGAGCCCGCATAGTCAAAGCCGTTGGTTCCAGCTCCGTCGCGTACGCTTAGCTTCGCCCCATTAGCCGACCATTTATACGTCGCTTTTACGGTTTGGCCCTGCTTTACCATGTCGGTTAAGTTAAGGATATTATAGCCGTATGTCAAGTTTTTCCGACTGTCGTATACCATGTTGCCATTGGCATTGTAGTTATAGGCTCCCAGTGGGCTCCCTCCCTGTATTAGGATATCCGCAGCCCCGGGTGAGGCGACCGATTCAGTCAATGCCGACAGGCGGTTGCCGTCATAGCTGTAGGTCAGGTTGTCGATCGTATTTCCTCCGGCCGAGCGCTGCAGCGACAGGATATTGCCATTCTTGTCATAACTGATATCACTCTCGGTATAATGGCTTGTTGCAATGGCCCAGCTAGAACCACTGGCTGCATACTGCTGTGCACCGGTAAGCCGGTCTGCATC
>DALYUO010000379.1:0-1993 GCA_031981225.1 Pararcticibacter sp.
TGAGTCTAAATTAACAGGATTTTGATCTATTCCCATCCTGTTGTATCCTGCTACAGATACTGCTCGCTGTAGAACCTACGCGCTCACCTCTGTAACGTCACACTCATCAAGCCAATCACAACGTCATTTGCAAGCGTCTTCAACCTTAATTGTTTCAGCTCCTTCGCAGGATTGAGCGGGAGGTCAAGTACCGTAGCAGCCCCCCCATCAATTGCCCGGTCTGTGAAGCCCTTGATTGTTACATAATTAGTATTATACCGTCCTATTGTGCCGGTCTTAAGATAAACCCGGTAAGGTTGCTGGGCACCTGTAGTAAAAGCAGCCCCATCTACGTAATAATCCTGCTCTATAGGCCACCAGTTCTCGGGATTTCTCAAAGCAAGACGTTCAAATGTATTATCTGTATAGTAAACAAGCAATTCACCATTATCAAGCCTGCTTTGCATCGGATTGGTAGAGCCTGCCATCATAAAATAAGCATGCGATGCCCGCCCGTTTAATGGAACAGACACAAAATCGGGATAGTTATCCCATTGGGAAGTAAAAATGATATTTTTAACCAGTGCTGTCCCTGGAGTAGCCAAAGGCACTCCTACCGGAAGCTGCACCTGTCCTTTTCCAAAGGCCATGCGTCGAAGTCCGGAGTCGTCTATCACCGCATCTGCAAGGGGATAACACCAGTTGCCAATTCCCTGCCACGGCAGTTGCAGAGTAGGAGATGAAGGCCGCGGCGAAAGGTATTTATTCTTAAAAATAGAACTAACCTTATCGTTAAAATAGGGTTGTAAGTCTACTTTCTGCCAGACGGGGCCAGAGGTCCGTGCATTCCAGTTCACGATTGTTGTATCAGCAGAATAACCACGACCATATTCAAAACGTATTTTATTGGTCCCGGTGATTGTATAAGCCCCCGGAACGGTAATCTCCGCTGACGCACCCTTATTGATTTCCAATGTTTGAGAAAAATCCCTTACCCCCTGATTCACTCGCAGGATTCCTCTTTTGACAATGCCCTCATTGTTCGTTACCGTGAACCTAAGACCGGCCGTTGTCTGATCGGTAAGAAAAGAGAACTCCACTTCGGGTTTCACGTCGAGAGAGATCGGCTCCCACCAGGTAAAGTCCCTTTGCTTCAGTTTAACGAAGATGGTTGCATGATCATTATTAATGAGACGATCGACATTCAAACTGCTACCATCAACAATCCGTACTCCCGACAATGCATGCTGCGGGTCGTAATACTTCTCGATGCTGGCTTGTGAAAACGACACGTTAAAAGGAGCATCAAATACCGGCGCTCTTACCTTGGGTTTATCGGGTGCTACACCATCCCATTCAATTTCGATATGGTAACGCTGTGCTTTAGGCGCAATAATCTCGAGCTGGGGAGTTCCTACAGCCTCGGCGACGCTTTTCCAGTTGACCTTCTCCCCATTTATCACTACAGATCTAACGGCTACCGCCGTTGCAGGAAGCAAAAGCTTTAGGTTCATTGCCTTATTAAAGGAAGGGACAATCGTATACGAGTCTTTTTCTCCTGACTTTTTATAGTCAAATGAGATATCCGAAACTTGCAGGGACGCAAAATCCCAGGAAGCAGGAAAGCCCGGGCGGAGCGTAAGAGTGTCAGCCAGGGCGTCCGGTGATATACCGAAGAGGCCTTCAACCAAGGTCCGACCCGCGACACCAATAGGATCAGCAAAATCACGGTATAACTCTCCACGCTGAGCATCATAAAAAGACAATTGTTCAAATCCTCCGGGACTGGAGCTCAGATACATGCTTTCGACGAGGCTACTCTTCCACAGACGAAAAGCGTCTTCCCTGCGGCCAGTCTGCCAGTAAGCCAGCGAGGTATGCAGCAGCTCAGCCAACGCAACATTGTTTACGGACCACGTATAAGGCTGCCAGGCCGAACTTGAAAGAGTATAGAGGTTATCCTCTTCTAATCCCTTAGCTCTAACAGGAATATGAGGAATTTCGGTATCCACAT
>DALYUO010000379.1:2003-3176 GCA_031981225.1 Pararcticibacter sp.
GCGGGTCGCCCCATAGGCCTGGAATGGATCTGGAACTTTAGAATCGACAGCGTGATATACCGTCCATAAACCGCCGTAAGGATGAACAAGCTTCTCTCCGAGTAAATCTTTATACTCGGCATACCATGCCTTTTTTGGCATCCAGAGACTGGAGTTTATTGCTTTTAATATTTTATCTGCCTCCTGTTTGTATGGTACGGGATTCTCGCCGATCAGCGCAGCAATGTCTGCTGCCATACGGTTTGCGCGGTAATTGTAAGCAGAACTATGCGTAACTCCGCCGCCGCTGTACTGAAGTGCGTCGCTGGCCCAGATGGCAGCATAAGCATCATACAAACCATCTCCGTCTGAATCGAAGTTCCGTTTTTCCCAGTCGAGGTGACGCCTGATCACCGGCCACATCTCTTTAATAAATTTCAGGTCGCCGTTCCATTTAAAATGATTGAGCAATGCGTCAATGTACACCAGGTTCATATCGTAGTGATGCGGTTTGCTGTTATCATTTGGATTACGCGATATATAACCACTGCTAAACATAGCCGTACCCATTTGTTCCAGTTGCCTGGCCATATGCAGGGCTGTATCGGGCAACACAAGTCCTCTTTCAGGGCTTGTCACCTGCGATTTGGCATAACTACTGAAATGCATCCTGGCCCGGTCGTGCCATCCAAGTGGATCGGCAACGTACGGCCCGCGCCATGCTGGAAGGCGCATACGCCAGGCTACAGCGCCATGCAGGTAAGAAGGTTCTTCCCATATAGCATCAGCCGCAACCGCCAGGGCTCCTCCAAGGGTATTGATATAAGGATCAGGAGTATTGACCTTTACCCGCTGAACAAGAGCAGTGCGCACCTGTTCCGCTTTATTAAACAGGTCGCGAAGCTTTGAATAGGACGGAACTTTCTTACCTTCAGCGTTCTGTACCATAAAATAAACGGCTTTTCCGGCTTTCATATTCAACCTGCCGCAAACGAGAGGCAAGGCGTTCTGAACGGAAAGATAGAGGCCCAGGGGCGAGGCCTGTTTATCGGCGGCCGAAAGCTTCAGCTTCATACCCGAAGGGAAGACGCCTGCCGATTGTCCGATGGCTTTTCCTCCTCCAAAGGTTAGCTTAAACCCGTTCTTCTTTATTGTATAAATATTCCCTCTGCAATAGTCGGGGTTTAAATAAAA
>DALYUO010000380.1:0-3173 GCA_031981225.1 Pararcticibacter sp.
TCAGAAATCTCCGCCTTCGGGCCCTCCGGCGTTGCCTGAAGGGAAGATCCGGTTTTAAGGGGCGGCTAATCAGGATGGAGATTCAGATCCTCCACGCACAAGTGCAGTACGTGGCTGGCCACCTGTGCGTCATCTTGGCGGAACGTTACCAGCCCGGCAGTTTGGAAGATCTGAAACAAGCGCTGAACAAACATCACACATTAAAATGAACCGAATAAGGATGAAAAATGTTATCTTTATGGAGGTTGTTATTATGGATATTGCATTAAAATATAGGATAGTAGAAAAGATCATTCAGAGCAACGATGATACCCTGCTTAATGAAATCAAATCATTGGTTGGCTTGTCAGAAGATGACTTTTGGACCGAGCTGCCTGCAGAAGTAAAACAAGCTGTAAATAAAGCAAAAGCAGAGCTAGACCGGGGCGAGGGTATACCGCATGGTCAGGTTATGGCAGAAATGAAGGACCGTTATCTTAACCGGTAATGAATTATTCTGTCACCTGGTCTCCCACAGCCCTGCATGCGCCATCCCAGCTCTTCTACACCAGTGGCATATTGAAAACCAGGTTGTAGATCAGTTTAAGGGCGAAGATGATGATGAGGGTTCCGGCGACGCGGTTCAGGAGGGTTATGGTGTTTTCTTTGATCCTGTATCTGAGTTTGTTTGCGTAGTAGGCCTTTAAGGTGTCCATGCTGAATTGGGTTGCGAGGATGGAGCCGAAGAAGGGAATGACTTGCTGTGCCTGGATTTCTCCTGTTACTGAAATGATTCCGCTGGTTACACTCACCCAGTATAATAACAGGGAAGGGTTGAAGATGCACATCAGGAAGCCCTTGATGAAATAACCCGTATTTCTTTTTGTGGAGGTGGTATTGTCGTAGTTTATTTTAACTTTTTTGAATAAATAGTAGCAACCAATTCCCATCAGGACGACGCTTCCTGTAATTCCAATGGGCAGTCGGTATTCATTTTCAAATTTTATGAAGGATGAGCCATATAGAGCAAGTCCTACGTAGATAAAATCGCTGAGTACAACGCCGGCGGCGAGCCACATACCGGCATGAAAGCCTCTTTCAATGCTGGTTTTCAACAGTGCAAAGAAAACCGGGCCTGTTACAAATGAAAGCACTATTCCAAGTCCTACACCAGATATAATTGTTTCAAGCATTTAATTCGCAGTTCGGAATGTGCGAATATCTGATTTTTACAATAAAAAACCTTAAATAATGAATTATAATAATATTAACTGACGTTTCAGATTTCTTGAAAAAATACCTATGTTAGGCGCTTTAATTTATTATTTCCATGCAAGCAAACGAAAGTAAAAATTATGGATCGGCGTTATATACGCTGGTTATGGTATTCTTTTTCTGGGGCTTCGTCGCCGCCAGTAACGACATTTTAATTCCTGTATTTAAAGATCATCTTCACCTGGAACAATGGCAGTCCATGCTGATTGCCTTCGCATTCTACGTAGCGTATACGGTAGGGTCACTGATCTATAATTTTATATCTAAACTGACTGGTGGAGATATATTGAACAGAATAGGGTACAGAAACGGGATCGCAGTGGGGTTGGTTATATCTGCGCTGGGAACTCTTCTTTTCTATCCTGCAGCTGAATCGGCTTCCTTCATTCTAATGATCTCGGGTTTATTTATCGTGGGATTAGGCTTTTCACTGCAGCAGACTGCTGCTAATCCGCTTGCTATCGCAATGGGTGATCCTAAGACAGGTGCACAGCGCCTGAGTCTTACCGGAGGGGTAAACAACTTCGGAACGACTATAGGCCCGATCCTGGTAAGTATGGCTATTTTTGGTTCTGTTAGCACAACCGGTGTGGCTAGTGTTGCGAGTATCTCCATGGTAAAAGTGCCTTATCTTATCCTGGGTGCTTTGTTCATCCTGGTAGCTGTTATTTTCATGTTTTCTTCTATTCCTAATAAGTTAGATACACAAGAAGAGGATTCATCTGCAGGTACCGTATCGGATGTATTGCATCATGTAAAGAAATCGGCTCTTGACTATCCCCAGCTGGTAATGGGTATGATCGGGATATTTGTATATGTTGGTGTGGAAGTATCAACGGCTGCAAATCTGCCGGAATTTATGAAGCAACATGTTCAAACTAAAGATGGCTTGCCTTTCCCTACAGAGGGTATCGCCCCTTTCGTGTCTCTTTATTGGGCCAGTTTAATGATAGGTCGCTGGACGGCTTCTGTTGGTGCATTTAATTTATCAGACGGCGCTAAGAAGATTATGAGATTTGTAATGCCTTATATCGCTTTTGGAGTGTTCCTGCTGATCAATAAGCTTGCTAGTCATGATATCACACCGTTCTACGTTTACGGTTTAAATATCATAGTTCTGATCATTGCTGATCTGCTGAGTAAAGGGAACCCTGCAAGACAATTGCTGATATTTTCGTCGATTGCAATCGCAGCGCTGTTCTTGGGAATGTTTACTGAGGGAATGGTGAGTGTTTATGCCTTTATCAGTGTTGGGCTGTTCTGCTCTACTTTGTGGCCTTGTATTTTTACGCTTGCAATTGCCGGACTTGGTAAGCATACAAACGCCGGATCGAGCCTGCTGGTGATGATGATTATGGGTGGTGGAATTATAAGTTTACTACAGGGTTATGTTGCCGATGCTTTCCTCGGAATTCAGTGGTCGTACCTTGTAGGCGTTTTATGTTTCGCATACCTTGCATTTTATGCATGGCGTGTTAGCGGTATCCTGAGAAAGCAGGGTATTGATTTTGATAAACCTGTTGCCGGAGGCCATTAATATTTTTTATGATTGCTGAAAAACCAAGTTTTGAAAGCATATTTATGAACCTGGCTTCCGACCTGGCCTTACGCTCACATTGCGTAAAGGCCCAGGTCGGAGCCGTTCTTACCAAGGATACGCGGATTATTTCTATCGGCTATAACGGCCCACCCGCAGGTACTCATAACTGCGACGAGGAGTGGCCCGAAACCGGCTGTCCGAGGGATGCAAGGGGCAGTTGTTCTCTTGCGCTGCATGCGGAGGAAAATGCAATCCTGTATGCTGCAAAGAATGGGGCCGACCTGCAAGGCTCTACTCTGTATGTTACCTTATCGCCATGCCTTCCCTGCGCACGACTTATTTTTTCGTCGGGAATAACGCATGTTATTTACAAAGCCTC
>DALYUO010000381.1:0-2801 GCA_031981225.1 Pararcticibacter sp.
TCGAGGCTCCTGAAGAACTTCAAAAAGAGCTTCCTTTTCCTTCTATAGGTCTTGATGTGCTCTATGTTAAAGATGTTACTCCTTACAAGTCACGTAAGGTAAGGATCCTTAACGGTGCACACACAGCTCTTGTGCCGGTAGCTTATCTATACGGTATAGATACAGTTCGTGAGTCGGTAGAACACCCGGTCGTAGGTAAATTTATCAAAGAGGCTATTTTTGATGAAATCATCCCAACGCTTGATCTTCCAAAAGCCGAACTTGAGAAATTTGCCGCCGAAGTGATTGTGCGCTTTAGCAATCCTTATATCAAGCATCTTTTAATGAGCATTGCTTTGAACTCATTTCCAAAGTTTGAAACGCGCGTGTTGCCGTCTATTCTTGAGTATAAAAAGAGAACAGGGGTTATTCCTCAGAAGCTTGCTTTTTCGCTCGCTGCAACCATAGCATTCTACAAAGGCAAACGTGGCGAGGAAGCTATCGCCTTGAACGACGATGCGGCTGTGCTTGTTCAACTAAAGGGTGCATGGTCAAAATATAACGGCGATGAGGAGTCTTTAGAAGACGTTGTAAGGGAAGTGCTGTCTTTTGAAAGAAACTGGAAAATGGACCTGAATAAGGTGGAAGGCCTTACTGAAGCTGTTACTAAACATCTCATCAATATTGAGAAGAATGGTATGCATAAAGCGATAGAGACCGTTTAGGCTTTGAATTAAGATGAAAGAATTTATTAAGATACATTCACGGGATAACGTGGTAATTGCATTGAAGAATTTCAGTGCGGGCGATTCTATTGAAGTCGAAGGTAAGCAGATTGTTCTGCTGAATGACGTGGAACGGGGGCATAAAATAGCTACTGCAGATATTACCTCCGGCGAAGATGTGATTAAATACGGCTATCCCATTGGATATGCTACAGCAGACATCAGGACCGGAGAGCATGTTCATGTGCATAATGTACGAACGAAGCTTCAGGATGTAAACGATTATTCCTATAATCCCCATTTGCACGGAGAGCTGCCTCATGCGAACCGTAACCTGACTTTCAATGGATACAGAAGAGTAAATGTAGATGTTGGTATCCGTAACGAAATATGGATAGTACCTACGGTGGGGTGTGTGAATGGTATTGCCGAACAGATTATCCGCGAGTTTAAAGCCGAAGAGAATCCAACGGACATTGAGGGAATAGAGGTATTTAAGCATAGTTACGGCTGTTCGCAATTAGGCGACGATCACGTCAATACCCGGCAAATCCTCGGAGATATAGCATTGCATCCTAATGCAGGTGGAGTGCTTGTCCTGGGACTGGGATGTGAGAATAACAAGATTGATGAATTTGAAGCTTCGTTAGGGGACTATGATAAAAGTCGCATTAAGTTCCTTTCGAGTCAGAGTACTTCTGATGAGGTAGCAGACTCAAAAGCTCTGTTAAAAGAGATCTATGAGGTGGTTCGTAGGGATAAGCGTGAGCCCATTCCGGTATCTGAACTGAGAGTAGGTTTGAAATGCGGAGGGTCTGATGGACTTTCGGGCATTACAGCAAATCCGCTTGTAGGATACTTCTCCGATTTTCTGATCAGCCAGGGTGGTACAACAATTCTTACTGAAGTGCCTGAAATGTTCGGGGCAGAGACAATCCTTATGGATCGCTGTGTTAACGAAGAAGTGTTCGAAAAAACGGTTCATCTGATCAACGATTTCAAGCAATATTTCATTGATCTCAAGCAACCTATTTACGAAAATCCCTCTCCGGGTAACAAAGCCGGTGGCATAACCACCTTAGAGGATAAATCACTTGGCTGTACTCAGAAAGGCGGCATTGCAAATGTGGTCGATGTATTAAAATACGGCGAAAGACTGAAGGCTAAAGGGTTAAATCTTTTGAGCGCTCCAGGCAATGATCTCGTAGCTACCACAGCTCTCGGTGCATCCGGGTGTCATATTGTGCTGTTTACAACAGGCCGCGGAACACCGTTCGGCAGCTTTATTCCAACCCTGAAGATTGCTACTAACAATGAGCTTGCTACTAAAAAACCTCATTGGATTGATTATAACGCAGGTCCTCTGGCTGAAGATAAGACCTTTGACGCTGCTCTGGAGGAGTTTATTGATAAGATCGTGAGAGTGGCAAGTGGCGAAAAAGCGCACCATGAGAAAAATGGATTCCGCGAAATCGCTATTTTTAAAACAGGTGTAACCTTGTAAATTTTTCAGATTCGATTATAATGAAAAGAGGCTTCTCCGAAAGGAAAGCCTCTTTTTTAGTTATGAGTTATGAGATATTAGATATCAGGTAAGAGTTGTGATGCGATACTATTACCTATAATCTCAATACTCAAATCTTCTAAATTTTCACTTTAATAACCAGCTTTTTGATAATTCCTTCGCCTATCATCGGCGCATGTACGTCTTCAGGAAAGAAAATAGCAAATTGGCCGGGTTGTAATTCGAAGTACATCCCTGGTTTGTCGTTGTAAAAAATAACGTCTTTTTCGGGGTTATATGGAGCTACAGGATTTGTGCATACACTACGGGTGCTCCATCCCATCTTTTCTTTTCCAGAGATACATACCTGGATGTCGATAAAGTTGTTATGCGCTTCAAACTTAGCGTCTTCAACTTTCGCGCCTTCTTTTGCCGAAACAGCAGAGGTCAGTGAACCTTCTTCAATAACAGTTTTTCCAACTTCAAGCGACTGTAAGTCTGCGTTTTTGAGATATTCAAAAGCTTTAGCAAAGTGTTTGTGAACGCTAAGGTACTTGTCAGCGTTTTCTAAAGAATCTATAATCATTTGTGTA
>DALYUO010000381.1:2811-3140 GCA_031981225.1 Pararcticibacter sp.
GTTTTAAGATGTGAGTAATGAGATTTGAGAAATAATCAATTAGTTTAAGTAAAAATAAAAAATCCGCCAGGCACATCGAAGCGCACAGGCGGATTTTTATATAGTTTTATTACGATCCCATATTGGGTAAGTAATTATCTTTGAACTCTTCCGGAAGCATCACCTTTAATAAGGGTTTGCACTTCAGAAAGTGTAGCATGATTCAGGTCACCAGGAATGGTGTGTTTCAATGCGGATGCTCCAACTCCGAATTCAGCAGCTTCGCCCATTGGCATACTGCTTACCAGACCATAGATAAATCCATTCGCAAATGAATCGCTGCTACCTAC
>DALYUO010000382.1:0-1666 GCA_031981225.1 Pararcticibacter sp.
TACTTTTAAACTGTCCGATTTTTAGGGGAGGTTACAACACCATGTCCGGCTTTTTAACCAGTATTTGATTGTACGCAGCTCCGAGATCGGTAGATGAACCGAGGAATTTAACTGATAAGAAAGGTGGGATACTTGCAGTAAGGTAGTTTACTGTAGAACTGTCTCCTAGGATATAATAATTAAGCACTGTGATAGATTTAAAGGTAACTCATATAGGTTACTGCTACTAAGATAAATTTTTTTTTGAGTGATCTTCACTAATTCTATATGTAACATTTTCGTTGCAAACATATTCAAATAGCTCGTTCCGTTCTTATTTGTGATTATTTGTTTGATTCATCACCGAAAAGTACTCATTCGTGTAAATTATCTTTTTCATGTCAGTTACGATCTTTAGATTTAAGGCTATAATACTTGTCAATTTTATGAAAAGGAACATTTACGCGAAAAAAGTCGCTGCCTACACCTTAACCGAGATCCTTATCGTTCTGGTGATCATCGGAATCCTGGTTCTTCTTGCACTACCTAACCTGATGCCGTTGATTACGAAAGCTAAAAGTACAGAGGCAAAGCTTCAGCTGGAGCATGTGCACACGCTGGAAAAAAACTACTTCTTCGAGAAATCAAAATATACATCTGATCTGAATGAGATTGGTTTTGTGCAGGAGAAACTCACTACCGACGGAAAAGACGGGCGGGCAAATTATCGTATCGAAATTGTAACATCCGGCCCTGCGGCTTTTGTGGCGAGGGCTACTGCGGTGGCCGACTTTAACGGTAACGGTACTTACAATGTGTGGGAGATCGATCAGGATAAAAACCTGAAAGAGGTAACGGCCGACTAGATGTTGATTAAAACACTGCTTATGACCTGCCTTTTATTCATCTTTTATCAGGATATGCGCTACCGGGCGGTCTCCTGGTTTGCTTTCCCGCTCTTGCTGGTTTTGCTGGTATATATTTCTGCCGGAAGTGCACCAGTGGAATCATTACTTATGGATCGCGTGTTTAATCTTTCTTTCCTTCTGCTTCAACTAGGTATCCTGACAGTTTACTTTTCGGTTAAACAGCGAAAGATAGTGAATATCACAAGAGGGCTTTTAGGATGGGGCGACATTCTGTTCCTTCTCTGCCTGGCTTTTTATCTTTCGCCGGTTAACTACGTTGTGTTTTATGTGGGAAGCCTGATTGTTGCGCTTCTAATTTCCCTGCTGTCCCTAATGAAAAACGAGCCGGCTAAAAATAAGGTGCCTCTTGCGGGCGTGCAGGCTTTGCTATTTGCAGGGCTCGCCCTGGCCGACTGGAACTCGACATTGTTTAACTTAACCTCTGATAACTGGTATCTGAACTTTATTACTTTATGAATTCCCTAAACGAAATCACCATTCCTCCCGACGCTGTTCACCTGCTTAGCAGGGAGCAGGCCTGGCATTACGGAATCCTGCCCAAGGAGCAGAAAGAAGATCAACTGGTATTCTATTGCAGCGAGCAGGCGGATGAATATGCTCTCTCTTCTGAACTCGAAATTATACTGGGTAAGGCAGTGTCACTTGAAAAAATCAGTAAAGATGAAGTAAACAGGTTATTGTCCACTTACTATTTCAGGGAACAAAGCCGCAGTGATGTGAAAGTAGCCGGTTTTATTACAGGAGGAAACGAATTTCTG
>DALYUO010000382.1:1676-2298 GCA_031981225.1 Pararcticibacter sp.
AGAGTAGTGATATCCATATCGAAAGGTATGAGCATAAGTGCAGGGTCCGCGTGAGGATAGATGGCATGATGGTAGAGCGTTATCTCCTGCCAAAAGAGGAGTACCCGGCGCTGGTGAATAAGATCAAGATTATGGCCAACCTGGACATCGCCGAAAAACGGCTTCCGCAGGATGGACGTATTCATTATAAAAGCAGCGACGAAGCTTTCGACATCCGCGTATCGGTATTACCTACCCTGCACGGTGAGAAGGTGGTACTCCGTCTGCTGAATAACAGTGCGACGAATATCGACCTGAACAGCCTTGGACTTTCGGCGTTCGACCTGGAAAACTATCTTCAGGGTGTAAAGAGACCGAACGGTATCCTGCTGATCAGCGGTCCCACGGGATCGGGGAAAACTACCACACTGTATGCAACACTGAAATTACTGAACAAAGAAACCCGTAATATTCTCACCATAGAAGACCCTGTAGAGTATACTCTGGAGGGCATTAACCAGGTGCAGCTGAAGGAAAGCATCGGACTGACGTTTGCGTCGGCGCTCCGAACCTTCCTCAGGCAAGATCCGGATGTGATTATGGTGGGCGAAATACGGGATACAGAAACCGCTAATATGGCCAT
>DALYUO010000382.1:2308-2829 GCA_031981225.1 Pararcticibacter sp.
GCAGCGCTGACGGGTCACCTTGTCTTATCAACGATCCACACCAATTCAGCCTGGGGAACTGTCTCCAGGCTGATGGATATGGGTATTCCGGGTTTCCTGGTTGCCAATACCCTCAACACAACGGTGGCTCAGCGTCTGGTGCGGCTTCTTTGTCCATCTTGCAAACAGAAAGCTAAAGCATCACCGGGGATGTATCCTAAACAGTTCAGGCCTTTTTACGCTGTGGACGAGCATTATACTGCCCGCGGATGTGAGGAATGCTATTTTACCGGGTACCGGGGCCGGAAGGCTGTATATGAGGTAATACCGGTTGATCAGGAGCTGTCGGTGGAGATCAAACAGGGGAATATGGTAATTGATCAGCTGCTTAAGGAACGAGGAATTAAAACGCTGGCGGAAAACGCTTTCGGGCTGTTTGCCGCTGGTGAAACGTCTATAGAAGAGATATATCCATTATTATTTAGTTATTGATGAGAAACCTTTACGTGAAGAAATGGGGAAGGGCGGGGATCTGTTTCCTG
>DALYUO010000382.1:2928-3138 GCA_031981225.1 Pararcticibacter sp.
AAGTCGCTCGCCGGTACTGTGCCGGGAATGAATCAGAAAGTGCAGCTTTCAATGTCGGGAGCTTCGGCGCAGGAGTTTCTTCGTGCGCTTGCGCAATCCAATAATCTCAATATTAATATTGATCCGCAGCTCAGCTTTAAGGTCTATAATAACTTTACGAATGAAACGGCTCATAATGTGCTGCTCTTTCTGGCGAAAGAGCATAACCTG
>DALYUO010000383.1:0-742 GCA_031981225.1 Pararcticibacter sp.
GACCTTTTAAGTGCCATCAGTCCGAAGGCCGTTCTCTTTTTAGGAAAGTGCGGAGGACTAAAGAAAAAGAACAATATTGGTGATCTTATCCTTCCGATAGCAGCTATTCGTGGTGAAGGTACTTCTAATGATTATCTTCCCGCAGAAGTTCCGGCGTTGCCGGCTTTTGCCCTGCAAAAAGCGATCTCTACAACTATTCGTGACCATTCAAGGGATTACTGGACGGGAACTGTTTATACCACAAATCGCCGCGTGTGGGAACATGACAAGGAATTTAAACGCTATCTGAAATCCTTAAGAGCGATGGCGGTAGATATGGAAACAGCAACGGTTTTCACGGCGGGCTTTGCCAATAAGATTCCAACCGGCGCACTGTTGCTTGTTTCGGATCAGCCTATGATCCCTGAAGGGGTTAAAACCGCTGAAAGTGATTCGAAGGTGACAGAGAAGTACGTAGAAACTCATTTGCGTATCGGCATAGATTCTCTCGAACAGTTAATCAATAACGGTTTGACTGTAAAACATCTTAAGTTTTAACCTGCAGCTTTGAACATAAGGCCAATATCATATTGCTATATGGCCCCTGCGGATTGATCGTTTAATTATTATTTTTGCGAATATGTGGTATAACAACATTTTAGAGACCATTGGGAATACGCCGCTGGTGCGATTGAACAGGATTACAAAGGATGTTAAAGCGACTGTTTTAGCAAAGATAGAAACTGTTAATCCGGGTAATTCT
>DALYUO010000383.1:752-2191 GCA_031981225.1 Pararcticibacter sp.
AATGATAGAAGATGCCGAACGGGAGGGCCTGCTTAAACCTGGAGGAACGATCATCGAAGGTACTTCGGGTAATACCGGCAT
Organism: Pararcticibacter sp.; assembly: GCA_031981225.1. GTDB lineage: Bacteria > Bacteroidota > Bacteroidia > Sphingobacteriales > Sphingobacteriaceae > Arcticibacter. Next base: position 834 of record DALYUO010000383.1, read on the forward strand.
GGGATTGGCAATTGCTGCTGTGATAAAGGGATATAAATGTATTTTCACTACCACCGATAAACAATCAAAGGAAAAGACCGATGCCCTTCGGGCTTTTGGTGCCGAGGTAATTGTTTGTCCCACTAACGTGGAACCTGAAGATCCGAGATCGTATTATTCTGTTTCTTCCAGGTTGCAGAAAGAGGTTCCAAATGCATGGAAGGCGAATCAGTATGATAATCTTTCTAACTCGAAAGCTAATTATGAGCAGACCGGACCAGAAATATGGGAGCAGACTGAAGGAAAGATCACTCATCTGATCGTTGGTGTGGGTACAGGTGGGACTATTTCAGGAGCGGGAAGGTACTTGAAGGAAAAGAATCCTGATATTAAGGTCTGGGGTATAGATACTTATGGATCAGTCTTTAAGAAATATAAAGAGACTGGAGTCTTTGACAAAGATGAAATATATCCTTATATCACGGAAGGTATAGGGGAGGATTTTTTGCCTGAGAATGTCGACTTCTCTGTTATTGATCACTTTGAGAAAGTAACCGATAAAGAAGCCGCATTGATGACCCGGGAGATCGCCAGGAAAGAGGGAATCTTTGCGGGAAATTCGACGGGAGCCTCAATTGCCGGATTATTACAGATGAAAGAACACCTCAAAGAGGATGATCTTGTAGTTGTAATAGTGCATGATCACGGCACGCGTTATCTGGCTAAAATGTATAATGAAGATTGGTTGAGAGAAAGGGGCTTTCTTAAGGACGAGAAGCTTACCGCTAAGTCAATACTCTCTAAAAGAGAGCGACAGGATATCGTGACAATTGATGCTGATAAAACCGTCCTGGAAGCAATCAACACTATCAAAACATTAAATATTTCCCAGATTCCCGTCACTCAGCACGGTAAAATTGCAGGAAAGATAACTGAAAGTGATATTTTAAGCTCATTGCTTGAAAACCCTTCGATGAAGTCGGCCAGCGTACAAGAGGTCATGACTAAACCATTTCCTTTCGTCGATCTTAATCCCTCGATCGATAAGATATCATTGCTCATAAATAAAGAAAATACGGCAGTGCTGGTAGAAGATGAATATAGCCGGCTTGAGATTATTACTCAGTTTGATATCATTAACGCAATGGCGGTATAGAGAGTTATAAGTTGTAAGTTTTAAGACCCGTATGATGCGCCATTTTCTGTGATAAGGGCGTTCACCGGAGCTTACAACCTAAAACCTACAACTTATAACTCATTAATGTTGTTTCGGCATGGTATTAATGCGCTTTATATCCGCGCCTAAAGCCCTTAACCGTATATCTATATCCTGATATCCCCTCTCTATTTGTTCGATGTTATGGATGATAGATCGGCCG
>DALYUO010000383.1:2201-3095 GCA_031981225.1 Pararcticibacter sp.
CCGCTGGCGGAGAGGGCGGCAATAAGTAATGAAACGCCAGCACGAATGTCAGGAGAGGTCATTTCTATTCCCCTAAGCTGTACTTGTTTGTCGAGTCCCATCACGGTGGCACGATGAGGGTCGCAGAGGATGATTTGGGCACCCATATCAATGAGCTTATCTACAAAGAACAGTCGGCTCTCAAACATTTTCTGATGAATCATGACATTCCCTTTTGCCTGAGTAGCAACAACCAGCACTATACTCAGAAGATCGGGAGTAAAGCCGGGCCATGGTGCATCAGCCACTGTTAGAATAGACCCATCAATAAATGTATCGATCTCGTAATGCGGCTGCGAAGGAATATAGATATCGTCGCCCCGCAGCTCTAAACGTATTCCCATACGCTTGAATATGTCGGGAATAATTCCCAATTCATTGTAGTGAACATCCTTAATTGTAATCTCAGAACCTGTCATAGCAGCCAAGCCGATGAAAGAGCCTATCTCGATCATGTCTGGAAGTAGTCTATGCTCTGTCCCCCCAAGCTTTTCAACGCCCTCTACACTCAGCAGATTCGACCCGATGCCCGATATTTTTGCACCCATCCTGTTTAACATTTTACAGAGCTGCTGAATATAAGGCTCACAGGCAGCGTTGTAAATCGTCGTTGTTCCCTTTGCCAGAACTGCCGCCATGATCACGTTAGCGGTGCCGGTAACGGACGCTTCGTCAAGAAGAATGTACGCTCCTTCCAGATGACTGGCGTCGACATTGAAAAAAGTGGTTTTTGAATTATAATTGAATTTAGCGCCAAGTTTCTCGAAACCCAGAAAATGTGTATCAAGTCTCCTTCTTCCTATTTTATCACCTCCCGGCTTTGGAATAGAAGCCTTGCCGAAGCGTGCCAGGAGA
>DALYUO010000384.1:0-292 GCA_031981225.1 Pararcticibacter sp.
CGGCTTCTTGACGCTTCCTTTGTTTGGTGCCAGGCTTATGATCCGGCGACTGCGTCAAATAAACCCGGAATGCCCATTCGTACCGGTACAGATTTTAATGAGCCTTCAACACGGGCTTCTCTGTCTGAAACCTATGATTTTATCCTGAATGATCTAAAGTCAGCTGTCACACTCCTGCCGGACAATCAGATTACCAGTCTCAGGCCTTCAAAAAAAGCAGCTTTTGCCCTGCTTTCCCGAACTTATCTGGTAATGCAGGACTTTGACAATGCTTTAGCGTATGCTGACTCCT
>DALYUO010000384.1:302-1881 GCA_031981225.1 Pararcticibacter sp.
CCTGTCTGACGTTGTCAGCCGCTTTGCTTGATTACAATACTCTTGATAGTAACCTCCCCTATCCCATTTCATTGGAGACGAATCTGGAAGTATTGTTCTATGCGGCGCAGTCAGTTGCATATCCTTTGGTATTTTCTACTCCGAAAGCAGATGCTGTACTATACGGAATGTACGATAACCGTGACCTTCGAAGACAGGTATTTTTCCTGGATAACGGTGATGGGACTCACTCATTTAAGGGAAGCTATAACGGAGATTATAGCTTATTTGCCGGAATAGCGACAGATGAAGTATATCTGATCAAAGCAGAATGTCTTGCAAGGCTAAATAGTACGCAGGAGGCAATGCAGTGGATGACCCGTCTGCTCGAAAAACGCTGGCGAAAAAATAACGGCAGCAGTACATATATGCCTGATGATGGGATGAGTGCTGAAGAAGTGAAAAGTTTTATCCTCCGGGAAAGAAGAAAAGAATTACTGATGAGGGGACTTCGCTGGATGGACATAAAACGCCTGAACCGTTTGGGTGACAATATTGTTCTGAGCCGCAAGTTAGACGGCAAAGAGTATACCCTGCCCGCAAATGATCAGCGTTATGCGTTACCTCTGCCTCAGGATATCATAACCCAGTCTGGTTTGCAGCAGAACCCGAGATAAAAAAAGATGGAGGCCCCGATTGCCGGAGCCTCCATCTTCAGAGGCATGTACACTATTCTTACGTCAGGGTTTTCTTCCGGACGACATGGCTAAAATTTCATCCCGGTTTAGCTCGGACAGTTCAGATGATAATTCAGTTTGTGTCGTTGCATCGGAAGATATTTGACAAGGTCTGTTTCCATTGGTAACACACGAACCGGAGTTGGTTTGCGACCAATTAGTTCCGTTTTGAAAATCCGACTCGGTCGTTCCTGTGCCATTATAATACCATGTTACAGCCTGGGTTACAGCTCCCTGCCCCTTCTCTCCTATGCCGGAGGTTTTATTACTGTGGTTTAAAGCATAAGTTACCCCAACAAAGGCCAGTAGTAAAGCGGTTGCAATCCCTGCAAACCACTTGGAAAGTAATTTATTAAAACTGAGGTTGCTAACAGTGCCACTCTGGTGGGCTTCCCGGAAAATACGGCCATCCTTAGGCTGTATTCTCCCTGACATTACTAATCCTACAGCTTTCGCTGAAATACAGCATTCCGGCAGTTGTGTACATTCTTCATAGACATTTATTTAATGTAAAATTATCGATACCTGATCCGGCGGTCAACATGCGCACATGACGATGACTTGCGTAATCCCTTATCAAAATCCGGCTCAGCTTAACGGAATCCGCGTAAAATACATGACGCTGATGTGTTCTCTTTTTTTGATTTATCCTATAATGTTGTTTTCTTAAAGGTTTTCGTCATGTCAAATGTGTGATCGGTTGAAAAACGCAATGGATGTCTCCACTTTTCTAAAAAAATGAGCCTAATTTTAAGTAATCGTTAATTTAAAGGTCGCTCACTTAAAATTTATCGCTATGAAAATTGACTTTTCTACTGCTTCTTTCAAAGATTTTGAAAACATTCCTGATCTCGACGCTTTCA
>DALYUO010000384.1:1891-3072 GCA_031981225.1 Pararcticibacter sp.
GATTACTTTCAAACTTATCTCGACTTTCTCAAACAAAACGGACATTTAAACTACAGGATCCTTTCCACTTCGGGATGCGGCCCGGAGATGGAACTTTTAGTGAACGGAAAACGACGAAAGTGTATTTGCCTGGTATCGAATGACTACCTTGGGTTTACCCAGCACCCTGCTATAAAAGAAGCATTAATACAAGCGATCTCTCAGTTTGGTTCAGGCGCAGGAGCTTCCCCCGCAATAGGAGGACACTTCATCTATCACCAGCAACTCGAAGATCGTATCGCTCATTTTTACAAAAAGGAAGACGCCATTTTATATACTACTGGTTATACAGCCAACAGCGCTACTCTTCAGTGTCTGCTGAAGAAGGAAGATATCGCCATACTCGATATGGAAGTACATGCAAGTGTGCTGGAAGGCTGCCAGCTAACCAATGTGAAGCGGTTCCTTCACAACGACATGGACATGCTGGAAATGGTTCTGAAAAATGCCAGGGATCATTACCGGACAAAGCTTGTCGTTGTTGACGGCGTGTACAGTCAGAACGGGGATATCGCTAAACTCGATCGTATTACAGAACTCGCTCATCACTACGGTGCTTATCTCTTGGTCGATGATGCTCATGGCACCGGGGTGGTTGGAGATACCGGCCGAGGGGTGATGGAGAAATATGATCTGTACGGAAAGGTAGATATCATCACCGGAACGTTCAGTAAGGCCCTGGGGCATATCGGAGGGTATGTGGTGGCCGATAAAGAGCTTATCAATTTCCTGAAGTTTCAGGCACGTCAGCATTTATTCTCCACGACTGCCACCCCTACCACGATGGGAATATTGAAGGCTTTGGATCTGATTGATGAGGAGCCCTTTTGGCGTGAGAAGTTATGGGAAAATATCAATCGCTTGAAAGCAGGACTGTTACGCCTGGGATTAAACATCGGAGAAACAGAATCGGCCATTATACCGGTGAAGATCGGGGATATCGCCCGAACGCTGGAAGCCGGAAAGCTCCTTTTAGAGGCCGGTATTTATACCAACCCGATCATGTATCCGGCTGTTGCTAAAAAGGATTCCCGAATCCGCCTGAATATCATGGCAACGCATACTGCTGAACAGATTGATAAGGTGATCAGCGCATTTGAAGTGGTAAATGACAAACTCGCTTTATCCGGACCTAAACCTTT
>DALYUO010000385.1:0-2964 GCA_031981225.1 Pararcticibacter sp.
TTCGAACCAGTGACCCTCTGCTTGTAAGGCAGATGCTCTGAACCAGCTGAGCTAAGCCTCCTTCCCGTTTTAAGCAGCGTTGCTTGCGTTTGGGACTGCAAATATAGAATTGGAATTTAACTCTGCAAAATAAATTTTAACATTTTCTGCAAACCGCTTGACTACAAATACTTAGTGATTTCTGGTGACAGCGGTTTTACAGCAGACCGGAAACGGTGGATTAGTTTTCCGTTCTCGTCGATAAGGAATTTCTCGAAATTCCACTTGATCTCGCCCGTAAAATCAGGATTGCCTGCAGTTGTTAAATACTTAAACAACTCATCCATATCGTCGCCTTTTACGCTCACCTTCTCAGCCATCAGGAAGCTTACACCATAGTTCTGCTGACAGAACTCCTGGATCAGTGAATTTGTTCCCGGTTCCTGGCCGCCAAAATTATTTGCCGGAAAGCCGATGATAACGAGTTTGTCTTTATACTGCTGCGATAGTTTTTCAAGCTCTGCGTACTGTGGCGTAAAACCGCATTTTGAAGCAGTATTTACAATAAGGATCTTTTTTCCTTTGAATTTTGCAAGGTCTACCGTGCCACCATCAATAGCTGTGATCTTGAAATCATATACCGTCTTTAGAGGAAAGGCAAAAAGTGCCAAAATAATAAGTGCTGCTGTTTTCATTTCGATATGTATATAACAAAATTAAACAATTTTAACGGCTTTAATGGTTTTCTGGAACATTTACCGTTTCACCAGGCTCGACGGACTTACTGGCTCGCTTAGCAGCTTGCCAAATATCTCCCATCGTTTCTCAGGAGCTTGAGCCGTTCCTCCATTTTGCTCTACATAACGCTTTATCAAATCCTGCCCGTAGTTGTAGTTTATAACATAGCTGCGGTATTTTTTTATAAAGTCCAGTGATTTCTCTGCGGTTTCATTGTTCATCAGGCAGTACTTTTTAAGCCAGCTTAGCGCTTTGCTCCGGGTCATGGTATCGTTAATCAGTCCCCTGGCGACTTCATTTCTTGCGTAGTTGAGTTTTCCTTTTATTGCTAATGCACTAAAATAGGCAGTTACTCCCGTTGTATCACGTCCCGCCATTGGCAACAGTACGGTTTTAGCGAACGTCACCTTGTCATTCCCCGGAAAGGCTACCTCAATACCGTAATTTGCGCTGCCTTCAGCAATCAGGGATTGAGGGCTGAACAGGGGATATAAAGAAAGTTCCACCCAACCTCTGTCGTGGTAAAGGTGTTTCTCAAGCAGCATATTGTAAACGTGGTGCCCCGGATAGCTCTCATGGCTTCCGACATCAATTGCCCTGTCAATAGTGCTCTTTGTATCTGTGTTAATTTGTATTACGCTTCTGTAATTGCCTTTATACCAGTTATAACCCGACCATGGCTTGTCGGTGACAAATTCGAGCGTGAAGCTCTCTCCGGCTGGTAGCTGGTAGTGGCTTTTGGTGCGTTTGCGGGCTTCCGCGATGGCGGCCTTAGTTACCTGCTCAAGCTTGTCTTTAGGGATAACGAATTTACTGGCAAGCCTCTGGAAGCGGTCGTTCACATTTCCTTTGCCCGGCAAGATACCGTCGAGCTGCTTAACCAGAGCTTTAAAATGATTCTCCTCGTATACCGGAGCTACCACGCCAAAAAGCGCTTTTGATTCATCATCAAATGATTCGTATTCTTCGCTGAATATGCGGATGCGACGGTTAAAGGCTACTAACTGATCATACATCCAATTCGCCCTTATCTTATTTGAATCGCTGATCGAGCTGTGAGCTATCGAGCCCAGTTCATTCATTAGCTCATTTACCGATGCTACTAAGCTGTCCTTCGGAAAATCCTCTTCAGGCTCACGGCTGGGCTTTAAAGAATCTGGCCCATAATAGGCATCTACAAAGTCCTCGTCATATTGCCCGATGGTAAGGCCGAGCCGTACGTACTCCCCGGCAAGTTTGTTCAGCTTTTTATTTTCTTGTTCTTCTACCGGGTTCTTACATGCCAGAGCAAACAGGACAGAAACAATCAATAGTAAGTTTTTCATAGTTAAATATACAGGTTGCGTAAAGATCTTAATTATAACTCTATTCTTTAGATAGAATTTATAATGGAGATCTTCCGGCTACCTGTATCCGCTTGTGCTGCGCAATGCAAATAGAAATACCGGATGATTACCTGTTAAACCAAAAGTAAGCGCATCCGGTATTAGTTAATTATTTCTTCTTTTTCATTACGAGAGCGACTACAGCCGTCGTGATCAGTGCTCCAATGAATGCTTTTTGCACGAATGCTTTCCGGTTATATTTCCATTCGGATTTCAAGCCCTTCTCTGCAAAGAAGTTCGGAATGTGCCCGTGTTTCACATCATCGATGATGCCTTCTATAACGTTGATCTTGTCGGCTAATATCAATGGAAGCCAGTGTCCATCACTGCCTTCGCTGTATTTAAACGCAAACCTTCTGATCGACCCGCTAATTCCCGAAGGAGGCTGAGGTGTTCCAAATACAGCGCTCAAGTTAGGACGTTCATTTGAATGCAGTATTTCTACGTCTGCGCGTTGTTGTACCGGTCGTATCCAGTTAAGACGGTTATGATCGTCGCCGGTATACTTCTTCATTGGATATGTTGGTTCATTTTCAGGGTCGGCGTCTATGCCCCATCCCTTAATATGCGTGTAGTCCTTTGTTGTATTTTCCATAATAGTTGTTTTTATACTCTTGCCGATGGCGGGATAAGAATTGGCTTGATACAGTTGTCGAGCTTTGAAGAGAAGATATGGTAGGCTTCTGCTACTTCTTCCAGGGGAACTCTATGGGTGATGATACCCTTCGGGTTCAACACTCCTGACTTAACATGCTCTATCAGCCTCGGAAGGAGTCGTTTAACAGATGCCTGATTGGCCCGGATAGTGATTCCTTTGTTAACCACGTTCCCAATGGGAATAAGATTGCCTGTAGGGCCATAT
>DALYUO010000386.1:0-2962 GCA_031981225.1 Pararcticibacter sp.
CATTCAATTTTGAAATATTATATAGGATTTTGTTTGTAAGAGTAAATCCGCAACAATCAGAGAAAAAACATTTTAAAGAAATCGTTATGAATTTTCTGCGATGTTTAGGATAACATTCTGAGATAACGGCACAATTGTACTGCAATAATTCCGAAATAGCAAAAAAATAAAAAAAATTTTCCTCCCCTTTATTGTTTTGGTTTCTTTGTATCGCAAAACTGCACACATTTTTACGGACTGGATGTCTTTGTTGTCCTGTGCTATGCATATTCACTATTGAGCCAATTACTTCAATATGAATGTTTTTTGATTACCATGATTGGGCTTTGCCTGTAATGAAAATATGAAACGCGAACAATTGATAGATCAGATAAGACTTAAAAAGTCTTTTTTATGCATTGGGCTGGATACAGATATTGACAAGATTCCAACTTTTCTTCTGGATACAGAAGACCCTGTGTTTGAGTTTAATAAGAAGATTATTGATGCGACAAAAGACTTCTGCGTTTCCTACAAAATAAATACGGCCTTTTATGAAAGCCGTGGCCTCGCCGGTTGGAAAAGCCTGATTAAAACCTTTGAATACCTCCCGAAAGACTGTTTCAGCATAGCAGATGCTAAAAGAGGTGATATCGGAAATACTTCTGAGATGTACGCGAAGGCCTTCTTTGATCCGGGATCTTCCGGAATGAGCTTCGACTCTGTGACCGTGGCGCCTTATATGGGAGCTGACTCAGTAAAGCCTTTCCTCGGTTTCGATGATAAATGGGTCATTCTGCTGGCTCTTACTTCAAATGAGGGAAGTAAGGATTTTCAGTTTTTAACTTCAGATAGAGAGGAGATGTTGTTTGAGACAGTGTTGAATACGGCGAAAGAGTGAGGCTCGGATGAGAATATGATGTTTGTTGTAGGGGCAACCAGGGGAGAGGCCTTCCTCACTATAAGGAAGCATGTGCCTAACCACTTTCTTTTGGTCCCGGGAGTGGGTGCTCAGGGAGGAAGCCTGGACGATGTCTGTAAATTTGGAATGAACCGAGACTGCGGACTACTCGTTAATTCATCACGTGCCATTATTTATGCTTCTTCGGGAGAGGATTTTGCGGACGCTGCTCGAAGGGAAGCGAAAAAGGTCCAGCAGGAAATGGCGGGCAAGTTGTAAGTAGTACGTTATAAGTTATAAGTACTATTGTATGTATTATATTATATAGAAATTATGCTGTTTTTAAACCTTAAGCTATTCATATCTGTTTTTATATAGCGGGATGTTTAGAACTTTTGATGTACAACTTACAACGCATAACTTACAACCTACAACTTATAACGTATAACTAATACATGACCGAAGACTTTATCTGTTTTATATGGAAATTCAGACAGTTTAGTCAGAAGGAGTTAAAAACCATTCACTCTGAACCTGTCGATATTATCACACCCGGAATTCATAATAAGGACGCTGGTCCCGACTTTAGTAATGTAAAAATTCGCATTAATAATACGTTGTGGGCAGGAAATGCAGAAGTGCATATTCTGTCGTCCGACTGGGAACGCCATAAACATAGCCAGGATGAGGCTTACAATAACGTAGTACTTCATATAGTATACGAATACGACAAGTGTGTTTTAAGGAGCGATGGGACGGAGCCGCCAACGCTGGAACTTAAAAACTATATCACTCCCGGAATCGAAAGCCGTTATCATAGGCTGATGGAAAATCTAAGCTGGATCCCCTGCGAAAAACAAATAGGACAGGTAGATGAAATTTATATTCGCAATTGGTTGTCCAGAATGCTCATAGAGCGACTTGAAGAAAAGTCCTCGGTGATATTTGCACTTGTAGAGGAGTGTAAGGGGAGCTGGGATGATGCTTTTTACATACAGATTGCCCGAAACTTCGGGTTTAAAGTAAACGCACTTCCCTTCGAACTCCTGGCAAGGTCCTTGCCGCAGCAAATACTTGGTAAACATAAAAATAGCCCCCTGCAAACTGAAGCGCTTCTATTTGGCCAGGCGGGCTTTCTAAACGACGAAGAACAGGACGTATACACATCGCTGCTTACAAAAGAATATCTCTTTTTGAAGAAGAAGTATTCGCTGAAACCTCTCGGTTCTTATTTATGGAAGTTTCTTCGGCTCAGGCCACAGAACTTCCCGACATTGCGAATAGCGCAGTTTGCTGCTCTGATTCTCAAATCGACGAGGTTATTCTCGCAGATTCTTGAAATAAAGGAAACAAAAAGAATTGCGGATCTTTTTAAAGATCTGCGTATCAATCCTTATTGGGATAATCACTATCGCCTCGGTAAGACCAGCGCGGGAGTATCCCCTCAGTTAGGTCAGGAGGCTATCAATAATCTACTTATAAATACCGTTGCTGTAATGATTTTTAGTTACGGGAAGTATATTGATGATGAGAGTCTTATGCGCAGGGCTGTCGATATCCTTGAAAATTTACCTTTTGAAACAAATCATATAACCAGACGGTTTAAGGAAATAGGAATAATGCGTGGGAATGCCGACAGGTCCCAGGCTTTATTGCAATTAAAAAAATCGTGGTGTGACAAAAAAAATTGCTTATTTTGTGCTGTCGGAGCTAAGATTATAAATTCCGATTGATATGATACAACGTATTATCGCCTTCTTTGAAAAATACTCTTTTGGAGTTTCAACCTACCTTGGCGAAAGGTTTGACATGTCTATCTCCAAAATCCGCCTGTTTTTTATTTATTCATCTTTTCTTGCTGTAGGATTTCCCCTTATATTTTACTTCCTGGCAGCTTTCGTACTTGGTATCCGAAATTACATGAAGCGGATAAGGACGAGGATATGGGACTTTTAGTCGCTTCTTCTTATCTGTATGCAATGATTTGACAGGGTCGTCCTAAAACTTTACCCTTTTCCCCATCAGCGTGCTGGTATCCTGGCCCTCTTCTGTAGCGATGGTGGCCTGCTGCTTTAGCTGATC
>DALYUO010000387.1:0-2625 GCA_031981225.1 Pararcticibacter sp.
TAGTCGACAATAAAAGAAGAAACCGCCTCATAATTTACTTATGAGACGGCTTCTTATTAAAAACAGATACCTATAACGGTTACTATCTCAAATCTTTTATTGCTACAGCATCCATATCCGAGTATACAAGGTTTTCTCCACACATTGCCCAGATGAAACCATAATTGGAAGTACCTCCTCCTGAATGAATAGACCATGGCGGAGAGATAATCGCCTGGTGATTCTGAACGACCAAATGACGGGTCTCCTGTGGCTGTCCCATCATATGAAACACAACCTGATCCTCCGGAACGTCAAAATAGAAGTAAGACTCCATACGGCGGTCATGCACATGCGAAGGCATGGTATTCCACACGCTTCCGGTACTCAAGATGGTCAATCCCATTACCAGCTGGCAGCTCCTGGCACCTTCGAGGTGAATGTATTTATAAATAGTACGCTCGTTTGCTGTATCCTTGCTCCCTACAGTCGTTGGAAAAGCATTTTCCTTTGTGATTAGCTGGTGAGGATATTCCTTGTGAGCAGGAACAGAGTAAAGGAAAAACTTGGCAGGATTCGCTGCAGAGACACTTTTGAAGTGTACCGATCTAGACCCTTTACCCACATACACAGCATCCAGCTTGCTTACCTGATATGTTGTACCGTCGATACTCACTTCTCCATCGCCACCGACATTAATAATTCCAAGTTCGCGTCTTTCAAGAAAATAATCTGCACGCAGGTTTTCATATACAGGAAGCTCCAGAACTTCATTAACAGGAGCAACACTTCCAATAATCGCACGGTCATAGTGCGAATAGGTGAAGCTGAACTGATCAGGCTGCATCAGATCCTCCAGTAAAAAGTTTGCACGAAGCTCAGCTGTATTTAAGCCTGCAACCTCTTTAGGGCTTTGTGCATATCTTTGATTCATTATCATATTACTTGTTATTTATTATTCATTTATTCCAACCATTTGATTTCTCAACGGCCCATCCAACCACCGTCTACGGTCAGGATTGTACCGTGCACGTAATCGGCCGCTTTCGACGCTAAAAACACCACCGGCCCCTTAAAGTCTTCCGGCTCACCCCATCTGTCAGCCGGAATCCTATCCAGAATGGCACGGCTTCGCTCGGGATTATTTCTCAGGTCCTCTGTATTGTCGGTAGATACATATCCGGGCGCAATTGCATTTACATTCACGCCTTTTGAAGCCCATTCATTTGACAGCGCTTTTACCAGGCTTCCTATCGCACCCTTGCTTGCAGCATATCCCGGTACCAACACGCCTCCCTGAAAGGTCAAGAGAGATGCCGTAAAAATAATCTTGCCCCCTACCTGCTTTATCATTCGCGCCCCTATCTCTCTGCTGATCACGAACTGGCTATTCAGATTTATATCAATCACCTTATCCCAGTACTCGTCGGAGTGTTCTGCTGCTGCCTGACGCAGAATGGTGCCAGCATTGTTTACCAGGATATCTATATGTTCATTCTCTGCCTGCACTTTCTCTAAAAACGCATACACTGACTGTCTTTTACTGAAATCGCACTGATAAGCCTTAAAATTGCGCCCCCGCTCCTTCACCGCCTTTTCGGTTTCACTCCCGTTCAGGGCAATAGAAGAAGACACCCCAATGATATCAGCCCCTGCTTCTGCCAACGCTTCTGCCATTGCTTTACCAATGCCCCGGGTACATCCGGTGACCAGCGCAGTTCTTCCGGTTAAATCAAATAACGAATTGTTGTTCATAATTTAGAGAGGATAATGTGTGCAAATTAGTATTTATAGATAAGATATGGAAGAATATTGCCCCGATATACCAGGCAATTGCCGTATTTTTTTTCCGGCAACGTTGCCGGAAATTTAATAGCCCATTTATTTCAAAATATCCTGAATATCACTATATATTTGCTCAGCTTAATTGAAAACGAGGCTTTCCGAGCCCATTCCCGGCAGCTTCAATTATAGCTTGTTTTTAACTTTAAAATACTAAATAAACCAAATATGTCACTATCACTTTTTGACCTAACAGGCAAACGCGCACTGGTAACAGGTGCTACACACGGACTTGGAATGTCTATGGCTACGGGCCTTGCTAAAGCTGGCGCCCAAATCATTATCAACGATATCTCTCAGGAAAAGCTGGATGCTGCTATTGCTGAATATGCAAACAATGGAATAAAGGCTTATGGTTTCGTTTTTGATGTTACCGACGAGGAAGCTGTAAAGACTTATATAGATAAGATTGAAAAAGAAATCGGACCGATTGACATTCTGATAAACAATGCCGGAATTATAAAACGCATTCCCGTTGTAGATATGGAAGTAGCAGACTGGGAACAGGTACTTAAAATCGACCTGACCGGACCATTTATTATGGCCAAGCATATCGGTAAATACATGATCGAGCGCCGGGCAGGCAAAATAATCAACATGTGTTCTATGATGAGTGAAGTAGGAAGGAACACTGTGAGCGCTTACGCTGCTGCAAAGGGCGGGTTAAAGATGCTTACTAAAAACCTCGCTACCGAATGGGCTCAGTTCAACATTCAGGTAAATGGTATTGGTCCGGGATATTTCGCCACGTCACAAACAGCGCCCATCCGCGTTGACGGACATCCTTTTAACGACTTCATCATT
>DALYUO010000387.1:2662-2871 GCA_031981225.1 Pararcticibacter sp.
CGCTGGGGCGAACAGGAAGACCTTCAGGGAGCGGCTATTTTCCTTTCGTCTAAAGCGTCCGACTTTGTAAGCGGACATATCCTTTACGTTGACGGGGGAATTCTCGCTTCTCTTGGTAAAGCAGCAAACGAATAATCTGAAATCATTTCATAGCAAAAGAGGCCGTATCATAATTCAAATGATACGGCCTCTTCTTTTGTTGCCTATTA
>DALYUO010000388.1:0-2838 GCA_031981225.1 Pararcticibacter sp.
TTCGACTCCGTGTCGATGAATTCTCGATGAAATCAGCATGCCCAGTCGATGAATTCTCGAACAAATGTGCCATCAGCCTGCCGTCAGACTGCCAGCAGTCTGCCATCAGTGAGTAAGGAGGACTGAAAATGTCTGATTTTATTAACGTCCTGACGCTTTCAGGTGCGATAAGAATAATCCGGCTGTTTGTGCTGCCTTCTTCTTAGCCCGATTGGCAACTTCCCCTTCAAAATAGGTATCTATAGTCCGGTTAAAATGAAGTAACCAGCGGTCGTAGTGGGCGCGGTCAACATTTAATGTGCTGTGACTTGAAATAGATTGCTCGGTGACAGTGAGCTCTTCGAACAGAGCGCTGTTCCAGAACTTGTATAGCCGGTCTAAGTGCGGGGTCCAGTCGGTTATCGCATGTGCAAAAACAGGTCCCAGGAGCGGATCTTGCAATGCCAGGACATAAAACTCATTTACGAAAAGTACAACGTCGTCAGGACCGCAAATATCACGCTTCATAAACCTATAGAATGGCTCTCATCATGCCGGAACAGAGCAGCTGAATGCAGCTCTCTATGCAACAAAAATAATGAAATAAACCATTAAAGATATGATCGCGCTTGTGTAATTAAAATTTTATTATGCGCGGGGTGCACTTAATCATATTTCAGTGCAGGATAACCGAGGAGCCTCCGCCATAGTGCAAGCTGCCCGATCATGTTTGCTTCCCTGTACATTGTAAAGCTGATAACTTCGTAGTAGGTCATTTTCATGCCTCCCATGTCCATCGTGCTGTCAAGCTTTTCATCTCCAATGGCTACCAGAGCCTCCCGTGCCAGTGGGCTTATTGTTTCCCAGTCTTTCAGGTATTCTGCCACCGAAGGATATTTCGCATTGGTGAGAATACCCTGATTTTCTCTGAATAGCTCATCACCGGTTTGTTTTAAGCCGGGATGTGTTTCCTGGGTCATGAAGTAACGTTGCTGGACGACAGAACCGCTGATCCATCCCATATGGTTGGCCTGGGTATTTAAGCGGTTATGCATGTCTTCTTCTGATATGCCGTCGAGAGCGCGCCGAAAAAAGGTAGTATGCATGTCGAATAGTGACAAAAATCCAATAGTCCTGTTGCTTGCCGTTTTTGTTTCCATAATTCAAGGGTTCTGCGTTGGTGTATTACAAAGGTACTGCTCACTCTACACTTTTGGAGGTGGTGAAACCGGCTTTTTAAGTGGGCAAATGCGTCATGTATTTGATTTTCCATTTTTAAAATTACTTTTGCGGGCAAATGTCAATAAATCCACAATTACAGAACCGCAGTAATCAAGCCTGCGAGCTTTGCTTAAATCCGGATAGTGATTTAAACGCTTATACTGTTCCTCCCAGAAACGAGTCGATCGAAAACCAGGTTGTTTTATGCTCTGAGTGCCTCGGGCAGATAGCATCCGGCGATTACACCAATACGCATCACTGGCGTTGCCTGGAGGGGAGCATCTGGAGCGAAGTGCCGTCAGTGCAGGTACTTTCGTATAAAATAATGAGCAGGTTATCGTCTACCGAAGAATGGGCGAGGGATACGATTGAATCGGTATATCTGGATGAGTCGCTGGTGGAATGGGCTAACGCAGAGGACGCCCTGGAAGCCGGGAAGGTGATTCATAAAGATAGTTTCGGCGTTGTTCTTGAAACCGGCGATTCGGTGATCCTGACTCAGAACCTTAACGTTAAAGGAACAAGTTACATCGCGCCCAAGGGAACGATGGTTCGGAAAATTAAGCTGGTGCCTGATAATGCCGACCAGATAGAAGGGAAGATAAACGGCGACACGATTGTGATCCTTACCAGGTTTGTAAGAAAATCGGTATAACATTACGGCCGTCTTAAACAAAAAGCCCCCTGCATTATATGATGCAGGGGGCTTTTTTTGTAGTCTTGCTAGGGTTCGAACCTAGATTTTCAGAGCCAGAATCTGACGTGGTACCATTACACTACAAGACTATAAGAACAAAACCAGAATGGTTTTCTGTATTCCGCTGCAAAAATACAATAAAAATGATTTGATGGAAATCTAATTCAAATTTTCCTGCTCTTTTCCTGGTTTTGCTACTAAATAGGTTCTCTGGAGCGGTTTTTCTATATCGCCGGTTTTGGTGATAATTTCCAATTATCGCCATATTTGGCTATAATATTAAAATATCGCCAGATATGACTATATTCGTATATGAAACCGCAAAAAGCAGTACTTACGGCAGATATTGTAAATTCGAGTACACTCGGCGAGAAGCAGTTGGATGAGCTGCTTTTTGCTGTTAAAACCGAGCTTAAGGGGCAAAAGGCGAAAAGCGACTTTTACCGGGGCGACAGCTTTCATGCCTTGTGCGATATAGAACAGGCTTTAACGCTGGCACTCAGGTTAAGAGCGATAGCTAAACAGAGTGATCCAAAGGATAAAAGCGAGGATATTGATATCCGGATCGCGATTGGAATAGGTCCAGTTGAAGAGCCCATTAAGAATATGGCGACGGCCAAAGGGGAGGCTTTTATGCTTTCAGGGAGGGAACTCGACCTGTTAAGCAAGACAAGCGACCGGCTTGCCCTGCGTTGTGCCGATAAAAAGATAGACGCCGGATTGCAGGGAATAGCCGTTTTTGTGGATCTGCTAATGCAAAAGATGTCGTCAAAGCAGGCTGAAACAGTGGGAGAGCTCCTGATGGGTGCTACCCAGATGGAAGCAGCCAAAAAGCTGAAGAAGAGCCAGTCGACCATAAATAAGCTGGCGAAGGCGGCTAATTGGAGTGAAATGGAAAAAGCTATCGGAATATATCGTAAACTTGTATCACTGATAACTGA
>DALYUO010000389.1:0-618 GCA_031981225.1 Pararcticibacter sp.
GAAACAGTACGATCTTATTATCAGTCGTGCAAATAATGCTTCCACGGGCATTGTAAGCAGTACGTTGCTGCAGACTGATGAACCTGGTTTTGAGTATTTAAAAACCGGCCCTAATAAAAAGCCGGTCAAACTAAGTGCAACAGACCTGAGAGTAAAGATTGGCAATGAACAGTGTACTCAACCGTATAGCTTAAGTATATTAAACATAGAAGCCTTCACTCAAAAGGTCCCAGGCAGTTCTTCCCTGCTCGCGTTGTCAGGCGCAGCGAATATCTCAGGCAGTGCGGTCAATACGGGCAAGCGTGGTATTTGTTCGCATTTGCTCAGAGGAGGTGGTGATTTGATATGGCAAATTGCAAACGAAGATCAGGCTTTTCGAAAAACGGATAGCTCATTCAATGAAAAACTGTACCAGGTGACAGCCAACAGGCCCTATATCAAAATGATTGAAATGGCGCTTCCTGCCCATGAAGAAAGCATCATGAAACGTCTCAGCAGAAACAGGATGCTTATTTTCTTAAGCAGACTGAGATCTTTATCGGGAGGTAAGCCAATTGGGATCCGGCTATTCAACCCCAGCAAGGAGATCATAACATCTATATGTCAGTCGATGCTTTC
>DALYUO010000389.1:628-2715 GCA_031981225.1 Pararcticibacter sp.
TTTCTTGATTTCATTACCATTGACAGAACTGCGCCGCTCATTGGTTCTGATACCCTACGTGTAGCCCAGGCAAACGATTCGGCGTACTTTGAAACGCTTGCATTTTCAGTGAAGGTGATTGAAAATTACGGGCTGCCTGTAAAAATACTTTTTTCGGGGCCGGTAGTTACTGAATATGACATCCTGAAGGCGATCGCACTTGGTGCCAGCGCTTGCTATAGTACGGTACCCTTATATATCGAGCAAAGAATGCGGATCTCAAACTTTCTCACCGGTACATTGAGGAGCACTATTAAGCTGATGGAGGCATGTGCCTACCGGTCGCTGGAAGACGTAAAAGCCGAAGACTTTTATAGAAAAGTGCATTCCATTGAGGTCAGAAGTCTAAAGGAAATCTATCTTGAAGATCATCCAACCCGGAGCCCTTATTTATTCACTGGCATGAGTTAGCAACGCTCAGTACGGCTGGTAACCTATATAATGCTTATACTATTTAAAAACATAAAAATTCAATAACATGAGAACAGAAAACTTAATGATAGTTCAAAGAGAGCTGGATTTATTAAAAAAACACCTTAATGATTCGGTCCTTTCGGACTATAACAAGAAAAAGTTATTAGAAGAACTAAAATCTGCCGTCGTGATCAAACCCGACAACCTGCCCTCCGACGTGGTTTGTATCGACTCGAAGGTAGAAATTGAGGAGATTCACACCGGTCAGAAGTTCACGTTCCAAATCGTGCTGCCGGCAGAAGCCAATATGAAACTTGGCAAAGTTTCTGTATTCGCACCAATAGGTATTGCTCTTTTAGGATACCGGATTGGATCGGAAGTGCAATGGGAAATGCCGAATGGACTGAAGACTTTTAAGATCCTGCAGGTCACTCAATCAAAAGATGAATATAAAATGGCATTAGATTAGACATTTTCAAAAAATTAAATGCAACTTTGCTGCAAGTTATGAAAAGAAAAGAAAAACCATTCTTTCTTAAATGCAATCAGCTAAGTTCATTTATGCTGACATTGCTCTTTCTTTTCATTTCCGCGGCACCTGCCCTCCATAGTCACCATGGAGTTTCGAAGGCAGGGCAGGTTGAAGAAGATTCGGTTTATCATACATCCGATAAATGTCAGGTGTGCGACTATTGCACTCATCGGCAGGGGAAAGAATTCTACCTGCCTTTTCCCCCTGCTCTTTCTGCACCTAAGCCCGAGCCTGTAACACAATCTTTTAGGGTTTACGCCGGTATTTACAAGTTCACGCTTCAGGGTTTTACCAACAAGGGCCCTCCTCTTTGCTAAGCACAATCAAATCTATTATGCCGCACCCTGATACCTCCAAATTCTTTTAACAAGGAGGCCGGGCCATTCTATTCATCATTTACAAGCCGATGTGACATGTTGCGGTCTACCCCCTTCTGTGGTTGATCACTCATGGCTGTCAGGCTCCATATACCTTGTTTCTAATGAAGAAAGCGTACTTTCTTTTTGCTTGCGTGTTCTCCTTTTATCAAATCTACGGGCAGGATCCCGGGCTTTCCGGGGTTGTTTTAAATAGCAGCGGGAAGCCTGTTCCGGCAACCAAAGTATTGCGGAATGGTTTTTCTGAAACTACCAGAACCGACACCGCGCTCAACCCGTACAGCCACCTTTTACAGGAAGTAATCGTTAACGATGATCATACGCACGCAAGAAAGCGTGAAGAATCATTGAATATTGAAGTAGTAAGCCAGGCTTTCATTCAGCGCAACTTTGGCGGCAGTCTCATGAAGACACTCGAACGTCTGCCCGGTATCAGTACCATCGGCATAGGCTCGGGCCAGTCGAAGCCGCTCATTCGTGGCCTGGGGTTCAACCGTGTGGTAGTGCTGGACAAAGGTGTAAAACACGAAGGCCAGCAGTGGGGCGCCGATCACGGTCTGGAAATAGATCAATTCGCCGCCGGAGAAGTGGCGCTTATAAAGGGTGCAGCTTCCTTTATATACGGTTCCGACGCCATCGGAGGTGTAATAGATGTAAAGCCTTCATCCGTACCCCGAAAAAACACATTTGGCGGCTCGGTAAATCTGATTGCGAACAGCAATAAT
>DALYUO010000390.1:0-2659 GCA_031981225.1 Pararcticibacter sp.
AACCACAGTCCTTCTTTTTTACCGTTCGCCATCCGTCCTTTTTCAAACTTACCACCAGTACTATAATGTGTGATCTTATAGTCTGTACAAGAAAGTAAAACACAAACAAATGCTATCCAATATAATCTGCACATCGCTTAGAATCCTCTATAATTACCACTTTGAATCGCCTGTATTCCATTTAAAGTTTTAGACTTGATGTCTGTGGCCGTAGTAATGGCAGCATTAATCATATTTTTTACGAAACCACTAACTGCATCAATATTTTGGGAGATAGTATTTCCAGCTGTTAATTTACTCAGAGTTTGGGGAGCACCTACTACGTCCAAAAGTTTGGCAAACATAGACTCTCCAACCGCCTTTCCAACCATAGCATCTCTTGCAATGTCGACATAACCATTAATTATTGTCCTTTCTCCCATTGTTCTTAGATCTGATACTGGCTTGGAACTAAATCCCTCTTCTTTAGCGTTTGCCGTCATGTCACTATAAGCAGACTCGTCTTTTCGTATAGCTACACCTACATCTGATAATGTTTTAACATACTCTGTTGCAGATGAAGATTTGGAGCTTTTAACCCTTGCCGCGAAATCTTTTTGAGTGTCGTTTGTTTTAGAGATTAGATTATTGTCTTGATCAACAAATGAGTCAAACTTATTATTATTCTCCTCAATCATCTTTAATTCCTTAGTTTCGGTATTAAATTGCCATATATCAGTTGGCGCCATTCCATCAGGATCAATAAAACGCATTGGATTGTTGAATGCATAGTTGTAAGGCGAATACCTTCTCATTTGCTCTGCCAACGGATCCACCACATTCCACCTTCCAATCACCGGATCATAGAACCTGGCCCTGTAATCCAGGAAACCTACATCCCCAACTATCTGCTCTTCCTTCCCGTTATACTTATACCGGTTGTCACTGGCCAGGTAATCATTCCTCTTGTGTCTGGCTCCAAACGGATAATAATCATTTTTCTCGAGTACTGCGCCATTGCCGTCTACCACCACACGGGTACTTCCCAGATGGTCGTTCAGGAAATAATTTACCATATACCCATCGGCCTGTTTCCTGATCACTCCATGATCAAAATGGATAGCATCTACATTTGTGCCCGAGCTATTCTTTGCATACACTACTGAGCCTGCATAGTCAAAGCCATTGGTTCCTGCTCCATCGCGCACACTGAGCTTCGCCCCATTTGCGGACCATTTATATGTCGCTTTTACGGTTTGACCCTGCTTCACCATGTCGGTTAAGTTAAGGATATTATAGCCGTATGTCAAGTTTTTCCGACTGTCGTATACCATGTTACCATTGGCATTGTAATTATACGTTCCCTGCGGGGTGCCTCCCTGTACCAGGATATCTGCAGCTCCGGGTGATGCGACCGATTCAGTCAATGCCGACAGGCGGTTACCGTCATAGCTGTAGCTCAGATTGTCAACCGTGTTTCCTCCTGCCGAACGCTGCAGCGTCAGGATATTGCCGTTCTTGTCGTAGCTGATGCCACTCTCAGTATAATGGCTTGGCGCACTGGCCCAGTCTGAACCATTAGCTACGTATTGCTGTGCACCAGTAAGCCGGTCCGCGTCGTCGTATAGCAGGCTGTACATATTATTGGAGCCGCCACTGTGCTGCCATGTCCACTCACTGATTCCTCCTCCGTAATTCTTTTTCGAACCAGGCAATAGGACATTGTTGTAACGGAGCTGCATGGAGAAGTAGGGATTTGATTTCTCGGTCAGCCAGCTCCGGACGTTATACGCCATCGTCTCTGTAGTAGACCAGGATCCTTTGGCATATTTCTGACTTGCCAGGCGGCCGATCTCATCGTGGGTATAGACAACCGCTGCCTGTTCAACTCCGTTCACGCTTACTTTTTCAGACAAGCGCCGCCCGGCATTATCATAGGTGTAGGCGGTTTGGATTTCTGTCTGCAGGCCCTGAACAGACTGCCGTTCCTTTACCAATAAGGGATTGCCCGGGAAGTCGTATTTTGAGTTCAATCGGCTTGTTCCTCCAGTCACTTTTTCAGCTACCTGTATGACACGGCCCCGGTTATCGTAATACTTCACCGAATAGAGATAGTCGCTGCTGACCGCTCCACCGGGTTCGAGCTGCGCAGTCAGAGTACCGGTCAGCAAACCTTTCGAGCCCGGATAGGGGCTAACGAAGCCGGTTTCGGGTAGATAAGCCCCATCATTTATTCCGTTAGTGTTCAGAAAGGTATAGTTGTCGTAATAATTGGTCGACAATACTACCGGACTTGCAAGGCTTACCCCGGAAACGGTATAACCCATAAAGGCATTCGTTCCCCCGGTATATTCCGCTTTTACCAATATATCCCCCAATGGGTTTGTCTGGTAATTAAGGCTGTTGGTGCACCTGCCGGTTAAGGCTGCGCGCCCGAATGCATCGGGTATGGTAAAGGTCCATTCGGGTGTCGGTTTCGCCCTTTGTTCGCCGTCCTGCGTGTAAATCAGGCGATCGGCCCTGTCATATATGTAACAGATAGGTTCGGCGCCCGGCAATTTCTTCCAGATGCAGCGGTTATAAGCATCGTATTTATAAACGTAAGCGTAGTTCTTTACAGCTGCCGTCGCTTCATCCCAAGCCGTATTGGTGGCCGTCAGTATATCCGAAGCAAGCGGCG
>DALYUO010000391.1:0-2605 GCA_031981225.1 Pararcticibacter sp.
TTATTCCTTCTTCTTTTTTCATTTATTTACTTTTACTCAAACCGCACAACGGGTTTCTTATTATAACTTTTTTGCTCTTGAAGACTTGAACAATCTTGCGAGAGACAATAATAAAACGTTGACTGTGAATTTCAATGCCGATTATGATATTCCAGGGATAAAGGGGTTGAAGGCAAGAGTAAACTATGGTCGCAATTTGAGTAGTGGACGTGGCACACAGCTTGGAACCATGTATACATTGTATAATGTAACTACTGCTGGTGCGAATGGTCACATCTATGATGAAGGCGCTACATTAGGGACTTCTGCGAGATATAAAAACGGTAACAGGATTTACCTTTCAAATGTTACAGGAAAATCGTATCAGCTAAACTTCGCTTTGAATTTTGAACGCCAGTTTGGTAAGCATAATGTTAGTGGTTTGGTTACTGTTGAAAAGTCTGAAGCAGAATCTGCGCAGGAAGATGTATGGAAAGAGGATCCGGTAGAAACGAGCAATCTACAATTCAACACGGCTTTTGGGGCAATAGATGGAAAAACAACGGGAAATGAATCAGGTACCTTGTCATACATAGCCCGTGCAAATTATAACTATGCCAATAAATATCTTGCAGAGTTTATGTATAGAACTGATGCTTCAACCCGGTTCCATCCTGATAACTATTGGGGCGACTTTTATTCCGGTTCAGTCGGTTGGATTATTTCAGAAGAAGGATTCTTCAACAAATCTGTTGTGAACTACTTAAAAATCAGGTATTCTATAGGATTTTTAGGGAAAGATGACACAAAAGCCTGGAGATGGAACCAAAGATATACTTATCAGCAGGGTAAAGGTGCCGTTTTTGGCGGGGATAACGATGTTGCCGGATTAGGTATGAAGATGGAAGTGTCTCCGAATCGTGATGCAAGATGGAGTGATGAGTTTAAGAATAACCTCGGTATTGACGCAAGTATCCTGAATAATCGCTTGTCTATTGGTTTGGATGGCTATTACAATTATGGAACCGATCTCCTTGTTCCAGTTACAGGAAATGTTCCGTTAACAATAGGTGGATCTGTAACTGAACAAAATTATGGGATAGTAGATATGTTCGGGTATGAATTATCATTAGGTTGGAATGACAAGATTGGAAAAGAGTTCAGGTACGGCATTGAGGGGCGGTTTGCGTGGTCGGACAATAAAGTAAAAAAATACAACTTTAATGATACAGAGATACTAAAACCATGGGCCAAAAAGCCTAATGAATCTGGCGACAATGGTAAATGGGGGTATGACTATTTAGGGATGTTTCATGATCAACAGGAGATAGATGATTATGTTAGCAAATATGATATAAAACAGATTGCATTGCCTAACGCGAATCTTGCAAAAGAGGATTTGAGACCAGGAATGCTTTATTATCGTGATGTTCGGGGCCCCATGAATGCAGATGGAACCTTTGCCGACCCCGATGGGATTATTGATGAAAATGACCAGGTCCAATTAACCAAAAAAGAGCAGAATCATTATGGCTTTGGACTTACATTGAAGGCTTCGTATAAAGCTTTTAGCTTTGATTGTGTCGTTTCTGGTTCTTTTGGAGGATATGCAGAGATGGATGGAAGAACGAAGATGAAAGATAAGATCACTGAGAATTATCAAAGTACTGTAGCTTACTGGGGAAATATTTATGATCCGGATTTAAACCCGGATGGGAAATACCCAAATCCATACTATAGCGGTGTAAGTTTAGCTCCCGCTTCGAGCTTCTGGCAGGTGAATTCTTTCAGGATGAGAATGAGAAACTTTAATTTGAATTATACTTTACCTAATTCCATATCGGAAAAGTTAAAGGTGAAGAATTGCAGAGTTTATTTTACGGCAGTTAATCCGTTCAACTTCTACAATCCATTCACGTATAGGGATTCAGATAGTGCTTACGACTCTTATCCTTTATTGAAGACTTATTCCTTTGGAGTTAACCTGTCACTTTAATTAAGGTCCGTAATTTTGATAATATTGTTATGAAAAGAAATAAAGTTTTACTGCTGCTTTTACTCGGAATGATTGTAAACTCGGTAGGATGTAAAGATGATTTCCTTCAGGAAAAGAGTGACTTGACAGGGATGAATATAGAGCTATATCAAAATGAAAATACAGCTACTGCATTTGTCGACTATGTGTATTCGCAGTTTCAACCCGCGGATGGTAATGCCGCGTTTATCTGGGAACTTTCAGGAAATAGTGCGAGTGCCGGAGGTGATACATGGAGCAAAATGTCTCAGGAGAGAGCGGGAGAGACGAATTATAATAAAGTTTATAGCAAAATTTCCTACACCCAGGATCATGCCCCCAAATATTTTGGGGAAGCGATGGTCACAAGTATTGTAAACAATCCCTATACCCGGATAAGGCAAATCAATCTCTTTTTAGAGAATATCGACCTTTATGGCTTGCCAGAAGATGTCAGGACTAAACTTAAAGGTCAAATGTATTTCTGGAGAGCTTATCAGTACTTTGATCTTGTAAGGCTGTATGGTGGTGTGCCTTTGATTTTGAAAACACAGAACCCCATTATACCAGAAGGCGATACATCGAGCGAAATACCGAGAAGTACATCTTCAG
>DALYUO010000392.1:0-304 GCA_031981225.1 Pararcticibacter sp.
CTTTCGTACGTACCGGCGAAGACATCATTGATCTGAAACGGATTATCAACCGCAGCGGGAAAATGGCAAGGGTAATAGCCAAAATTGAAAAACCTGAAGCCGTTGATAATATCGACGAGATCATCAGAGCTACTGACGGCGTGATGGTTGCCCGTGGTGATCTCGGAGTTGAGATGCCAATGGAGCAGGTTCCTGTTCTTCAGAAGATGATCGTACGCAAATGCCGTGAGGCCTCCAAGCCGGTTGTAATTGCAACACAGATGCTGGAAAGTATGATCACTACTCCCCGTCCTACCCGTGCTGA
>DALYUO010000392.1:329-1101 GCA_031981225.1 Pararcticibacter sp.
GGATGGCGCCGATGCCGTAATGCTTAGCGGTGAAACTTCAGTCGGAGAATTCCCTGTGATCGTAGTAGATACAATGAGCAAGATCATCAGGAACATTGAAGAAACAGCGTATCCGTACTATACACCGAAAAAACTGGATGTAAATTCTGCAACCTACATGGCTGACGCTGTTTGCGGTTCTGCTGTTTATCTTTCAGAAAAGACCAATGCCTGTGGCATCATATCAATGACTTCTTCGGGCTACACCGCTTTCGAAATTTCGAGTCACCGTCCGAAGGCTACGACCTATATTTTCACAAATAATAAAAATCTGCTGAATACCCTTAGCCTTCTTTGGGGCGTACGTGGTTTTTACTATGATAAGCAGGAAAGTACCGACCGGACTATCAGCGATGTTAACCGCATCCTAAAAGAAGAAAAGATGATCATGCCGGGCGATGCTGTAATTAATACAGCGGCCATGCCGATAGAAAAGCGCGGCAAAACCAACATGATCCGGGTGACGGTAGTAGATTAGGGCTATAGGCTTTTAGCTTTAGCTATTGGCGTAGAGGTTTATAAATTTATTAAAAAAGAGGTTGTCTAGCCAGGCAACCTCTTTTATTTTAACTATAAACATTAAAGAAAACGCTTAGCACGTCCAAATAATTATCCTTGCTACTGCTAACTGCCAACAGCCAATAGCCAACAGCTTCTTATAGTTTTCCACAAATTAAATGTTTCAGAATCAACGTTCTCTAACACATTTCAAGCTGTGAGTGGGGTGCCGTTT
>DALYUO010000392.1:1111-1729 GCA_031981225.1 Pararcticibacter sp.
TTATTGCCATGTGGAAAACCAGAATTCACTTCAGTTAACCTTAATGTTAATTTTGAGTAAAAACCCCCTAAAATTACGGGGTCTATCTATTGGGGAACATACCAAAACAAAAGTTAAGACATTTAATAATATAAAAAGTACTCAAACTATGAGCAAAAAAACAGCAGCAAAGACAGCAGGGGGAACCGGCAGCGGCTTGCAGTTCCAGCGTTACTTCAGCAAAGAAGGAGTGAACGTTTACGATCTTTTCACCTACGAAAAGCGCTCTTCGGTCATCAGAAATCCTGCAGGTGATGCAGTGTTTGAAATGAAAGATGTAGAGGTGCCTAATACATGGAGTCAGGTGGCCACGGATATCCTTGCACAGAAGTACTTTAGAAAAGCCGGAGTACCTCAGGCAGACGGAACTACTGGTTCTGAGACAAGCATTAAACAGGTGGCGCATCGTATGGCCGATTGCTGGAAACAATGGGGCGAGCGTTACGGTTATTTTGCTTCTAAAGAAGATGCTGATATTTTTTATGACGAACTCGTCTATACCATTGTAGGTCAGCTTGCTGCTCCTAATTCTCCGCAGTGGTTCAACACAGGCTTACATAGCTCTTACGGAATTACAGG
>DALYUO010000392.1:1751-2578 GCA_031981225.1 Pararcticibacter sp.
ATTATTATGTGGACCCTGAAACAGAGGAACTGAAAAAGTCTACCTCCGCCTACGAGCGTCCGCAACCGCACGCCTGCTTTATCCTGTCAGTTACCGACGATCTGGTTAACGACGGCGGCATCATGGATCTTTGGGTACGCGAAGCACGTATATTTAAATATGGTTCAGGGGTTGGAACCAACTTCTCCTCTATTCGTGGGGAGAATGAAAAACTATCAGGAGGCGGCTATTCTTCAGGATTGATGTCCTTCCTTAAAATTGGCGACCGTGCCGCCGGAGCAATAAAGTCAGGTGGAACAACAAGACGTGCCGCTAAGATGGTTTGTCTTGATCTTGACCATCCTGAGATAGAGAATTTTGTTAACTGGAAAGTAGAAGAAGAGCGCAAAGTAGCGGCTCTGATCGCTGCCGGATATTCTTCTGACTATGAAGGTGAGGCTTACCGCACGGTATCGGGACAGAATTCAAATAACTCGGTTCGTATCCCAAATGCATTCTTCAAAGCATTGGAGGGCGGGTCTGCCTGGGATTTGAAATCAAGGACCGATGGCCGCACACTAAAATCGATCTCCGCTGATAAGCTTTGGCAGGATATCGCATTTGCTGCCTGGGCCTGTGCCGATCCTGGTGTTCAGTATGATACTACTATCAACGAATGGCATACTTGTCCCGAAGGCGGACGCATCAATGCATCCAACCCTTGTTCAGAATATATGTTCCTGGATAACACGGCTTGTAATCTTGCTTCTGTTAACCTGGCGCACTTCTTTAACCCCGATACTTTTGTGTTTGATGTGAAGGGGTATGAACACGCCTGCCGTATCTGG
>DALYUO010000393.1:0-2572 GCA_031981225.1 Pararcticibacter sp.
GCATTTAAGTTCATGTGAAAGCGATGATTATATTAACGACGGGGGAACAGCCAATGCCCATGTAAATATGAGTACATACGACTTCCTGGCCTCCAATCCAAAGTTTGATTCGCTGGTTGCAATTATTGACCGGGCAGGAATGAAAGATCTCGTTAATAGCGATATCACTTTTTTCGCCAGCACTAATTACAGCGTGGTGAATTATGTCGCCGCAAAAAAACAGAAAAAAATCATAGAGACGGGCGATGAGAACATCAGCTTCGGAATATCCAACATCTCTGTAGCGGAGCTCGATTCGCTTAAAATATATATGTTCGATGGAGCTATTAACCGGGACCAGATGGTAACAGCAGGTCGGTACTACACAAATAAATTCGGCAATATCCCCAATAACCGGTTCATGATAAAGGTATGGAGGACAACTGAATACAGCAGTTACCTTGATTACGTTGATTACGTAAACTTCACGAGGGTCATTGGCACTCTCGACAGAGACGAGCCGCCGGGTACCGTTATTCCCTCTAGTTTGGCGGATCAGTCGTACAACTGCCAGACGTCGGGGATTATCACAACAACGGGCATTGTTCACGTACTGGCGGATAGTCACAGACTCATGTTCAATAATGAGCGCATAGGCAGTAATTAATTATTTAATGTCGAAGAACCGGTTTATTATGAGAAGAAAAAGATTTTATATTGCATTGGCTATGCTTGCCTGTGCTTTTTATGCCTGCTCCAAAATTGAGCCTGGCTTTATGAGTGACAATATCCGCTATGTAAACGGTATTATTTTTGTGCAACGGGGAATGGCTTATGTAGCATCTGACCGCATTGAAGCAGATGGCTCAACTCCGCCATATACCTATAAGCTATCCAATCTAAGAGATAAGGTGACTGGCGAACCTGCACCAGCAGACTTTTACACAAGTCGCGACGTATTAATGTTCAAGGAAGGTATGGTGTTCAATGCGCAAACCGATACAACTGTAGAGTTGCTTAACGCAAAGCGGCATACTGTAAGTACAACTCCCATGATCTTCAATGAATCCAGCGGCCAGTTTGTATTTAACCGGGCTTCGGCCAATCTGCCGCTGGGTAACTACGTATTCGACATCCAGATGACCAATCCCCACGGCACTAAATTATTTCCAAACATGGGAGAGATCAGTATAATTGAACCCACGATCAACGATATGTTCCAGGTGACTTATCAGGCAGCTACGGGATCCAGCACGGCTGAAGTTTTTACCAGCATCGCTGCTCCACAGGTAACATGTTCTAAAATCAGCAATGAGGGTGCGAGAGTAGTACTTAAAATAGTCGATAAAAACGGGGTGCCGTTTAATCCTGCTGCCGGAGAGGTTATAAAGCGGGGCGACAGACCGACATTCGAAAGTCACGTAAAATTCAACCCAGTTGTTGTAACAGACACGGCACTGATCTGCGACTATGAAGTGGCGCCTTTTCCTTTGACGAACTATAAGGATGGTGTAACCGACTGGGGGTATCTCATTTACTACCGGATCCCTAAGGAATTCGCTATCATTGATGGCCTGCTAAACAATAATGTAAATCCTGTATTCGGATTCCGGCTCCTCATGGAGGGGACCTATGTCGTAACGGTTCGATTACCCGCTGTTACCAGGATGAGAAGATAGGAAAGGCAAGATCTTGCCTGAATTACAACAAATCCAGCAAATCATCATATTACCTTACTGGCATACAATCAATTGAAACCAAATTATCTCCAAGCTTAACTTTATAAGCACCTCGTTCGGTAAGCAGCGCTTCCCCTGGCTGATATTCTTTCTTCCCGGAATCGATATGCAAATATGCAAAAGGCGTAAAGCTATCTGAAGCAGCTAATTTTATATTCAATTTCCCTGTCTCCGGCTCAAACGACACGGATTGAAACCGTCCCGCATCAAGAGTCAGCCATACGTCGATCGGCGCAATAAAAATCCTTGACCTTGACGCTGTTTTTGGCTTTACATGAATCCATTTCCCCTCCTCCTTCAGATTGCCACCAAAGCTCAGCCAGCCGAATTCTTTGTCGTGCATAACGTAGGTTCCGCTATTCACTGCATATCCAAAGAAGTTCGATCCGTAATCCCCCGACAAACCATCAATTGCCAGTGTCGAGGGGTAAGAATGAAAGGCGGCAGGGCCAAATCCATCCTCTGTAATATTGGCGATGGAGCCGAGGAGACCACCCTGCCCTACTCTTAACAAATAGAGATCATCCGGCTTTTTGCGAAATGCAGCTAAAACAGGGATGGCGTTCAGGCCGGAACCATAATGGTGCAGCTGACGCTCTACACGCTGCAGCTTGCCTCCATACAGGAAATCCCAGTACCTGCGGGCGCTGCCGTTGTATCCCCAATGTGGCACTGTTGGCATATAAGCCAGTATTGCATTCAAAGTAACTTCTGCTTTCTGCGTATAACCGAAATAGTCCGACCACATGTAAACCTCTTCCTGTCCCGTTGAATCCCAAGGCATTTCGCTTCCGAAGGGATACTCCAGTGACTTCCACAGGTCGGCCCGTTTCTTCATTGCAGCCTCCAGTTCT
>DALYUO010000394.1:0-2293 GCA_031981225.1 Pararcticibacter sp.
TCAATGTCGCTGGGACTTAAAGTTGCCATAACACTTTGGACTGATTGGCCGGCACTTCCGCCGAGAAAATCCTGCTTCAGCGAATTACTTTCAGCCGATATCGGAACACCATCAATTACATACAAGGGCTCATTCCCGTTTACGGATGTTATGCCGCGTACCCTGACACTTACACCGCCTCCTGGCTGTCCGCTGTTACTTGTGACAGAAACCCCTGCTACCTTTCCCTGTAATGCCTGATCAACTCCGGCAACAGGCAGGTTTTTAATCTCTTTTTGATTTACAGAAGCAATCGAAGATGTTATATTAGCTCTCCTAATCGCTCCGTACCCTACCACTACTACTTCATTCAGACTGGTACTAGCGTCTTTCAATACAACTTTAAAGGTTGCCCTGTTGCCAATCGGCACTTCCTGCGTTGTCATTCCAATAAATGAAACAACTAATGTTGTTCCTCCCTGAGGGACAGCAAGGGTAAACTGTCCGCTCGCATCCGTCATCGTGGACGCTTTTGTGTTTTTCACTGTTACTGAAGCACCAGGCAAAACCCCTCCCTTATCATCGGAGACTGTTCCTTTTAATACTTTTTGATTGTTCTGAGCAAGAAGCGGAGCCCAGGGATTTGCAACGATTAATGCAAACAGTAACGTTAGAAGTAAAACTTTTCGCATGATTACTTTATAATTAGTTAACAAATCAAAAGTATGCTTAGAAATTGCAATGCCGTAATATTTTTTTATCCTATTTTAATTTAATTTTATCAACAAAAATATTATACCGCTTAAATAGCTTAATAAAGTACATATCTTATAAAATAAGCTGCAGTTATCTTTAATACTTTTTTAACCCAATCTTTATACTTAAACTTATAAAATAAAGACTATACGCAATTACTGCAATATTTATGCTATTCCGTATCTCCTGGGTGGAGGCACAATTCCACCCATTATTTTTGTAGATTTTTTATCTTGCGATCAAATTCATGAGAGCAGTTATACAAAGAGTGACAGAAGCTTCCTGTAAGGTTGAAGGAAAAACAACCGGGGAGATCCGAACAGGCTTGCTTGTTCTTCTTGGAATTGAAGAGAGTGATGGCGATGAAGATCTGAAATGGCTCGCGCAGAAAATTGTGAATATGCGAATCTTTGGCGACGATAACGGACTGATGAATAAGTCGCTTCTGGACGTGGATGGCGGCATCCTACTCATCTCGCAATTCACCCTGTTCGCCCAGACAAAAAAAGGCAACCGGCCCGGCTTTACCCGTGCGGCGAGACCGGAAAAAGCAGTTCCACTTTATGAAAAAATACTTGCCGAGCTCGATCTGCTAACAGGTAAAAAAACCGCTGCAGGCATTTTTGGAGCCGACATGAAAATCGAACTGCTTAACGACGGTCCCGTAACAATTCTGGTGGACACAAAGAATAAGGAATAAGAAACCTATAGCGAGCGCCAGTCGCTTACTCTCTGCATACCCTCTAAAACTTCACCCTTTTCCCTTTCAGCGAAGAAACGTCGTTTATGGCCGCCTTTTGTCGCGGCCCTTGTCGTTGCCTGGCTTGCACCTCTTTGGGAACCTTCTTCCCTTTAGGCCACATTGCTTCTTGCAAAACATCGTTGCCGAAGTACTCCAGCATGTCAAACACCCGCTGAGGCCGCCCCGTAGATCTCATCTCCCTGTCGTCCTCTTCCACGCGCTTTGCTCCGTAACCTGCAGGAGCTTCACCCTCTGAGGCATACGTGGCGATCAGGGCCGCAGGACAATACTCCTTCGTGTTCATGCTCTCATAGCGCAGCTCATACTCATTGTAGCTCAGGCAGCTGACCGAAGCCATCAGGATCAGAAGGCTTCCCTGGGGCACCTCTCCGTCAAACAGCAGTTCCTGCGCTTCTGCCGTGTCGTTTTTGTCCATCTCCACATCCTTTACCCCCACATATTCATAGAACTCCTGTCGGAAGTTAAAAGCCACCAGCATGAAGCGCAGCCGGTAGCGGTCGATCTTCTCCCTTTTAAAGGGCGAAACAATATCCGTCTGGGCGTTGATCTCAGGAAGGCTTACCAGCACCTGTCCCTTCTCATTCCGCCGGACAGCCGGTTTTACCTTCAGGCAGTCGGAAAGTTTACTTTTGAGGTTAAAGTCCATCCCTTGCAGAAATCCCAGTTCACCGTCGTGCAGGTCGCGTTCCCCACGGCCTTTGGTTCGGCTGCTGCGGATACACTGGTAAACTGCCCTCGAGAGGCGGTTGATCATGCTGCCGTCGTAAAGATCACGGTAGGCCGGAAGGAAAGCCT
>DALYUO010000394.1:2314-2552 GCA_031981225.1 Pararcticibacter sp.
CAGCTGCTGGACATGCCGAACTCGGAAGCACTTTCACGGCTGGCTACTGTTTGTTTAAACTTTTTGGGCCGCCCCTGAACCACGGTCATGCCCCTGTACCTGCGATAGATGACGTTCCCGGCCTTGCCGTGGATGCCGCCTTTATTGTCTAAAATTGCCATATATCAAGCTATTCTGCTTTTGCAGCAGCCAGCCATCAGCAATACGGTAAAGGAAACAGCACTATCCGGGATAAAAG
>DALYUO010000395.1:0-2546 GCA_031981225.1 Pararcticibacter sp.
CTTTTCTTCGATAAGCACTCGAATAAACGGGCGCAGGCCCAAGTAGATCCTTAGATCCCTGCGGCCGTCAGTCTGCCGCAAGGCTGCCAGCAATCTGCCAGCTGTCCCTGGGCAATACGGGCGCTTTATATATTAATAAAGGGTAAGTATATAAAGTAATATCCCTGCTGTATGTCCCGATCATCTCCCGGAGATACTCTCCTTATATATAATAATAATAGAAATCCCTTGTGCGGTTTAATCCGGCTCCTTTTCATAAAACAGGCTGGTAGTTGGCGACGGGTTGTCTGCGGTATGGCTGCGCTTCTCAAACGCTTCTCAAACGCTTTTGGGACGACTATCCGACGCATCTTGTTCGACTTTTGCCGTAAAAACATCGACCGAGATCCGTAGGAGAGTCGTACATGATGCGCGGCCATACCGGACCGAGTCAGCAGAAAGCAGCATGTTGTACGCGACAATGTCTCGGGCAGGCACTGCCGGAGACGGCCTACATTTAACGGCCGTGCTCATTTAAGTGTCAAATTAAAAGGCAGTGTTCAAACAGACTGTTCAATAAAAGTATTGACGGTAATATTAATAGGGCGTCTGTTTGATTATATTCAATTAACTAAACCGCACAAGGGGGTAACAAAAAGCTTTACCAAAGGCCATATCGCTAAAAAGAATCAATAAGAACACTGCAGGAACAACGTCCCCTTAAAACAAACGTTAAGGTATGTTAAAATGGCAAGCAAATAATGATAATATATTACCTTCGCTCCAGTTAATATAGGATTGACTCATTATCATATTTAATGTATCTTTGCAGGATGTTTAAAAACAAGCATTTAATAACATGGTGCTTACTTATATTGTTAGCAGTAGTTGCAGGCTGTAAAAGTAAATTCGAAAAACTGGTACAGAGTAACGATACTGGTAAGAAGTATCAGGAAGCAATACGGCTTTATAACAAAAAAGATTATAGCAAGGCGCTGATCCTGTTCGACGGATTGATGCAAAAATACAGGGGTCGCTCTGAAGCAGAGGATCTTTCGTATTACTTTGCTTATACCAATTATCAGCTAAAAGATTATACAACTGCAAGATATCAGTTTAAGGTTTTTGCTGATACCTATCCAAACAGTGCAAGAGCAGAAGACTGCCGCTTTATGTCTGCTTACTGCTATTATCTTGAATCACCCAATTTCTCCCTTGATCAGGAAAATACAGCGAGGGCTATCGAATCACTACAGCTGTTTATCAATCTCTATCCCAAGAGCGACAGGGTTGCAGAGGCGAGTAACCTGATTGCAAACCTCCGTGATAAACTGGAGAGAAAAGCGTTTGCCAATGCAAAGCTTTATCTTGATATAGGAGCATACGACGTTCAGAATTATCGCTCGGCAGTATTTGCATTTAAAAATGTTCTAAGGGACTATCCGGATACGAAGTATGCTGAAGAGATGGAATATCTTACCGTGCAGGCACAATATTTATATGCCGAAAACAGTATAGAGATACGGCAGGAAGAACGTTATGAAGAAGTTGTGAGCCTCTCTACAGAATTTGTTGAGGATTATCCAAGCAGCAAATACTTAAAAGAGGTTCAGAACTATAAGAAAAAAGCTGAGGAAGGCATTTCACAGGTACAGAAATTACTTGCTGCTCAACAACAGCCCGCTCCAAAGAGCAAGGAAACAGAAAAGAATAAGGAAACAGATCAGGAAAATAAAACAAGTAAAAATGAGTAATACTAAGAATAGCACAGTTGCGCCAACCACGATTACACGAGATCTGCGCCAGTTAGATACAACAACAGATAATCTTTACGAATCCCTGGTGATCATTGCAAAACGTGCTAACCAGATATCGAACAACATTAAAGAAGAGCTTCATGGAAAACTCTCTGAGTTTGCTTCATCCAACGACAATCTGGAAGAGGTATTCGAGAACCGTGAACAAATAGAAATATCAAAGCACTACGAACGTATGCCAAAGCCTACGCTTATTGCTATTGACGAATTCTTAAACGAGAAAGTTTACTTCAGAAATCCTTCAAAAGAACAAGGCTAATTGTTCTATATTTGAACCTTCAATGTCTGAAAGCCATTTACAGCTGAAAAGCCTGTGGCTGAAGGCATAAAGCTAAAGCTTTATTTTAGACTTTATGTATTATGCTTGAAGGAAAAAAGATATTACTGGGCGTTTGTGGCAGCATAGCCAGTTACAAATCTGCTACTTTAACTCGTTTACTGGTGAAAGCTGGTGCAAACGTCAAAGTAATTATGACTAAGGATGCAATGCATTTTGTTAGTCCCCTCACCTTTTCTACTCTTTCCAAAAATCCCGTTTTAAGCAGTTATTTCAAAGAAGGCACCGGCGAATGGAACAGCCATGTGGAGTTGGGTCTTTGGGCCGATCTGATGCTTATTGCGCCGGCAAGTGCGAACACCATCGCTAAGTTCGCCCACGGGATCTGTGATAATCTTCTTACGGCGACCTATCTTTCAGCAAAGTGCCCTGTATACTTCGCCCCTGCGATGGATCTGGATATGTGGCAGCAC
>DALYUO010000396.1:0-2543 GCA_031981225.1 Pararcticibacter sp.
TGTTTTCTCCCAAATTGTTAAGTACTTTCTGCGCCTTTGGTAACAATACGAGATGCTGCTTCATAATGTTGTATATGCTGTACAAATATAAGAATATTGTTTATTATATAAA
The DNA here is from genome assembly GCA_031981225.1 of Pararcticibacter sp. Taxonomy (GTDB): domain Bacteria; phylum Bacteroidota; class Bacteroidia; order Sphingobacteriales; family Sphingobacteriaceae; genus Arcticibacter. The sequence continues at coordinate 113 of DALYUO010000396.1, forward strand.
ACATTATTAGTTATGGATTAGGAGTTATGGATTATGAATTGTAGGTTGTGGTGTTTAAAGAAAACCGCCCCATATGTAGTTATTGAAGATCCTTGCGGGGTGACGGCCTATGACATAGCATTGATCAATGCTGAGATTTGATGCGAGAGCACACACGTTCTTCAGGTCTGTTTCGGTTGCTGTTTCTTTTACTTCGAAGCACGCTTCGCGGTTGAGAATGAAATCAATTTCTTTTCCGGACTTAAGCTGGTAGTAGGCCAATTCACCCCGATGAAGTAATTGATTGAATATTGCATTTTCGAATTTTGAACCACTTCCTAAGTCTGCCGACATCGAAGCTATACCGTTATCCAGGAAATAAACCTTTTTCGCTTTTGTGATTTCTCTGTCAGGGCTGTTGGAAATTACAGGAATAGTACGGATCAAATAGCTTTTTTCAAGCAGATCGAGATAGTTCTCTACGGTGGGCCTCGATATTCCGGTCATACTTGTGAGCTTAGAGATATCGAGTTTTGTTCCTATTCTTACAGATAGTAACTGGATTAGTTTATATAGATTGGTTGGATTGCGAATGTCGGACAACAAGGAGATATCGAAATTGATGTATGAACTGATGATGTCGTTAATGAGGTCTTTTTTCTCCTCAATTGTTTGAGCTAAGACAACTTCCGGAAATCCTCCGAATGTAATGTAGGTTTCATAATAATTTTTCAACCGCTCATATTCCGACTGTAAATAAAGGCTTGCTTCAGGAACAGTTCTTTGTTGGGGATGGATGCCATTGAATATCAGGAGCTCATTGAAATTAAGTGGAAATACTTCAAAGATTTTCTTTCTTCCGGCTAAGGATTCGGAGAAAAGATTTTTCATGTAGTATGCACTTGAGCCTGTGACGAGAAATTTTATGTCGTATGTGTCATAGAGATACTTAATCACACTGGGCAAGTTGGGTACGAGCTGAATCTCGTCGAGAGCTATAAGAACTTTTTCTTTGAAATTCGCTCCTTGTTGCGTGAGTGCATAAACAATGGTTTCATAGTTTGGCTCTGAGAATAATGTACGGATATCAATACGTTCGAGGTCAAAATAGAACTTTTGCCTGATGTCCGAATCGTTCATTAATTGTCTGAGAAGTGTGGTTTTACCGGTACGCCTCATTCCTGTTATAACCGTGATCTGCTTCCTCCCGAGATGGAGAAAAAGTCGATCGTATATTTCTCTTTTAAAAAAAGTCATACTATTTTGTAAGTGTACTTCAAAAATAGTTAAACTATTTTAAAGTTTAATCGGACAGGAACAATTTGCAGACAATTGTGCATAAGTGTGTGAAGTTTTAAGCTTTTACATTTACTTTTACGCAAATTAATTTATGGAGCTGATCACTACCCCTCTTTCCGGTTGTTTTATTGTAAAGCCTGCCGTGTTTCCTGATCCACGAGGATACTTCTTTGAGAATTTTAATGAACAGCGGTTTAATGAGAAAACGGGCCTGGGCTAGACTTGTTGTAATATAAAATTGCCATCTATCCCCAGTTTCTCATGAAGGGATTTAAGGAAGGGAACATCGGGTTCGCGTTTGCCGCTTAATATTTGTGATAGTTTTGGTGCACTTATACCCAGCATAGATGCCAGCCCTTTTTGAGTGACTCCAAGTTCTTCTTTTTCGCCTGTACGACAGAGCTAATGGTTAAGCGCATTGGCATAACCTTCAATACTTCGTCCTCAAACTTCTCTGCCAATAAGCCAAGCCGCTCCAGTTCATCGGCTTCTTTCTTGCTCAATGAATGGAACCCTCCTCCATCGGTAGCCTTTTGAATGAAGTTTTCTATCAAAGACATCACCTGATTATACTGCTTTTCGTTCCTGATCCTGTCTATCATTAGTTTTTCCTTTTATACACGTGAACAATCCGCGATCTTGTCATACTCGGCATGCGTACCGACGAAACGTATGTAGACGGTCCGCTTATCGAAAAAAATCATAGCAACTAACCTAAAATCATTGCCCTTGATATTAAATACATAGCGATCATTACCTACAGCGTCCACACTTCCAAATGTGTTTTTGACATCAGAGAAATTACGCCAGTCCGATTGTTTTACAATATGAAACCAACTATTCAAGGCTGATTTCGATGTAATATGCTTTTCAGCAAAATTATTAATGATCGTTTTGGCGATGATAACCATCGGTGCAAAGATAAGGAAAATTTCAAAAAATGAAATTTATTTAGATATATGAAAAGTGGGTTGATTGGGAAAACGGGCGACTGGCAGGTACCTGCTGAGCAATTGCTGGTTTCGGATAAAGACAGGGTGCTGCGGGGGTTAGACTTGTTGTAATATAAAATTGCCATCTATCCCCAGTGTTATTGAAATGCTATAGCCATATTTTCCTGTTCCCGGCGTGATAATTTATATTTGGCCGCAAT
>DALYUO010000397.1:0-2082 GCA_031981225.1 Pararcticibacter sp.
AAGGTTGAACTGGCTCTGAGTAAAAAGGCAGGAGGTGTAATGATCTGGCAGCTGTTTGGAGATGCTGCCGGTGATAAATCACTCCTGAAGACCATTAATTCGGCGATTCCAGAGTAGCAGTTTTTTTGACATTATTAATTCGTACAGAATGAAAAAGATTACATACTTTATACTTTCCCTGTTAATATTAAACATGGGATGTAAAGAAGAAGAAGATACAGACGGGGGTGCATTTCACCCACGCATATTTGATGGCGGTCTGGTTTTTCAATCGCCATCCCGGATTATACAACAAGGACAGCCGGCAGTATATAATGGACTCAGTTTTTCTCCCAGGCCGCTGGAAAAGACAAAGATCAGCTGGAAGGTAAACGGTGAAGAAGTATCAACCGACACTTCATTCACATTCATGCCATCCACGGGCGGTGAATTTGAAATCAGACTGGAAGCCTCCTATAACAATCAAACAGCCACTCGTATTTCTAAAGTACTTGTTAGTCCTGCGACGTATACGCGTAAAACTTCTCCCTATGTGGTCATGTCGTATCTGTCGGAGAACGGCACGGCCTCCAATGTTGTGTGGAATAATATATCTCATCTGGCATTTAATGGCGCCAGAGTGTTGCCCGATGGCACGGTAGACTTCTCGAAAGGAAATCAGAACCAGAATGTGGATGAGCTCGTTGCAAGAGGCCACATCAATGGAGTTCCGGTGTTGCTGGGCGTTACGGGGAGACTGTCGGGAATAGATGGATGGTCCCTTTATAACAGTACAGATTTTGGTTCAGTAATCAGCGATCCTGTGAAAAGGGCAGCGCTGGTTCGCCTGATAGATGACTATGTAACAAACCGAAAGCTGGACGGAGTAGATGTAATGATGACTGATCTGAGCAATGACGATAGCAGCATATCGGCGAAAAGCGCGCAGTCGGTTGGGCCATTTTTAACGGCTCTTAAATCTGCTTTGCCTGCAGGTTCGATCATTACCATGACAGCTACTACAAATTATATGCACGGGGAGTACACCGATCTTTCTGCTGCCGATTGGATCAACGTTCATGCTTTCGAGAACGGTGCTACTGTAGGCCCTGGCGCGCCCGTAGGACAGCCCTCACCGTTTAGTCACATGGTCGATGGAGTCACTATATGGAGGGATAAAGGCCTGCCGGCAAACAAGATCGTCTCTGGTATTCCTGCTTTTGGTCTACGATACAATCAGCTGGATGCTGACGGGAATAATGCCAGCTGGGGGTCTTATGATTACATGACTTATACGGCTATTGTTGCTGCCGATGCACAGGCCCCGCAGAAGGAATACGCGGCTGGTATTTCGAAAGGCGTTTATTACAATGGCATTCCGCTGGTTACGCAAAAGGCGAACTATATTAAAAATAACGGGTTTAAGGGCGTCTACATATGGGCCGGAGATTATGACGCTACAGGCAATAATTCATTGATAAGTGCAATAAGCACGGTTCTTAAATAGAAAAGCTGGATTGGGAAGGAGGCCGGCTTTACCAGAGGGCCGGCCTCTCAATCCTATACTTAGCTCTTGAAAAACACATCATAGGCAAAACGAAGGATTGTGCCAAAGACGACAACGAGGAAGAATATCCGTATAAATCGATTTCCTCTAAGTAAGGCCAGACGAGTGCCAAGAAAAGAGCCTGCGAGGTTAAAAACGGCCATAGGAATGGCGAATTGATACAGAATATGATTGGTGCCTGCAAAATAGATTATTGCTGCAAGATTCGTTGCTACATTAACATACTTAGCGTAAGCACTTGAATGAAGGAAATCATAACCCAGGAAAGAGATGAAGGCAAGTATTAGAAAAGTGCCTGTGCCGGGACCTATTAAGCCATCGTAAAAGCCGATCACGAAACCAAAAATCAGTCCCGTGATAACCTGCCGCAGGGCCGAATGATTTTTTTCCTCGTGAAGCCCAAAGTTTTTTTTACTGTAGGTGTATATACCCGTGACCACCAGGAGGGCCAGTATTACAGGTTTGATAGCCCTGCTATCAATTATGGAGATACAGTAAGCTCCGAGAATTGCGCCGCAGAATGCTGCGACAATAAT
>DALYUO010000397.1:2092-2540 GCA_031981225.1 Pararcticibacter sp.
GTTGATCCTGACGTGCCGGGAGTAGCGAAATGCCGCAAAGCTCGTCCCCGAAATAGACGGAATCTTGGTGGTTCCAAATAGTGTGGCTATCGGATACTGTGGCAGAATGATCAGCATTGCAGGGGTTTGGAGTAAGCCTCCTCCGCCTACTATTGAATCAATGAAACCCGCGAAAAAAGATACGATGCAAAGCAATACTAATTCAATAGTCATAGATAATAAATCATCATGCGGTTATTAAAGGCGAGCAAAAATAAGTTTTGAAAGACATAATCTGGTATCAAATTCCTACCTTAGCCTGATTTTTTTGTTTTACAGAATGAATACATCCTTTGATTTCGAGAAGCCGATTGCTGATCTTCAGCAACAGATAGAAAAAGTACAGCAGGTATCAGACAAAACAAAAGTGGATATGACCGCTACGCTGGCCGAGCTGAATCAAAAATTA
>DALYUO010000398.1:0-2516 GCA_031981225.1 Pararcticibacter sp.
AATATGGGTCTGATAGTCCCTCGAGTGAAAGTTAAGGTGTATATTCCTTAGCTCCTGGGCAACCATGTCTTCATCGGTCAGGTCAATGTTATTCCTTAAAAAATATAAAGTAACAGCCCTGTACATTGCACCTGTATCGATATAAATAAAGTGAAGTTTTTTGGCAAGGCCTTTAGCAAGAGTGCTTTTTCCGCACGAAGAATAGCCGTCTATAGCTATTACAAGATTGTTGGTCATCACAGAGGCAAAGGTATTGTTTCGTGTTGATTTTAAATAATTGAAGATTAAAAATAGTTAGCCGGATAACGTATTTACGACACCAGACAAGATCCGGGGACTGGATAAATAACTGATATAATTGGGCTTGCTCTTGCCGGAGCCCGCGAACTTTGCCGATACTTTTTTCATATAGCAGATGTTTTTCTTTCTCTAACTTTGGGGATGGATTTTTCTAAAGAGGATTTGCTCCCCGACATCAGCTTTAAAACCTCGAGAAGCGGCGGAAAAGGAGGACAGAATGTAAATAAGGTTTCAAGCAAAGCAGAATTGAATTACAACCTGGAAGAATCTTCTCTGTTTAGCGAACTGCAAAAAGTGCGTATAAAAGAAAAGCTCTCAAACCGCCTCGCTGCCTCGGGTATGATCCAGGTAATAAGCGAGGAAGAGCGCAGCCAGTATATGAATAAGGAACGCTGCCTCGATAAGCTCTTCCATCTGCTTCATAAAGCATTACATGTAGCTAAACCAAGAAAAGCAACCAAACCTTCAAGGGCCTCTGTCGAAAAGAGGCTTAAAGAGAAGCAGCAAAAGGCTTTCAAAAAGCTAAACAGGAGAAGGGGAGACACTGATTTTTGAGGCATTCATTGCTTCTTCCGTCATTGTCTGTTTTTAAGTTCTTAAGACCGTCTGGCTATTAGTCAGTCAATCATTATTTTATAATCCCGAATCTTTCTTCTTGAATCTTGCTTACCCCCGGCCTGTACCAGGTTTTAATAAGATTTTAAACCTCATCACTATGTTAGCGTCCATATTACATGATGAGTGCGTTAAAAGTCCGTGTTTTCGTATTAAAACACGGACTTTTGACATAGTTTTTATATCGTTTGCCTGTAAAGGCTGAAATGCAGTCCAAACGTTGTTCAGACCCTTATACAGTGCGTTTTCGGATCGCCTTGCTGCACCTGCAGAGATAATTCGCTCTCTTTCAGATGAAACAGTTTTAATCTTTAAAAGGAAAAGATTTCAAATTTTTTATGTTTTTAATTTTCAGGATTCCTAAATTTGGTTTATAAACCAATCAGATGTTCATCTAAACCAGTAAATACATGGCAATCATACAAGGCAAATATTTAAGGGGAAGCGTAGGGAATTACGCATTCCGCAAGGTAGGCAACCGCAACATTATACAATCTAAACCAGGTCGTGGCACGGTACGTCAAACGGAGGCCACGCGGGAGAGCAGCGCCGAGTTCGGGCTGGCCAGTACGGCAGGCAAGATGCTTCGGTATGCCTTTGGGAACCTGTACGGGTATGAGTATGATGGCAGGATGATGAACAGGATGGTCAGAACACTTACCGAAGTGATTGGTAAGGACGACAGGCCTCGGGGACAAAGGGAAATCGCCGGAGGGGACATCAGCAGGCTGAAGGGCTTTGAGTTCAATGCGGCGGCGCCTCTGCGTAACCAGTGGAAGCTGACACCGGAGGTCGGGATGGATGAAAAGGGAACGATCCGGGTGAGCTTTCCGTCGTTCGTGTATTTAAAAGACCTGACGCCATCCTCCAGTTGCAGCTATTGTATCATCAAGGCCCAGGTGATTGCCTTCGACTTTAAGAACAGCCGGTACAAGAGCCTTGGAGAAGAGAAGCTGGAAGTGAAACTGATTACCGGGCGTCAGGAGGCCACGGAATGGACATTCGAGTCTGATGTACCGGAGGGATGTTTACTTCTGGTAGGGTTCTCTCTGAAATACTACCGGAACAATAACGGGATCCTGGAGATCGTACAGGACCGTTCAAAACACAGTTCAACAGAGATCATCGGGAGTTTTATCCGTCCTGAACGGGAAACTCCATATGAGGAACCACCACAGATCATCCGGGTATCCAAATACGAATCATGGGCGCCTGATACGGGCTGGAGAAAGGTGGACTTAAACAGCAAGGCTTACAACAAGCTGCAAAGGCAAAGGCTGAAACAGGCGAAAGGGAAGAGCCCGACCAAGGTAAAGGAAAAGACAACAGACAAGGACGGCTGGACGAAGATGTAGTTGATTTGTACTTAAAACGTACTACTTATCACATGTAAATTAACTAGCTACTAAATGTCGAAACCAGCGCCCGAAATTTTCTTTTTTTTGCTAAATCGATTGACTGAGGCTATATTTGTTTGAACTGCAGGTGTAGAAATGGATGCTGTGTTTCAGGAGTTTATCGGCAGGGATTAATAATTCAAATGAAACTGAAAATCTTTTTATGCACTATACTGGCAATTATACTTGCTCAGCCTTCAGACT
>DALYUO010000399.1:0-2486 GCA_031981225.1 Pararcticibacter sp.
AATTCAATACTGACTTGTGAGAATTGCGCTGCCGTAAATGATAAGTCCAATAACAACAATTTTATTATGCGCTATATTGATGTAGATGCTTTTTCCAATACATTTAGCAGTAGTTCTGCTGACTTGGATTTGCCAGATTGTTCTGTCATTACGTTTGCAGGCCTTTACTGGAGTGGGTCTGTTAGTTCATCTAATATTCGATATAGCAGTAGAAATAAGGCTAAGTTAAGTTTGCCGGGGTCTGGATTTTATATTGATTTAACTGCAGATGAAAGCATGGGAGAACAATATTTTAAGGATATCACGAAGATTGTTCAATCTTCCATGTGTTTAAAGGGAACTTTTACAATCGCTGATATCGTTGCTGATAAAGGCAAGGATAATGTATATGCGGGCTGGACGATTGTTATTGTTTATCAACAGAACCGTATGCCGGTTAAAAACCTGTCTGTTTTTGACGGGTGGGAGAATATTCAACAAAACGGCAAGAAAAACTTCACTATCAACGGATTCTCAACCCCTACTAGCGGTGCATTTGATTTAGATTTTGGTTTTGTTGCGTACGATGGAGACAGAGGAGATCCAGGCGACTGTTTGAGGCTTAACGATCAGCTGGTTTCAGATAAAGTACATAATTCAAATGACTTTTTTAATAGTTCAATAAGCTATAGTGGTTCAATAATACAAGGAAGAAATCCATTTAACGCCAACACTCTTGGGTTGGATGCTAGCAGCATTCACTTGAAAAATGATAACTATGAATTTTTAAGCAATGGGATGAATTCAGCTTCAATTAACCTCGAGACAAAGGCGGACGTGTATTCCGTAGGGGTCATTACTCTTTCTATTGAAATTGCACCTAATTTTCAGATATCCTCGCACTTCCGAAACTTAACTAGATCCGCTTCCAGTGTGAGAACCGACGAAAGTATTGAAGTGGAATATGGTATAACAAACAATGGTACTAATAAGAGTTCCAACACTGTCTTCGTCGATACCATCCCTCTTGCCTTTGACCTAATAAAAGAATCCGTTGAAATCCAGTATGACGGTAATTGGCATTCAATAACAGAGAAGCCTGGAGACGATCAAGGTGAATACAATGATGGTGATCGAGCATTGATTCTTAGATTAGGAGATGGTGCAAATGCTGTATCAGGAGGAACTGTAGGACTAAATAATTCACTAAAAGTAAGGTATAAAATAAAATTAGTACATGATAGCGATTCGATCTTGTGTTCTACAGGAAATATAAATAAATATAGCTGGCTCAATTACTTTTCTGGGCTGAATTATTCATCGACATCCAACACTGAACCTTGTAAATTAACTACGCAAGAAAAAACAGGAACAGTTCTTACCATTCCAATAGGAGATAGTTATCCTCCCGGCGACTTAAACCTTACCTTTTACTGCCCGATTTCTGTAGCGGATCTGGCTTTGCCCAAAGGGTACTCCTTATATAAAGAGGATAATACAACAGCGGGCAGAGGGGTTATTCCAACGCCTGTGGCGACGGTATCTGAATCGGGTACCTATAAGGCTTACAGGAAGCTGGCTGCGGGCTGTGAGTTCAGCTATAACATAAGGGTGAATATGGCTTCTATTGGTATTGCTGCACAGCCTGCTCCACGGAAGATTGTGGAGGGGAAAAGTGCTGAATTTTCTGTGGAAACAAGCGGGCCTGACGTGAAGTACCAGTGGCAGGAGGATTCCGGTTATGATTCGTGGACCGACATACCGGGCGCCACCAACCGGGTGTTAACGCTTCGGAATGTTTCGTTAAGCAAGAACCGGTCTCGATACCGGGCACTGGTCTCTAACCCCTGCGGACAGAAGCTGGTGTCGTATGAGGTGCTTTTGAATGTGGTGGAGAGTAAGGAGGGGGCGCTGTTTGTTCCGAATGCCTTTAAACCTAACAGCGCGGTTGAGGAGCTTACCCACTTTATGGTGAAGGGGCATAAGCTTTCGCGCTGGCAGATGAGGGTTTATAACAAGTGGGACCAGCTGATCTGGGAGACGAACAGGCTGAACCCCGACGGCAGTCCGGCGGAAGGCTGGGACGGGAAGATCGGTGGTCAGGATGCGCCGCAGGATATTTATTTATGGGCAATCACAGCGGTCTTCTGCGACGGCTCTGAATGGAAGGGCATGAGTTTTAACCAGTCGGAACCACGGAAAACGGGATTGGTGTATCTGATACGCTAGGTTTTAAGTGATGAATTATGGGTTATGAATTATGAGTTATGAAATGCCATAGCCATGTTTTCCTGTTCCCGGCGTGATAATTTATATTTGGCCGCAATGGCCGGCCATTTGGATACAGCGTTTTTTGTACGGTTTAAAATTGCGTTGGCTTCGTGAGGCTTTAGTCGGAAATGTTGTGCGGCTGACAAGGCTAGTTCGGGGTCCAAAGAGTTGTCGTTTTCTGAAATATTTAAAGTCAAACCGTTGCCTTGTGGGTTGGCATTCATATCGTAGGCTGG
>DALYUO010000400.1:0-2472 GCA_031981225.1 Pararcticibacter sp.
TTATTCCTTCTTCTTTTTTCATTTATTTACTTTTACTCAAACCGCACAACGGGTTAATAAATAATTTCAATGTAATTCGTTTTATTATATATTTGAGCATCAATTTAACCAATTGCTCTCAATGAAACACCCGATAAAGTGGTTGTGTATTTGTCATTTATTACGCTCTGTAAATAAAAGGAACCTTGTTGCCGGCGACCGCCAGAAGTAGAATATAGTTGTTATTTGTTTAACAATATGTTCTTGAGCGCCGATATAGGTTCAAACGTCTTGAGATATCAGAGAGCTGATTGGTGAAGTGTATTGAAATTGTTGAAATAGTATTTAACAAAAATAACAGGACGTCATGTCACACACCGATCCAATTAGAACCATTATCGTCGAAAACGACAGGGCAACGCTCTGTTTATTCAAAGCACAACTGGAATTGTTTCCCGAAATTGACGTCAGAGGGCATGCCAGCCAGTACCATCAGGCCAAGAGGCTCCTTCTAACGGAAAAGCCGGAACTCGCTTTCATCGATATTGACCTGGAAGGGAAAAGCGGGTTTGATCTATTATCCGATGTTCGTTCTTTTACTACCAGCGAATTTTCAGTTATTTTTTTTACCAGCAACGAGAGGCTGGTGATCAGGGCATTGAGAGCATCTGCCTTCGACTGTTTGCTGAAGCCCATCGACGAAACTGATCTGGGAGAAGCAATAAGGAGGTTCAAAGATAAGAGAGACCGGCAAATAGAAAACTCTAAAGTGATCAGACAAACCATTATGTATGTAACGGAGATGATTTCGTTGCCTACACATATCGGAATCAGGTTCGTAGACTTGGGGAAAATCGTCCTTTTCCATTGCTCGAGAGAATGTTCTATGGATAAACCGTGCTGGGAAGTGCTGCTTAATGACGAAGAACACATTAAACTAAAAAGATCCACAACATCCCGCGAGATAGCAAAACTTGTTAAGGACAAATTCATTCAGATTAATCCGGCAGTCATTATCAACCTGAATTATATTGACGTGGTAGAGTTTAAAACGCAGGAATGTGTTCTTATTCCCCCCTTTCAACATCTCCGGTTTAAAATATCCCGTTCTCAGATGTGCGGACTACGCGAGAAATACGATGTTCTGTAGAGAAGCAGCGTTAAGATATTTTGCAGCATAACCCGTTTTTTTTTCCAACTATCACATTTCTGATACAGGTTATCCAAATGTGTCGTTTTTCTTAGATTTTATTCTTTTTTTTTCTGCCACCTTAGCACTTTAATTAACGCTCGCAATTGAAAAAGGTCGCCTTATTCCTGTTTACGGCTTGTATTACGTTTATTTCCTGTGGCACTAAACGCAATCTGGTATATTTCAGTGACTTGAAAGATACAACTACTTACAAAGCCGCGATAAATAATCAAACAGATCCACTGATCCAGCCTGATGACATTTTAAGTATTAATGTAAGCAGTTTAAACCCCGAATCGAACGTGTTGTTCAATAAAGGCACTTTAATACCTGTAGCGCCCAATAACAAAGACATCGGCTCGGCTGCTGCTACAGGTAATAATAGCAGTACCCTTGAAGGATATATGGTGGATAGAGCAGGCATGGTAAATTTTCCCGTTATCGGCAAGATAAAATTAGGTGGAATGAGACGGGAGGATGCGCAACAAAAGATAACGGATAATTTGCAGAGCTATGTAAAGAATCCTATAGTGAATATCCGGTTCCTGAACTTTAAAGTAACGGTAATCGGTGAAGTTAACAAGCCCTCTACGTTTGTTATTCCCGGCGAACGCATCAATGTTCTGGAAGCACTGGGAATGGCTGGAGATATGACCACTTTCGGAAAAAGGGAAAATGTACTGGTTATACGTGAGAAAGAAGGAATAAGGACGATGCAGCGAATCAACCTCAATAATAAAGATGTGTTTACGTCACCTTATTTCTATCTGCAGCAGAATGACGTTGTGTATGTGGAACCTGAAAATAAGGAAAAGGCAGCTCAGACAAGTGTAAGTTACCGGTTGTTGCCAATTCTGACGGCTACCATATCGGCATTAGCTATAATATTAACAGGGGTTCTATAAAAATTGAGGCATGGATAATAAAAAGGGAACACCGCGGGAAGTTGAATCACCACAACCAATTGATTTAAAGGCGATTTTTTTCAGGCATCTCCGTTACTGGCGCTGGTATTCCTTTTCTCTGATCGTATGCCTTTCTGCTGTGTTCCTTTATCTTCGGTATTGCACTCCCGAATATAGCATTAGCAGTACGATCCTGATTAAAGATGACAAGAAAGCTCCAGATATCGCAGACAATACTGTATTAAATGATATAGGACTTTTTCAAGGCGCCAAGAATATCGACAATGAAATTGAGGTACTTAAAGGGAAGAGTTTGATGCAACGAGTGTTGAGGGAATTAAATCAGGAAGTAAGTTATTTTGAAGATGGAACCATTAAAACCACAGAGCTATACGG
>DALYUO010000401.1:0-634 GCA_031981225.1 Pararcticibacter sp.
AAATATTTAAAGTCAAACCGTTGCCTTGTGGGTTGGCATTCATATCGTAGGCTGGAGAAAGTTCCCAGCCGTCTTCCCGCAATAAAAATCCATGATTGCGTAAGTGATCATCGGTGTTTTTTACCATGATATTGAAAACGATCCTTGTCCACAGCTCCTTTAGGTTATCGTTAACCTGGCGCCCGTTTTGAATGATAAAAGCTGCGATATCTAAATAGCTTGCCCCTGTGTGAAAATCAGTACCGTCTTGCTGGCCAAGCAGGGTCATCGCTGATGCAAAATGTATTCTGGTGGTTTGCTGGACGCGATCGAAGCGCCTCGTCAGAAAGGTATGATGCCTTCCGGAAAACTGCTGAAGCCGGGCAGGGGCGACAGTAATACCCGAGTTCACTGCCAGTTCATAAACAACCATTTCCCATGCTCCAATATTGTGTTCATCATTGGGGTAATCCTGCCCAGTCGGCATAAACTAAAATTTTCGAGGCCATATGTTTATTTTTTAGGAGCCCTTTCTTTTACAAGCAGGCCTGCATCCTGTAGTTTTCTGCCAAGTTCATCGTCAGCACCAAGCTTCAGAAAATCGCTCTCAAGGCCGAGGACGAATAATACCTGGAAATAGGCTCCCATGGCGACT
>DALYUO010000401.1:644-2471 GCA_031981225.1 Pararcticibacter sp.
GTTTTCGGCGCAAACGGGCCAGTTTAATGTTTTCTCCCAAATTGTTAAGTACTTTCTGCGCCTTTGGTAACAATACGAGATGTTGCTTCATAATGTTGTATATGTTGTACAAATATCAGAATATTGTTTATTATATAAAACATTATCAATTATGGATTATGAGTTATGAGTTATGGGGTGTGGTGTTATGAGTTGTAGGTTGTGAGTTTTAGGTGTATTTTTGCGTGAGAATGGAATTAATTACTACGCCTCTTGAGGGTTGTTTTATTATAAAGCCTGCGGTGTTTCCTGATCCGCGGGGGTACTTCTTTGAGAGTTTTAATGAACAGCGGTTTAATGAGAAAACGGGCCTGAATATTCACTTTGTGCAGGATAACCAGTCGATGTCGTCGTATGGCGTTTTACGGGGCCTTCATTTCCAGAAGGGCGAACACGCGCAGGCGAAGCTGGTGAGGGTATTAAAGGGGGAGGTATTGGATGTCGCTGTGGATCTTCGTCCCGAATCGGCTACTTATGGTCAGCATTATAGTATCCTGTTAAGTGAGGATAATAAGCTCCAGTTCTTTATTCCGCGTGGTTTCGCTCATGGCTTTGTGGTGCTCTCTGAGCAGGCTGAGTTTTTCTATAAATGCGATAATTACTATAACAAGGCTTCGGAAGGCGGTTTACATTATGCTGATCCTGCGTTGAATATTGACTGGCAGGTTCCTGCTGAGCAATTGCTGATCTCTGATAAAGATCAGGTGCTGCCGGGATTAGTAATTTGAGGGGTGATTTTAGTAGAGGAAGCCGAATAACCAGAGCGGGATTTTATTCAGAGCACCTGTTTCCATGTCGTCGGCTACTATCCAGGCATCCTTTAAGTCTTTAATCTGGTGTCCTGATTTTTCTTTTCCCCCTACTTCAAATGTATACTGTTCGTTTACCAGGAAATCTCCGGCTGGCGGTAGGGTGACCCGGTATCCGGAATGTTCAAGCTGGTTTAGGAAGAAAGATTCGCGCATCGTTCCCTTGTCTGTGTTGCCCGGCGCAAGAGCCTCCTGAAGATTGGTGTTTTCAAGGTATATTTTATCGGGCTTTTGTAGTGTGCTGATGCTTCTTCCTGCTGCCGTAAGTAATTTGATTAGCCGGGCTTTCTCCAGATGCTGCAGATATTGAACAAGGGTATTTCTGTTTATCCCGGTCTTCTCGCTTAGTTTTGTAATATTCGGTTTAAACGGTACGTTTACCGCAAGTATATATAATAGCTGCTGCATTTTCCGGATATTATGCGGGTCAAATCCGTCAATGTATTTGAGGTCTGTATCGAGTATCATCTTGACTACCTGTTCGATCCTCAGTGAATATTTAAGAATTCCTTCCTTATAAAATGGGTAATATCCATGGCTTAAATAGTCGGGAAAGAACTTAAGTGGTTTTATTGATAAGCTGATGTCTCCGGCAATCTGTTCATGTTTTTGTAAAATGTCGGACAGGGAGACCGGAGGGAATTGATGTATTTCCGAAAAGTATAAGTATTCTCTGTAAGATAATCCAGGTAAATCGTATTGAATTGCCCTCCTGCTCAGGTCAGCGTTTTGGCGAAGGATGTCTGTAACTGAAGACCCTGTAAAAACTATTCTGATATCGCGGTAGAAGTCATAGATGTTTTTTATTTCTCTTGCCCAGTCGGGGTATTTATGGACTTCATCAATATAAAGTGTTTTTCCTCCAGTTTGCCGGAATTGTTCGGCTACTTCGACTAGTTTATGTTCTGAAAAATAGATATCATCCAACGACAGATAAAGTCCCTCTCCGTTTCTATGATTGGATCTTAAATGTTGCAAT
>DALYUO010000402.1:0-2305 GCA_031981225.1 Pararcticibacter sp.
TCATTTTTTTCATTATCTCGGTTGCCCTCATCATAAGAAACAACTCTTTTCAGAGAGCAGGGGTACTCAATTCATCAAACCAAATCATTGGGCAGGCATATGAACGCATGAACCAGTTCCAGGCTTACCTGAGGCTTGCCAAGGCAAACGACAGTCTTGCTACAGAAAATGCACGACTCAGGGGCCTGTTAAAAAATGCTTTTTTTGATGATAGTGTTCAGCAAAAAACAGTTAAGGATACTGTGGCCAGACAACAATATACCTTTATTGTTGCGCGCGTAATTAATAACTCTGTTCATCAAAAAGACAATTACCTTACCATTAACAGGGGGATGCGTCACGGAATTAACAGAGGGATGGGTGTTATCAGTTCTTCGGGTATCGTCGGAATTGTGAAAGACGTTTCGAGCAACTTCGCAACAATCACATCGCTTTTAAACAGTGACACGAAGATCAGCGCAAGCATCTCAGAGAATCAGGCATTCGGATCGCTTGTTTGGGGTGAAGGCAATCATAACCCTCAAGTAGCACTTTTGCAGGATATTCCAAATCACATCAAAGTAAAAAGAGGGCAGCATGTAGTGACCTCCGGATATTCTACTTTATTTCCTGCCGGCCTCCCTATTGGAAGAGTTATCGGTACAAAAGCAAAAGGAGGGGATAGTTTTCCGGAAATAGAGGTAATGCTTCATACTGATTTTTCAACATTGCAATACGTATATGTAATCAGAAACGTATTTGCTGCAGAAAAAGAAAATTTAGAAACTGGGACTAAACAATAATGGGAAGGACTATTATTAAAAACATTGTCCGCTTTGCGGTGCTAATATTTATTCAGGCGTTCCTGCTGAAGAATATCGGTTTTTATAATCTGTCTACTCCATTCTTATACATACTTTTCATCCTCCTTCTGCCGTTTGAAACCCCAAACTGGCTCCTGTTTCCTATCGCATTTCTTACAGGCTTAACAGTGGATGCATTTTATGACACACCTGGAATTAATGCAGCAGCTTGCTCTGTGCTGGCCCTGGTGCGTACTATTTTTATAAACATTACTGTTCAAAGACAGGGGTTTGAGAACGAACCCGAGCCAAAGCTTGGGATTATGGGGTTCCGGTGGTTCTTTTTCTATACGATAGTTCTCACACTTTTCCATCATCTTACGCTGATCTTTCTGGAAGCCTTTAGTTTTACTGATTTGAAATACATACTAATTCGCTTCCTTTTATGTTCTCTTTTTACAGTATTTTTAATTTTAATATCAGAATTTATTTTCTTCCGTAAGAAAGAGCGCTAAATGAATAGTTTCTTCCCCCGCAGGTATGTTGTACAAGGGATATTTATAGTAATAACCGTTATTTTACTGGCCCGCCTGTTTTATATTCAGGTGATAGATAAAAGCTACTTCCTTTCTGCCAATAACAACGTGTTAAGGACGGTTACAATCTATCCGGCCCGGGGAGTAATATTGGACCGCAAAGGCAAGATCCTTGTACAGAACGAACCGGTTTATGACCTGATGGTCATCCCCAGAGAAGTAACACCCTTCGACACGCTCGAGTTCTGCAGACTAATCGGAATTTCCAAAGCAAGCTTTACAAAGGAATTCGAAAAGGCAAAAAACTTCTCTCCTTACCGGGGCTCGGTTCTCGAAAAACAATTATCTGCGATTACCTTCGCCAGGTTCCAGGAAAAGCTATTCGAGTTTAAAGGATTCTATATTCAGAAACGATCGGTAAGGCGTTATCCGGATAGTATTGCAGCACAGTTCCTCGGATATATTAATGAGGTGAATGAAAAAGATATCAATAAATCGAACGGCTTTTATAGTCCCGGCGACTACATCGGCCGGACAGGAGTTGAAAAATCATATGAAGACGTTTTAAGAGGGCAGCGGGGAGTGCAAAAGCTAATGGTCGACGCCTTCAATCGTCCCAAAGGCCACTATGCTGAAGGAAAATACGATACATTAGCCGCCACCGGCGATAACCTCATTTCGTCACTTGATAAAGAGTTACAGAAGTTCGGCGAGCAGCTGATGCATAACAAAATCGGCAGCATAGTGGCAATCGAGCCGTCAACCGGAGAAATCCTTGCATTTGTCAGCAGCCCTTCGTACGACCCGAACCTTATGGTGGGAAGGTATAAAGGAAACAATTACATGCGGTTATTAAATAGCCCCAATAAACCATTGTTCATTCGCCCGATACAGGCTGAATATCCGCCCGGTTCTATATTCAAGGTTATTAACGCCCTTGTAGGTCAGCAGTCAGGTGCTATCAGCGCCGGGAGCCAGTTCTTTTGC
>DALYUO010000403.1:0-1012 GCA_031981225.1 Pararcticibacter sp.
ACCAGGTAATTAAAGAAGCGCTGGCGGAAGCAGGGGTGACACTGCAGGAAGTGGATGCCATCGGGGTTACTTATGGCCCGGGGTTAGTCGGTGCGCTTTTAGTGGGGGTAGCGGAAGCGAAAGCAATTAGTTACGCATCCGGAAAACCTTTAATTGGTGTACATCATATAGAAGGACATGTATCTGCCAATTTTATTGAAAACAAGGATTTAGAACCGCCGTTTCTTTGCCTGATTGTATCAGGGGGACATACCCATCTGGTAATTGTTAAAGAATATGGTCAGTATGAGATCATAGGAAGAACCCGGGATGATGCAGCCGGGGAAGCTTTTGATAAAGTCGCACGGGCTATCGGACTTGGTTACCCGGGCGGCCCTAAGGTAGATAAGTTAGCCAGGGAAGGCAATAAACATGCCATCGAATTTCCAAGAGCTAATATTGAGGGCTTCCCTTATGATTTTAGTTTCAGCGGAGTAAAATCAGCTGTGCTGAATCATCTTAATTCCTGTGCCATGAAAAATGAAGCGGTTAATGAGGCAGATATTGCAGCTTCCTTTCAGGAGGCAGTAGTGGATGCTCTGGTGACGAAGACAGTGGCCGCCGCAGCAAGGTATCATATGGATAAGGTTGCAATCGCAGGAGGTGTGGCAGCGAATTCGGCCTTAAGACAGGCTATGGGTGAGGCATGCAGGAAAAAGGGAATACAATTATATTACCCTTCACCTGTATTGTGTACCGATAATGCAGCTATGATAGGTACCGCAGCATATTACGAATATTTAAACGGAACCAGACATGGACTGGATCTTAATGCCATCCCCAATCTTAAGATTGGCCAGAGATAAAGAGAGACGCCGCTGCTCTTTAATTAAATGCTGAAAGGTATGTATATCGATGAAAAATAAAAAGACGACTGCAATTATTCTGGCAGCAGGAGCCGGAAAACGTATGCAGAGCACTATTGCCAAACAGTACCTTCTATTAGGAGGAAAACCCATACTTTATTATTCCT
>DALYUO010000403.1:1023-2200 GCA_031981225.1 Pararcticibacter sp.
GAAATCATTTTAGTTGTCGGTGAGAATGATATTAATTACTGTAAAGAAAATATTGTAGAGGAATATAACTTCAAAAAGGTAGTTCAGATAGTAGAAGGCGGCAAAGAAAGATATCATTCAGTTTATAATGGTCTGAAAAATATCAGTTCCGCCGATCAAGTACTGATTCACGATGGCGCAAGGCCTTTCGTAACCGTTGACATCATTGAAAATGCAGTTTATAATCTCAGATTCAGTGATGCCTGTGTTGTTGGCGTACCAATGAAAGATACAATTAAGCTGGTAAGTAAAGAGGGTATTGTTCAGGAGACACCGGATCGTGACAGAGTATGGTCGGTTCAAACACCCCAGGCATTTTCTTATGATATAATCATGAAAGCCTACTGTATGATAATGAATGAAAAGGCTTATACTAGGGAAAGAGCTTCTAAATCTGATGCTGTCAGGGACAAGTCTATAGATAACAGGTATAAAGAAAATGGTGAAATTAATATAACGGATGACGCCATGGTGGTTGAGTATTCTCTTAACTATCCGGTTAAGATGATAATGGGTAATTATAGCAATATAAAAATAACCACGCCTGAGGATATTTTAATTGGAGAAGCCTTGTTAAAATGTACAATTTAAAGCATTTATAAGCTTTTTAGCATCCGGTAAATGAAGCTGAATTAACACCAAAAAGAGAAACAAAAAAACTAAAAAAAGTTAAATAAAAGTGCTTGACATATTATATAAGGTTTGCTATACTGTTCAAGCAGTGTTCGGAGAGGTGTCCGAGTGGTTTAAGGAGCCGGTCTTGAAAACCGGTGATTCCGAAAGGGACCGTGGGTTCGAATCCCACCTTCTCCGCTAACAATACAGTGCTATATGGACTGAGATTGTTATTGGTTATATTTAAGAAGTTTTATCAGCGTTAGTAGCGGCGCGAGGGTTCAAATCCCTCCTTCTCCGTTAGACTTTTTTGAAGAGTTGCTTCATAAAAAACAACTGAAAAATAAATAAAAAAAGTTGTTGACAACTCCTTGTAAGTGTGATAAGATAGTCGAGCTGGTGCAAGACACCAACGAAGCTTACAAGCAAAAATGTTGAAAGAAGTAAGCTAAAAACCTGGACAATCAGGTAAGAACCTTGATAACTGAACAGTGAAACAACCCTGAAAATTCTAATAAAATTT
>DALYUO010000404.1:0-2180 GCA_031981225.1 Pararcticibacter sp.
GGATCATATCCTCTTCTTTCTTTAAATTCCCTTTCGAATCCTTCCGTCCAGTTCATTCCCCCGGCTTCAAAGCTATCAGTCTGAAGATAACGCAGTGTTCTCCCTGCCATTGGCCCGATTAACTTTAACAGCGGTTCAACATGGGTGTCCCAATACCTGTTAAAATGTTTTTCACTTAAATAATCAATTACATGGCCGTACCATTTACCACTGGTGGTAGAGGTATAAGCGTCGGTAGTTGTATAGCCGATGCGTATAATACGCCATTCGCCCGGAGGCATATCCCAGGTAAGAGTTCCATTCCTGCAGTTAGCCGTTAAATTAATCACCTGACCCGACATTGCATCCTCCTCATCACCTACCGAAGGGATATCGGTCAGCAAAGGCCTCGAATCTGGGACAGAGCGACCAAGTTCTTTCATGGCAGCCTTGTATTCAAAATCACGTATCGGTTTCCGGCCAGTGAAGCTCTTAAACGGCATAGCCAGGATGGCTATATCCTTATAATAATTATCCCGGACAAAAGGGTCGGGAAGCCTTTGACTAAATTTAGCAGGGCCGGAAATAATAACTTCTGAATAAGTTATCTGTTTTGCTGATTCTTCAGGTGTAATATCAGGAGCTCCGAGGTCCCATCCACTCTGAATATTAAGTGACATAACAAGTTTCAGGCGGTCGGCCTCTTTGATAGCATGTAAAAATAAGTCGCGCCAGGCTGGGCTTCCAAACATGGGTCCTTCGGGCACCTGCGAATTACCCCTAAGGTCTGCTCCTCCTGCATCAAAGATGCAGGCTCCACTAAAGCCCTTTGCTTTCATAGCCTCTAAATCACGGGAGATGGATTCTTTAGTAACGTTTCCGTTTAACCACCACCACCAGCATCGTATTCCATATTGCTGATCGGGTTTCGCGAACAGGGTGCTCGTGATGGAATCTTTTATGCCCGACACGGGCGGACATGATGCTGCTTGAGAGTTAAGTCCTTCAAGCAATAAGCTTAAAATGACAGCGGTAGCTTTGAGGTTATTTTTGAGAACATCCATAATAAGCAATGTACTTTTTGTGTTAAACGTTCGATTTATGAATGTTAAAGAAGACTGCTGCTTTCCTTATCAAGGAATAAAATCACACCAGGATGTTTTCTTATAACGGAAGCAGGAACATTTTCGTTAATCTCACTATTTAAGGTATTGTAAACTGCTTTTGCTTTAGTTATTCCCGGCACAATGCAATAAATAAAAGGCGCTCGCATTAATGCCGGAATAGTTAATGTGATTGCATGGATTGGAACCTGGTCGAGTAATTCAAAACAGCCGTCGTTTACCTGTTGCTGACGGCAGGCAAGATCAAGTTTCACCTCTTTAACAGCATATTTATCTTCAAAATCGGCTACAGGGGGATCGTTAAAAGCAAGATGTCCATTCTCTCCTATCCCCATGCAAACGATATCCGGAGCATACGATTCTAGTAAAGCACTGTAACGCAGGCACTCTTCCTGCGTGTTAACACTATTTCCATTAATATAGTTTACTGAATTAAACGGGAGCTTGCTAAAAAGCCTTTCTTTTAAAAAGGCAGCGAACAACTGGGGAGCATCCCCGTTCAAGCCGATATACTCATCCATATGAAAGGCATTTATCCTTGCCCAGTTAATGTTGCTGATTTCTGTTAAAGTTGCCAGAAATTCGTTTTGCGAAGGTGCGGCAGCAAAAATGATGTTAACTGTGTCCTGCACGGCCAGCAGTTCATTTATTTTTTGAGTTACTTCTCTTGCGGCTTCTTTACCAAGTGTCTGCCTGTCGCTATAAATCCTCACATCGACCTGCTGTTCATGTATTTCGTCTAACAACATATTAATCTGATATTTAAACCCTTAAAGGTTTTATTTCCTGCTGAGAGTAAACGATATTCCCATCTATAATGGTTGTATCAATAATGATATCGTCATCAAAGAGAATAATATCGGCATCCTTACCTTTAACCAGTGATCCCTTTTTACTATCTACGTTCATTATTGAAGCAGGTGAAAGGGACATCATTTTCACGGCGTCTAAAAGAGGAACTTCTGCCTTTTTTATCATATTCCGCACCAGGCGGTCGGCAGTTGCAACGCTGCCTGCGAAAGCACTCCTGTCGGGTAGCTTCGCTACGTCATCTTCTACAATAACCTTCATTCCATC
>DALYUO010000405.1:0-1808 GCA_031981225.1 Pararcticibacter sp.
GCAGAGGAGGCGTACAAAAAAGCTATTGCATTAGATCCTAACTATAACGACGCATATATTAATCTAGGCGGTCTGATTATGAATAACGGGATTGAAATCTATAACAAAGCAAATAAGCTTCCTGCAAATAAGCAGACTGAATATGCTGCAACAATGAAGAAAGCGCAGGCTGAATTCGACAGGGCTTTGCCTTTCCTCGAAAAAGCAGTTGAACTTAATCCTAAGTCGGACCTCGCTTTAAGAAACCTGAAAACTTATTATACAATAAAGAATAATAAAGCTAAGGTCGACGAAATCGATGCCAAAATAAAAGCTCTATAAAGAAAGCTTAATTGAATAAAAAAGCCGGGCATTAGTTCCGGCTTTTATTATCTCAATTTTTCGAGGGCTACTTTCAGGTCCGTTTTCTCAGCTGTTATGTCTTTCCATAAATCACCCTTTTCTTTTAACCGATCCAGCGTATTGAAGATTGTGAAATCTTTAATATTAAGATTTTCATTTACTTCGCTCCAGCCCAGCGGTGTAGAAACAGTAGCTCCTGGCTTGGGTCTGGCAGAGTAGGGGGCCGCAATAGTTTGGCCACGCCGGTTTTGAAGAAAGTCCAGATATATCTGTTTCTTTCTTTTAGAAGGACTTCTCTCCAGACTGGTTGTATCAGGATGCTGCTGATGAATCATCTGGCCCAGGTAATGAATAAAGTTCTTCGTAATTTCATAATCATATTTCGCTCCCACATGTATAAATATGTGGAGGCCCCTCGATCCGGAGGTCTTGATGTACGGGGTGATTCCGGTTTGTTCAAGTAACTCCTTTGCAGTGAGTGCAACTCTTACAACCTCGGTAAAGTCGTCTACATCGTTTGGATCCAAATCCATTACCGCAAATACCGGGTTTTCCGGCTTTTTATATTTACTCAGCCATGGATTTATCTCAATGCAACCTAAATTCGCCATCCAAAGCAGGGTAGGGAGATCATTGCAGATAAGATAGTCGATATCCTTATTATTGCTTTCTGAATACATCGGTGCATATTTTATCCACGAAGGGATTTGTTCCACATCCAGGTCTTTCTGAAAAAAACCCGGAGCATCTATTCCGTTCGGGTGCCTGTTAAGCGAGAGGGGACGGTCTTTGAGATAGGGGAGTATGTAGTCTGCAATATCCCTGTAATACTCTATCAGTTCGCCTTTGCTGATCTTCTCCTTCTTCCAGTAAAGTTTTCCAAGGTTCGTCAGCTTCAGTTTCTTTTTGCCGAAACTTTCCTCAATATCTTCCTTATCGGATTTAGAACGCCGTATCTCCGGTTTTCCTGGGGTTTGATGTTCATCTTTTATTGGGGGCATAGGAATCTCCTCCGTAACTTCTTCTGGTCCTTTATCTGTTCTCAATCCTTTAAATACCGGATGGCGAAGATGTCCATCATCTGTCCATTCTGAGAAGTTCACTTCGCATACCAGGGTAGGTTTAACCCATGTAACGTCGCGTTCGCGGTGAACCTTTTCCTTAACGGGCTTTTTAACAGCAGGCGACTCGGACATCCTGCTAAAAACATCCTTCAGAGTTGCTTCATTAAAGCCTGTTCCGCAATTGCCGATATAAGTGAGTTTATCATTTTTATACATTCCCAAAACGAGCGAACCAAAGTATTTGCGGCTGCCGTCGGGCTTTGAATACCCAATAATAACGGCTTCCTGAGCATTACTGATTTTAAACTTAAGCCATTTATCTGACCGTCTGTTACTTTCGTAAGGAGCAGAGGCATCTTTTGCAATTATGCCTTCCCATCCATTTTTCGCAGCCTGGTCAAA
>DALYUO010000405.1:1818-2179 GCA_031981225.1 Pararcticibacter sp.
CACGATAGCCGTGTCATTCAGATTGTCTGTCAGCGCTTTTAATAATTGCTTACGCTTGCTGAGTTCCAGATCTCTCAGGTCATGTCCGTCTAAAGAAAGCAGATCGAATACATAGTATTTCAGTAAAATATCCTTTTTCGCTGACGCATAATTTTGCAAATGCTGAAAAATGTTATGGCCATTCTTGTCTTCTGTTACTATCTCTCCGTCAATTACAGCCTCTCTTTTTATTTTGGACAAGGCCATTGACACGGGCTTATATTTGTCCTGAAATTCGATATCGTTCCTTGAAACAAGCCTAACCTTGTCGCCGATATAGCCCAACGCACGGTATCCGTCTAATTTCCGCTCATAGATCCAT
>DALYUO010000406.1:0-2173 GCA_031981225.1 Pararcticibacter sp.
TCCTGGGAGTTCTGAAGACCAGGCTACCGGGCGGTCGTATTCTGCCCTCTGAACGGTTAAACCGGTTTCAAGCTGAAATTTCTGGCTGTAGTTAATCCGTCCTTCGAGCGTGATACCCTTAACAGTCGAGTTACTTCCATTTTTTCTGAACAGCCGTTGATTTCCGTTTTCATCGGTGCCTCTTTCTTCGAGGATGAACGAATCGTGCAAGTTCGTGTAAAAGACGTCGCCTGTGAATCCATAGATCAGCTTTTCATTTGCCTTATTAAAGTCGACAGAAACATTGTAACTATCAGAGGTTTCTTCCTTTAGGGCGGGATCGATACTGATTAAAGAAACACCTCCTCCGGCAAAGGCGATATGCATATCGGTTTCAAAAGCTTGCGGCGCTTTAAATCCGCGGGCGTAGGATGCCCTTATCTGTGTATTCTGGCCGGGCTTGTATAAGGCGCTGATCCTGGGGGTTAAGATGAGGCGGTCTACTTTATTCGACTTGTTTACCCGGAGACCTGACAGAACCGTGATGCTACGGTTGATTTCCCAGTCGCTCTGGACAAAGGCGCCTAAAAGGTTTACCCTCTGATCTATCAAATAATTATAGAGGGCTATTTCGTCGAAGGTGTATTCGCCTTGTATTTCCATTCCTGTAGTGAGTGTGTTTTTTCCGTTCAGAAAATCGTCGAAAACTTGATTGTACTGGAACCCTCCCTGGAATGAATGATTTTTTGTACGCCCCCAGGCGTCGGCCTGGTCTATGCCCGTATAGTGTGTCCGGCGGGTATGTTGTGCTGAAGCATAAATGCTGTACGAGTTTTTGTTGTTCTTAGAGTAATGGTCGAAATTAAACCCTCCCAGAAGAATGTTGTGCAGGCGGTATTCAGACTGGTCGGCCTTGTCGGCCCGTTCCTCAATTTTGTTGCCACCCCGGCGCTCTTCGTAAATGCTCCATCCGTTGACCTCCAGTTTATTCTGCGGATCGAATTTAAGAAAGGAGTTAAATCCGAATGAGTTGTTGGTGAGCTTAGCTATTTCAGAATAGTCATCTCCATTGGCATCATAGGCGTCGCGGTTACGGTGGGAAGCAAAGAATGAAGCTCCTGCGTTTTTTTCGTCATTAATGACGCTGGCATTCAGGTTTAAAAAATTGTCGGTTGCCTTGCCTTTGATCGATGCTGTATTAGATGAAACGGTGAATGAGCTGGTCTCCGGTTCTTTAGTCAGAATATTGACTGTTCCGGCGATGGCCGACGTGCCGTATAATACGGATCCGCCACCGCGCACTACCTCTATCCGGTCGACCATATTGGAGGGAATCTGATCTAATCCATACATACTCATCAGGGAGCTAAAGACTGGTCTGCTGTTAATCAGTACCTGCGAATACGATCCTCCTAATCCGTTCATCCGTAACTGAGTGTAATTGCAGGTTTGGCAGTCGGTTTCCATCCGGAGGCCCGGCTGAAAACACAGTCCTTCGGAAACTGTGTTCGATTGTGTAATGTTAAAAGTGCGGCTGTCCAGAATATTCACAGCCACCGGACTCTCCAGTCGCCTTCTGTTGGTCCTGGTGCCTGTGATCACGACATCATTAAGAGAGGAAGATACCTCTTTCAGGGAAGCATTAGCCACCGTTACCTCGCCGGGACGAACTGTCACCGGAAGTTTTAATGTTTCAAACCCTATGGAGGAAATAACCAGGGTATGTTGGCCGGGAGCGATTTCCTTTATTACAAATCGTCCCTGCCCGTCGGCAAGCGTCCCTTTGCCAGTATTTTCAACTTTGAGAGAAGCATGGCCGACTCCCGAATCTTTGTGGCTGATCTTTCCTTCGATCGTTCCCGTTTGCGCAAAAGAACCGAGGGTGCTAAATAGGAGGGAAATGCTGTAAAGGTACTTTTTCATTTTAAGTTATGGATGATGATGTTTTCAAAGTTAAATATATTTAATAAAAAAAGTTAGATATGTCTATCTTTTTTTATTTTGTTAATTGAATTTATAATACGGAGTGTCTAAGCGCTTCGGAACTTCTTCTAAAAGGAGTTTCTCTATCTTCGGTGCAGACTGCCGCTCGCTCCGCTGCTGCTTAGGTTTTTATCGAAGAAGCACAAGACACAACACAGGATGGTCGCTAAGTGGTGGCTTTCGTGTCCGAACCCTTTCTGAAGCGGGTCCG
>DALYUO010000407.1:0-274 GCA_031981225.1 Pararcticibacter sp.
TATAATGCTTGTCGAGTTGAGCTTTTATACCAACCTGTGGTGCCTGGGGCAGATCCTCAAACCGAAACATATGCCTGGTTGAATGCAGCAGTTCTCTCATTTCACTTCGCGATGACTCTTTAAACAGGTAGGTTACACGAAAAAAGATCTGATCGTTTTTATTAAATACTACAGATCTGTTGTACCTGTATTCACCAAACGTGTTATTTTCGCCAAAAAACCGTGTAAACTCTATAATCCAGTCCGAATTCGTTTTTGAAAGCTCTTTGATGGA
>DALYUO010000407.1:284-1999 GCA_031981225.1 Pararcticibacter sp.
TAATTGGAAAAATAGTATCTCGGTTGCTAAAGAAACTGTTAAAGGCGAACCTGTTGGAATCAACCCAATAACGGTGCAGAATATCCGGTTTCATAGGAATATACTCGCAAGGCTCAACCAGGATCATTATCGAGGAATCTTTATTCCGGAGATAGAATGCAGGAAGAAGGTTCTCTTTGCTACCGTCTTTAGATGTATAGAAATATTCCACACATGGATCTCCATATGCATTGTCAATATACTCAAATTTTCGGGGCTTTGAGAATGTGGCACCATATTCCGCAATGTCGTAAGTGTCACAAATTACTTGACTGAATCCAGCCGCATTTAAGAAACATAACGGGATTAAGATCAAACATCTCCAATTCAGTTTTCTATTGATCATGGCTTAAATAAATTCTTATCTCCCTCATTTTGATATAAACTCAGAGTTTTAAGACAAGTGCTGATATTATTATTCTTCGCAAAAATTGTATTAGTTTTCATAGAAATTATAGACACCAGACAACACTGAAGCTTTTACACTAATGTTGCTATTGCCGGGATTTGATGGATCAGACATTTTGACCCATCCATTATTTAATACCCTTTCTATCATATAATTATGCCCATTATAAGACGCGCCTACTTTACCTCCACTCTTACTTAACACAGACTGGATGTCATTTGCAGTTGGTGTATCATCAAACGAAATAGTATACCCTGGCCGATACGATCTCATATAAGCGGCTACATCAGCCGGATAATATTCGTACGCAGGCTGACCATTCGGCAAAGTCTTTTGTGTAAAATGATATTGGCTAATCAATTCACCTTTATAACATTGCGCGTCATATGTATTTCCATTCAGCATATACGCCACCATATTGAAAAGACAATCACCATTGGGTAGCTGAGCACCATATCCACCATAACCTCCGTACCCACCATAACTTCCATAACCACCAGACCCGTATTCTCCATAACCTCCTCCTGTTCCGGGAGGATACCATCCTGGCCATCCGCCATTATAACCGCCGTAACCGCTATATCCACCGTAATTTCCGTAACCTCCATAACTTCCTGATCCGCCGGGATTATATGTACCAGCAGGCGGCAAATAGCCATTTTGCATTGCATCCCATAGTTCCTGCCATGAATTATATCCTCCATAGCTGCCACTACTATTCCCATATCCACCCTTGATGCCCTGTAAATACCCGGGATCCAGTATCCCCAGTTCTTCACCCAATTGGTCTAAATT
This sequence comes from Pararcticibacter sp., assembly GCA_031981225.1. Classification (GTDB taxonomy): domain Bacteria; phylum Bacteroidota; class Bacteroidia; order Sphingobacteriales; family Sphingobacteriaceae; genus Arcticibacter. The sequence goes on from DALYUO010000407.1 coordinate 1,528, forward strand.
CAGTTTTAATCGTTTCACTGTTTTAATTCTGGTTTAATAATATGGTTCTTCAAAGCTGATTCCTCAGAAAGCTGACACTAATACGGATAAATTTTACCCTCCAGGCTATCAAAGAACGCCTTGTCCTTAAATGCTATCTGTCCCCACGTACTTTCAATCAAACGATCCACTCTTTCTATGTCCTTAGGCTTATAATAGTATTTAAGGATAACAGAGCCTAGATTTCGTTTGTGAAAGAGCACGACTTTGCAATGCTGGTATATCCCCCGGTACAGGTCATCTTTATCATGGGAAAAACCAAAAAGGTAAGCATCATTGGCATTCAGCTTTTGGACCTCTTCTATGGAATATTTATGCGGGCTGTCTTTGGCCAATTTCAAAAACTTCCTGTAATCATAATTTGCCACTTTCCATTTCTCTGAATTTACCGTTGTATCTCTTCTCTCCCGATAGAGATGGTTGATATAAGGCC
>DALYUO010000408.1:0-1518 GCA_031981225.1 Pararcticibacter sp.
GAAAAGAGTAACCGAAGTGATGATGTATCGCTACGTTTTGTGCATAATTGGCGTAGGATAGAAAGAGGTCACCATACAAAGCGGTTGCTATATGCAGTATAGATGCATAAGCAATTTTAGTAACGCTATATGTACGACAACGTGAACCCATTAATGCAAATTTCTACATATATAATTAAAAAGCAAGTATTTGGTATGCTAAAAGCACATTCTGATATTAATGTTACAAACAGTAAGGACGTGGTGGCGTCGTTACAATTATACAAGGATCAATATGCAGGAGACTGGATTTAGGTGGTTGTTTTCAAAAGGTTTAGTATTCTGCTGTCTCAAGTTCCGGCTGAGCCGTTTCCAGTTCCAGGATGATGTCCTTCACTTGTATCAACCTCGCGTGAAATGAGCTGAATGCAGCAACTTTTGACAGATCGCCTGCTATAAAAAGATGGCTCTTTACGAATTTGGGCACATCAACAATTATTTCGGCTTCACTTAGTTTTATAGTGTCTGGCAATGTATGTGTTTCGAAAAACTCTTTTAGCTCGGGAAGTGTCATGCGGCAAAGGTAAAGAACCTTCACCTGGCCGGGACTTGATATTCGTCACATATTATTAATCGCCACGGTTACCGGCGTATTGTTCCTGATAAGCTTTTCAGATATTACTTTACCTTTTTGAGTTACCTTTAATCTAAGTTTGCCTTTTTCACGTTTCACATAAATGTCTAATGCTGTGTTAAAGGCCATCATGTTTTTAAGTTCAACATGATCCCATTTGGCAGGCAAATTAGGCTGCAATAAAAATGTATTGAAGCTTGTGGGCTCCATACCTAATAAGCCTTCTGTAAATATGCGGCAGTACAATGCACTTTCAGCCGATAGATGTACCATGCCATTTTCAGGCCAGGCTTCAACTACATATGGCACCCGGAACCCTGTCAGGCGGGTTTTAGAATAGGAAAGCAGGCGTTCCAAAGCTCTGTCTGCCGCCCCGGCTTTAAATGCCCCTCTAAAAGCATACAAGGTTCCCCTGTCCCAAAATACCTTGGGGTCACCTTCCTCTTTCTTTAGTTCGGTAAGGACACCATTGGCCGACCACAATCTGTCAAACAGAGCATCAAGAGTACCGTTTTTGCGGTCGTTTAACCCAACCACCAACGGCATGCATATCCAGCTTCTTAATGTTGTGTTTTCTTTATAGTATCTGTAGGTATCAAGCCCGTCCATTCTTGCACCGAAATACAGCTCAATGGCATGCGCCAGTTTCTTCGCTCTCGTATTGTAGTCGGCAACCAATGAGGCCGGTTTACCCATTGCCTTCGCTAGTCTCGCAGCTTGTACCAGCGCACCATAATAAAGTGAAGATGTCGACAAATTAGCCAATCCGGATGGAAACCTGCCTTCCAGCTCATCACTTTCCGAAGCGACTATGCCTTCGGATGTGACCCGTTTCCGGCTGTATTCCAGGCACCAGTCAATCAGGGGCCAGATCTCGTCTGCTCTCTTTCTGTCGCCAGAAGCCA
>DALYUO010000408.1:1528-1808 GCA_031981225.1 Pararcticibacter sp.
ATAAGAAATGAGTGGCTCCGTAGGCAATCATCGCAGCATCGCCCCGGTCATATTCTCCAAAAGGAAACGTCACATCCAGTTCGAAGGAAGCCCAGATCTTACCTCCATCTTTAGGGATATTATTCTGAAAGATGCGGTAGGCATTCATCGCCGCCTGCATCCCAGTCTGATAGCCAAGATACGAAAAGAAGGGGCCGCTGTATTCTGCCTGGTCATTAGCCCAGATGCCTACATAGTAACTGCCACCACCCGGAGAGTGCACCAAACCCAATCGCGAGCG
>DALYUO010000409.1:0-1707 GCA_031981225.1 Pararcticibacter sp.
CGTACCGGTTGCTGCTGAATTCAGTATCCGGATTACTTAACAAAAACAGATGTGCAATGGCCAGTCCAAGTAATATACCAGATATAGAAAGCCTCTGTTTAAAAGAAGGAACGGAATGATAAGCATATTTAAAGACTTTCATTCGGGATAGCAGAAGCAAAACCAGCAAAACCAGGATAAATACACCACTGATTAGTAAAGGAAGAGGATATGATTCGTTGATGTTATTAATTACTTCGTAGGTATAAATGAGATAATCTACCGCTATAAAATTTAGCCGGCTTTCAAATTCCAGCCAGAAAGTAAGCTCAGCAAAAAAAGAAAAGAAGGTTATCAGGAGTATCAGGAACAACCCAGAATAGGTTATTATCTTATTTATGAGAGTATTACCCCAGGTACTGGGCAGAAACAACAGGTAAACGTTGTAAACAACAGTCAGAAAAAGCGACACTCCAAAATCATAGAAAAAGCCGGCTACATAAATGTGCAGCAAGCCCAAAATTGTAAAGTCTGTTTTCGGGATGGAGGCTATAAGCAACCCAGTGCGGATGAGAAAGGAAGTTAAAACAAAAAAGGCAATAAAGGAAGTCAGTACGCTGTACCTTCCCTTTAACAAGTTGCGAAACATTATCTGTAATTATCCAGCAAGGATAGATTTAAATTCTGTAGAAATCCTGAATCGCGATATACGGAGGGGAATAAATCTTAAAACTTGTAAGCATAGTATACGATAATTTTGCTACTTTCATTCGCTAAATCGTTTTAAATGACTATTAAAGGATTTCTATTAATACTACTGGCTCTGATCTTTTCGCTGCCTGCATTTATAAACAGAGAACAAACCGCTGATAGCAGAAAACCGGGTTATCGTATAGATACAATAGCAGAGAACTTAAGGGTTCCCTGGCAGATTGTTTTTTTACCAGGCAGCGGAAATATCCTGTTTACAGAGCGTGAAGGACGGGTAAGAATGATTCGCAATGGCAAGCTTTTGCCGAAGCCATTATTAAACCTGAACGATGTGGTATTGCGAAATAAATCCGGGGCTTTAGGTCTGTGCCTTCATCCTGAATACGCCAGTAATAAACTGGTGTACCTTGCCAGTAATTACCAGGCAAACAACCAGATGAAGCTCAGAATTGTAAGATATAAAATGGAAAACGATACACTATCACAACCGTTTGTGTTACTTAAAGACATTCCGGCAAATCAGAACCACACCGGTTGCCGACTAGTGTTTGGTCCCGATAGAAAGCTGTACATCACAACCGGAGATGCTGACCAGCCGATGCTGGCTCAGGATTTAAGAGCTTACAATGGTAAGATTCTAAGAGTTAATGACGACGGAGGCATTCCTTCTGATAACCCCTTTGTAAGGAATGAAACTGCGCTTAAAGAGATCTGGTCGTATGGACATCGTAATCCTCAGGGTATTGCCTTTCAGCCGGGCACGGGACTGCTTTTTGAGTCCGAGCACGGTCCTACCGGAGGAGATGAGATCAATATCATAAAAAAGGGTGCAAATTATGGCTGGCCCCTTGTCCATCACGATGAACGCAGCGAGGGCATGGAGTCACCATTAGTACAATACACTCCGGCTGTTGCTCCAGGCGAAATTTTGTTCTATACCGGCTCTCGACATCCTGAGTTGAGGGGAAAATTACTTGTTGCATGCCTTAGAGGTGAGTCCATTCTGAACCTGGAAAT